>NZ_JALNPN010000003.1:0-422526 GCF_024520835.1 Pantoea sp. Fr+CA_20
ATCCGCGGGAGCTGCGAATAAGATCCCGGAAATATGCCGATAAAAAAAAGGCTGGTCACCTTAAGTGACCAGCATTAGCCCACTGGGCGCTCTTTTCGTTTGTAGGCTACGCAGTCAAACGTGCGGGATGAGAACCTGCTGCAGGGTCGACTGAATCGCAAAGCGATTCAGTCTGATGCGTCAGCCTTAACCAGTGGGCGACCTCACCGTTAATGCCATAAAAAAAGCGCCCAACGGGCGCCTGTAATCGTAGTGTTACTGCGAGTCGCTTAGCGCTGTATCGCTTGACCCGGCTCCAGATTGAACTGTTTTAACAGCGTTTCAAGCCGCAGTGCCTGATCTTCCAACGCCGTAGCGGACAGGGCCGACGCGGAGACCAGCGAGGCATTTTGCTGCGTGGTACTGTCCAGCTCCGATACTGCACGGGCAATCTGCTCAATACCGCGGCTTTGCTCGTCAGAAGCAGAAGAGATCTCACCGACAATGTGATTGACGCGGGAAATGGCATTCACCACCTGTCCCATTCTTTCACCCGCACGCGCCACACGATTGTTGCCCTCGGTAATCTGACCGACTGACTCACTGATCAGGCGTTCAATGTCTTTCGCTGCCTGAGCGCTTCGCTGCGAAAGATTGCGTACCTCACTGGCCACCACCGCAAATCCGCGTCCCTGTTCACCGGCACGCGCCGCTTCAACTGCCGCATTGAGCGCCAGGATATTGGTCTGAAACGCGATGCTGTTAATGACGGCGGTGATTTCGGCAATTTTCTTTGAACTGGCCGAGATGTCACCCATGGTTTGCACGACTTCGCTGACCGCGGCACCGCCTTGTTCAGCCTGCAGAGAGGCTTCAGCCGCTATCTGACTGGCATGGCGGGCGTTGTCGGCGTTGTGCTTAACGGTAACAGTCAACTGCTCCATACTGGCAGCGGTCTGCACCACGGCCGCGGCCTGTTGCTCAGTCCGTGAAGAAAGGTTGTGATTGTCGCTGTTGATACTGCTCGCCGCCTGGGAGACGGTGAAGACGCTGTCGCGCACTTCCTGAATAATCGTCCGCAGACGGTGATTCATTGCCCCCATTGCCCCCGCCAGCTTGCCCAGCTCATCATGACCGCCAGGCGTGATAGTGGCACTTAAATCACCGCTGGCGATGCGCTCTGCCAGCATCAGGTTTCTTCTCACCGGATGTGTAATCTGGCGGCTAATCAGCCAGGCGATCAGGATGCCCAGCAGCACCGCAATGCTCACCGTCAGTAGCGTCAGGTTGATAGCGCCGTTGGTCAGGCTGCTGTTTTGCGATTTCATCTGCTGCAGAATATTTTTGATAATGGCACTGCTTTTATCGCCGTCTGCTTTAACCGCGCTCTCCGCCACGTTGAGGGCACGAAAGCCCGCTGCATAACGCTCACTGAGTTGCTTGACGTCGAGAGTCGCGCTCCATAATGCGTTCAGCTGCGTCTGTGCTTCTGGCGGCAACTGCGGCAACAAGGCCGTGATGCTGGACTGAATCGCGTTGGATTGCTGTTGAAGCTGCACGTCTAGCGCGGCAGCATTAGCGGGATCGTAACGGAGTAACTGAAGCTGGTCGCGTAACTGGCTGATGGCAAGAAGTTGCTGGAACAGCACGCTGGCATCAGTCACCTGGGTCTTAATCAACGCTTCATACAGTGTTGACTGGCTTTGCATGTTGCGTTGATCAAGCTGTTTTCCCGTTGCCGCCAGCGCCTGCATGGCTTGCGTCATCGCGGTGATACTGTTCTGAAAGTGGCTGAGTTGGCTGGCGATATCCTGAAGCTGGGTTTGCTGTTCCGGCTGCCACGGGTACTGCTGAGCATCCTGGGTGAGCAGAGAGGCATGAGCAATGTAATCTGCCATGACTTTTCCCGCTTTTTCATCCCCATACAGCAGTTTCAGCCGGTTTATTTTTGCCTGGAATACATCGATGTTGATGTCGTAAATCACGTTGCTCTGTTCATAAACGTCATGGATGTTTTTAAAGCGTAATACGCTAATACTGCCCGATCCCACGACTAACAATAAAACGAGTCCAAATCCCAAACTGAGTTTATGCGCTATTTTTGTATTTTCTAACCGCAACGCCATGACTGCTGCCTCCTGCCCATGTCAACGATGTTAAGCCAAATTGGTTATCGGTTGCCCGGCGCAGGAGTTTAGTGAGGATGCGGTTATTTTTCTGATTATGCGTAATCGCAAAATCGCTGTGCGATCATCACAGGCTTTTCCAGATATGCATCACAGCATAGCTGCGCCAGGGACGCCATTGCTGTGAACGCGCTTCTGCGGCCTTGGGCGTCAGGCCACCCAGGTTATTCCGTATGGCGATATCTTCTTTTGGAAACGCATCCGGCCAGCGCAGAGCGCGCATGGCGATATAATGGGCCGTCCAGGGACCAATGCCCGGAAGTGCCACCAGACGCGCCATGATGTCATCAGGCGTGAGCGTGGCGTTAAACCGTAAGCTGCCCGCCACACAGGCGTCAGCGAAGGCCAGAATCGCTCTGGCGCGTGCGCTGACAATGCCAAGGCTGGCAATCTCATTGACCGTCGCCTGCGCAATGCGCTGCGGTTGGGCAGAGTAGCGAGACAGGTCCGCGAAAGGCGTCGAGCAAGGCTCACCAAACGCCTGGGCAAACCGGCTGCTGAGGGTTGTCGCTGCTTTAACGGTGACCTGCTGGCCCAGAATGGCGCGGACGCCCATTTCAACGCTGTCGAACGCACCGGGCACGCGCAGGCCGGGAAAGTCATGAAGGCTTTGTGCCAGCAGCGGGTCCTGCTGCAGGTGGGCAGCAATGCGTTGTGGCTGGGCGTTCAGGTCAAAAAGATCGCGCAGGCGGCGCAGTAGCGCTGGCAGCACGGGCGTCAGAGACGGGGTGAACTCGACCTTGAGCGCCTGCTTAGCCGGAAGGTTCGACACGCTGACCCAGCCACGATATTGACCCAGCACGACGGTCCGTCGATAGGTTTGCCCCTCAACGCTCTCGATCTCTTTCATCAACCGTAACTGCAAAAAATCCAGCATCGCCTGCCAGTCGTAAGGCGGACGATAGCTGAGCTGTAACTGCATGGTATCGCCAGGCTGCTGAACGGACTGCGCAGCCGTTTTACGTAAAGCACCCGGCGTCATACGATAGCGGGCCTGGAACACGTCATTAAAGCGCCGCAAACTGCCAAAACCGCTGGCATAGGCAATATCGGTCACCGACAGGGTGGTTTCGGTCAGCAGCTGTTTAGCCAGTAACATGCGACGTGTCTGTTTAAGCTCCAGCGGGGTAACGCCCAGCTCCTGGTGCACAATCCGGCGCAGTTGACGTGCGCTGATGCCAAACTCGGTGGCGATATCGTCCAGCCCTGTATGCTCTTCCAGCAAACCTTCTTCGATGCGCTGCACCAGGCGATCGGCCACTCTGTGCGCATTGTCTACGGGCGCATTGCCCGGTGCCAGCTCAGGACGACAGCGCAGGCAGGGGCGAAAACGGGCTTTCTCCGCGGCTTCCGCGCTGCTGAAGAACAGACAGTTTTTTTTCATCGGCGGCTTAACCGGACATATCGGGCGACAGTAAATGCCGGTTGAGGTTACGCCAACAAAAAATACGCCGTCAAAACGCGTATCCCGCGACGTTAGCGCCTGGTAAGCCGTATCTGGATCAAACATGGTTTCTCTCCGGCAAATAGCGACAGCGTAGCGCTGGCAGAAAGGGTTGACTGGCTGTTTTCGGACAGCACATCAGTTTATTGTAATGACCGAAAACAGCCAGTTTAGCGCTAAAAAAATGCGATAATGCCAGACAGAATTGTGATGGGAGGAACCGCATGTATTACTGCAAACCTGTAACAACCCCGGTGGGAGAGCTGACGCTGATTGCCAGCGATCGTGGCCTGGCGGCTATTTTGTGGCAAGACGAAGTACGCAGGCATCCTCGCTTATCGCCCGTAGAGCGGGACGATAACCATCCGGTGCTTCAGGAAACGGAAACCCAGTTGCGCGAATATTTTGCGGGGACGCGCCAGCGCTTTACGTTGCCACTGGATTTCGCCGGCACGGCATTCCAGATAAAAGTGTGGCAGGCATTACTGAACATTCCTTTTGGTGAAACGCGCAGCTATCGGCAAATTGCCGAGCAGATTGGTCATCCTGCCGCGGTGCGCGCGGTGGGGGCAGCTAACGGTCGAAACCCGTTGTCGATTGTCGCGCCCTGTCATCGTGTCATTGGGACCAACGGCAAACTGACCGGCTTTGCAGGCGGGCTGGCGGTCAAAGCGTTTTTACTCCAGCTGGAAGCACCACAGCCGGGCTTGGTGGGGCTCTCTTCAACATGACCGCGAAATAAAACACGACACTCCGCCGCTTTTCCGCTATCGTGTTTAGCATATAAAACACGATGGCAGTATTTACGTCCTGTTAAGCCATAACCGGCGATTTTCGTTAATTTTACAGAACGAGAGCGGTGTCATGAGTACAATCTTCGATCCTGAAAACGCGGTTTATCCTTTTCCGCCCAAGCCTGCCCGGCTGAACGACGAGCAAAAAACCTTTTATCGGGAAAAAATCAAAGCGTTGCTGAAAGCCCGCAATGCCGTGATGGTGGCGCATTACTACACCGATCCGGAGATTCAGGCCCTGGCAGAAGAAACCGGCGGCTGTGTCTCTGACTCGCTCGAAATGGCGCGTTTTGGCAGCCATCACACCGCCAGTACGCTGCTGGTGGCCGGGGTGCGGTTTATGGGGGAAACGGCCAAAATCCTCAGCCCGGAAAAAACGGTACTGATGCCCACGCTGGAAGCCGAGTGCTCGCTGGATCTGGGCTGCCCGATTGACGAATTTAACGCTTTTTGTGATGCCCATCCCGATCGTACGGTGGTGGTGTATGCCAATACCTCGGCGGCGGTAAAAGCGCGCGCCGACTGGGTGGTCACCTCCAGCATTGCCGTGGAATTGATAGAACATCTGGATAGCCTGGGGGAAAAAATTATCTGGGCACCCGATCGGCATCTGGGGCGCTACGTCACCCAGAAAAGCGGCGCCGATGTTTTATGCTGGCAGGGTGCCTGTATTGTCCATGACGAGTTCAAAACCCAGGCGCTCCAGCGAATGAAAGCGCTGTATCCCGATGCAGCGGTATTGGTTCATCCCGAGTCGCCCCAGGCCATCGTGGATCTGGCCGATGCGGTTGGCTCAACCAGCCAGCTGATTCAGGCCGCTAAAACCTTGCCCCATCCCCAGATGATCGTCGCCACCGATCGCGGCATTTTTTATAAGATGCAGCAGGCGGTGCCCGACAAAATATTGCTGGAAGCGCCAACAGCCGGTGAGGGCGCCACCTGCCGCAGCTGTGCGCACTGCCCCTGGATGGCGATGAACGGCCTGAAAGCCATCGCCGATGCGCTGGAGTCCGGTGGTCAGGCTCATGAGATTCAGGTGGAGGCGGCCCTGCGGGAAGCCGCGCTGGTGCCGCTTAACCGTATGCTATCCTTTGCTGCAGATCTTAAACATAACGTGAAAGGAAACGCGTAACGCGCGTCGTTAACAGGTGCCTCATATGGATTTTTTTAGCACGCAGAATATTTTGGTTCACATCCCTCTTGGCGCCACGGGGTACGATCTGTCATGGATCGAAGCTGTCGGAACGCTCGCTGGCCTGCTGTGCATCTGGCTGGCCAGCCTGGAAAAGATTGTTAACTACGCCTTTGGTCTGATCAACGTCACGCTGTTTGCGGTGATCTTTTTCCAGATCCAACTCTACGCCAGCCTGCTGCTACAACTGTTCTTCTTCGCGGCCAATGTCTATGGCTGGTACGCCTGGAGTCGACAAACATCTGACAATCAGGCGGCGTTAACCATACGCTGGCTGCCGCGGACAAAAGCCATCGGCTGGGCTGTTGGCTGCGTCATCGCGGTGGCCTTAATGACGGTGTATATCGATCCGGTATTTGCATTTCTTACCCGAATTACGGTCGCCATTATGAACGCGGCGGGCTTTGCCGTGGCCATGCCGACACTGCAGCCGGATGCGTTTCCGTTCTGGGATTCCTGCCTGATGGTGCTGTCGATTGTGGCCATGGTGCTGATGACGAGGAAGTACGTGGAGAACTGGCTGCTGTGGGTGATTATCAACGTGATTAGCGTGATGATTTTTGCCCGCCAGGGGGTTTACGCCATGGCGCTGGAATATGCCATTTTGACGTTGATTGCGCTGAACGGCTCAAGGATGTGGATAATCAGCGCACGAAAACAGGGTTCTCGTGCGCTGTCTGCTCAGTGATGATGCGCGTGCTCACCGTGCTCGTGATGGTGGTGAGCACCCTCAATTACCGGCGTGTTCAGTGCGCAATCCGGTCCGACACAGGGCTGAAACTCCATCTGTACCGTCGCGTGTTCAATCTGGTAATGGTCGTGCAGGTAAGTGTGAATGCGGCGCAGCAGGCCGTCATGATCCCGTGGCGGGATAACCTGCACGTGCAGCGTTAATACCGGCTTCTCGCCTACCTGCCAGACGTGCACATGATGGACATCGCGCACTTCGGCGATTTGACGCTTCAGATCGCGTCTGAGCTGATTCACGTCCAGTGAATCAGGTGCGCCTTCCAGCAGCTCGTGAAAACTTTCCCGCAGCAATGCCCAGGCGTTACGCAGTATCAGCAGTGACACCAGAATCGATAAAATGGGGTCAGCGGGCGTCCAGTTCGTGAGCAGAATGATCACCGCGGCAATGATGGCACCAACCGAACCCAGCAGGTCGCCCATCACATGTAAGGCTGCCGCCCTCACGTTCAGGTTCTTCTCTTCACTGCCGTGATGCAGCAGCCAAAACGAGAGAATATTAGCCAGTAAACCGCCAATGGCGATGCCCAGCATCAGGCCGCCGGTAATTGGCTGCGGATGGGAAAAGCGCTCAATGGCCTCCCAGACGATCAGCAGGGTGATCAGGATCAGGGCAATGGCGTTAACAAAGGCTGCCAGTGTGGTGAGCCGCAGCAGACCAAAAGTATGACGATCGCTGGGTTTGCGTTTAGCGAACTGGACTGCCAGTAAGGCCATCAGCAGCGCAGCGGCATCGGTCAGCATATGACCGGCGTCGGCCAGAAGGGCCAGCGAGCCAGAAATCCAGCCGCCAATGACTTCTGCCACCATAAAGAGGGCCGTCACGGCAAAGGCCGCCATCAGGCGCTTACGGTTGGTGTCCTGACCGCTATGAGAGTGCGTGTGTGCCATATGTTTCCAGTTTGAGTAATAACCTGTCGGTCAATGATATCAGCAATTGCCACTCAGCGGAGAGAGCCTGATGTTGCTTCGCCTTGTCCGACAGCTGCTGACAAAGCGTTGCCCCTTCTTCAATACCTATCAAAAGCCAGCTTCCTTTCATACGGTGTGCTGACTCGGCTAACTGCATAGCGTCACCTGCCTGATGTGCGGCGTGCAGTTGTGCCAGGTCCTTCTCCAGGGTATCACGTAACGTTTTGCCCAGGCGGTTAAGAAATTTCTCGTTTTGCTGCGCCAGCTGCCACAGGTTGTCATCCAGTGATGCCAGTGGATCGTCATGAAAGGCCGTCAGCACCTCGCCGATATCCTGTAGCTGCACCGGTTTAATCAGCACGCGTTCATGCTCACCCAACTGCACGTTAAGTAACTGGGCGTCGGCTGAACACAGCACCCGTAACTGCACGCCGCCGCGCTGACGCTGACGACGACGCAACAGGCGCAACAGGAGCGTGCCATCAGGGCGCGGCATCATTTGATCGATAAACAGCAGGTCGTAAGGGCGCTGCGCATCGGCCAGCAGCAGGTCGCGACCCTGTTCAAAACAATCCGCCTGAATCGCGAAGCGGGCAAGCTGCTGCTCCATCACGATCAGGTTCGTAGGATGATCGTCTACCACCGCTACGCGCAGGCCAGGAAAGCCCGGCAGGGCAGTTGGATCGCTATCCGGAAGCCGATCGCAGGGGATCAGCGGCAGGGTGATGGTCACCTCCGTGCCTTTGCCAGGCACAGAATGCAGGGAAATATCGCCACCCATGCGTTGCACCATCTCCCGACAAATAAACAACCCTAAACCGCTGCCCTGGACCGATACGGTTTTACCCGAGGGTGCCTGATACCAGGGATCGAACAGTTTAGGCTGCTCCTCCAGCGGGATTCCGCTGCCGTTGTCGCTGACGGTTAGCTGCAGCATGTCCGTGGCCGATAGCGTCAGACGAATCAGGCCCTGGCGGGTAAATTTAAATGCGTTGGTGATGAGATTGTTCACCACCTGCTGCAGGCGATCGGCATCCATCATCACCGCGTCAGGCAGTGGCGTCAGCGCTTCAACATGCAGACGCGGGCCGTCCGGGCGCATCAACGGATGATAAAAATGGCGCTGCTGCGCCAGCCAGGGGGCCAGCGCCAGCGGACGCGGCGACAGGGTAAAGCTGTTATTTTCAATACGGGCGTGATCTTGAAGATCGTTAAGCAGCGTCATCAGTGACTGCGCGCTACGGTGCAGAAGCTGCAGATTTTCACTGGATCGCTGCTGTTTTTCCAGCTCCAGCAAGCCCAGTATCGCCTGCATGGGCGTGCGCAGCTCGTGACTGACCGTGGCTAAAAACTGGCTTTTCATGGCGTTGGCGCGTTCGGCCTGCTCACGTTGTTGGCGATCGCGCCGCTGCTGCCAGTAACGTCGGGCAAGCAGCAGTAGCAAAATAACGATGGCAACACCGGCCGCCACCAGAACGGCTACCGGCAGGACGCGCATGGCGGTAACGCTGCCAGGCTGAGGTGGCATTGACCAGCGATCGCGCATCTGATTTTGTGTCTCGACGGGGATCTGCTGCAACGCGCGATCCAGCAGTGAACGCAGTACGGGTTGATCGGATGCGATGCCAACCGCAATGGGCCAGGCAATATCGCTGGCGGCAAAGGCCAGATGAATCTGCGGATCGTTACGACTGGCAATCCGCCAGCGCGCGGACAGCACGTTATCGACTAAGGCGTCAATCTGACCGGCTGCCAGCGCATCGTACAGGCTGTTTCGGTCAACATAACGTTGAACCTGCATATTCTCAGGGATAAGGCGTTGCGCCAGGTCATCCTGCAGAATACCTATGCGCTTGCCCGCCACATCGCTCCAGTGCGACCAGCCAGCTGGCTGGCGGATATAAATGCCCCACAGCGCGCGCCAGACGGGCAGGCTGGTGCTTTGGGTTTCACCGTTAAGCGGCTGCATCAGCTGCAACATAACCTGATGCTGAGCCAGCTGGCTGGCAGCCTGCTGAGGGTTACTGACCCAGCGCGGGGTAAAACGTAATCCTGTGCTTTGGGCGATGGCGTTAAGCAGGTCGATCCCGTAGCCGCGGGCAGTGCCGTTACTGTCCCGGTAACTCCAGGGATAGTTATCCGCTTCAGCCGCGTAAGCAACGATCGGGTGGTTCGTCATCCACTCGCGCTCGCTGGCGCTGAGCATCAGGGTCTGCGTGTCCTGATAGCGGGGAAGGTTGCTGCTCCAGCGCGCCTGCAGGGTGCTCATCAGCTCGGCGGGAAGCTGGCGCAG
Source organism: Pantoea sp. Fr+CA_20 (assembly GCF_024520835.1). Taxonomy (NCBI): domain Bacteria; kingdom Pseudomonadati; phylum Pseudomonadota; class Gammaproteobacteria; order Enterobacterales; family Erwiniaceae; genus Pantoea; species Pantoea sp. Fr+CA_20. The sequence goes on from NZ_JALNPN010000003.1 coordinate 9,548, forward strand.
GCTTTGATTCAGCCATTCGATAAGCGCCGGATCGCGTGCGACGGCGCGCAGGTTGAGCTGTCCGGCATCGATACCGGAGGCAATCTGATAAATTTGCCCCTGCTGTAACTGGCTTAGCAAGAAACCGGCGCTGGTTTCATCTGCCACCACATAATCGTTCTGCTGATTCAGCAACGTATAGAGCGCCTGAAGATCGCTGCCGTAGGTGCGCCACTGATGGCGGGCTGCCAGCGCCGGTGGCAGTTGTGCCAGCGTGAGTTGGCTGATTGCCAGTTGGGCATTATGACTGTTGAACATCACGGCACGCTGGTTCTGCTGGTTACGATAAATGCGCAACGGGCTGCTAAACCAGCTGTCACTGGCCAGCGTATTCATGGCTAAAGGCGGGGCTATCATTCCCAACGCAAAATCAATCTGTCCGTCGTGCAGCGCGCGCAATAAGTCTGCCTGAGTGGCATATAAACGGAGCGTGAACTGCGCACCGGTTAACTGATGCAGCGCCGCCAGGTAATCGGCATCGATGCCATAAAGGTCTTTACCGACCAGCATCGTCCAGGGGGCGTTATTCTCCTCCAGCAGACCGACTCGCAGCACTTTGCCCTGCATCAGCTCAGCACCTTTCATCGGCATCATCATGGGCAAGTTGATGCTGCTGACCGGGCGCACGTCGCCGTAGGCCAGCGAGGTAAAGAGCAGCAGAAGCAGCAGCCAGCGTATCACTGCTGTGCTTTCCACAAATCGGCTAACTCAACCACAGAGTGGGCACCGGTCTTTTCCAGGATGTTCTTTTTATGGGTGCTGACGGTTTTGTTACTGATATGCAGTCGCTCGGCAATTTGCAGGTTGGATAATCCACTGGCCAGCAAAGCCAGTATCTGACGTTCTTTACTGGTTAACGGCAGTTCCGGCTCGTCGGGACAGTCGGGGAAGGTGGCATGTCCACCGAGCACCGCCAGAATCGCACTCAGCAACTGCTCCATGCGCTGGCTCTTCACCACATAGCCAGCGGCACCCAGCGCCTGGGCTCGCCTGACGTAGTGGCGGGTTTGCTGGGCTGAATAAATCAGAACCGGGCAGTCGGGTAAATGGATTTTCAGGCGGCGCAAGATCTCCAGCCCGTCACCATCGGGTAAGCCGATGTCCAGCACGATAATATCGGGTGGCAATTGCAGAAAAGGGCGGGCGGACTGTTCGCTGCTGGCGGAAAAAAGTTGCATGGGAATCGGTGATTTAGCCAACGCAGCTTCAAGTGCTACTTCAACCAGTGGATGATCGTCTATCAGAAGCAGTGAGGCCATGAACATTTCCCTGTTAATTTAACAGGCTCAGCATAGCGGAAGTTACGGCAGGATAAAATAAAGGAGAGCCAGGCTCTCCTTATCAACTCAACCGTCCGGTCTTACTGCGTGGTGCCGTCGGTTTTGGTATTAACGTGACCGCCACCTTTTTTGGTATGAACTTTTTTATTCATATCAGGGCATTTGCCGTCTTTACACTGGGTATTCTTATCAATCTCGTCAGCCGTCATATGTTTGCTGCTGGACGTGCTGTCAGCGGTCGGAGACGATTTCTCGGTGCCTGTGTTATTAATTTTGCTGTTATCGACTTTGTTCGGTGGCAGGTTCTCGTTAGCACCGCCAGCTACTGCGCCTGCGGCGGCGGCCTGGTTAGAGTTTCCGTTAGCAGCCATTGCTGCGCCACTGCCAAGAGTCATTGCTGCCGTCAGAAAAATTATTGCAAACTTATTCATCATTATGCTCCCGTTAATAAATGATATTTGCTGTCTCTAACCCGCTGCGATGTTTGGTTCAGAGAAAAAGCGCCCTGAGCGAAATAAAATTTCGCTGGTTAGCTTAAAGACAGGTATTAATAAAAGTAAGTCACCGTTCCTCAGTGGTTACCTTTAAAAGTCTAGACGCATAACCCATTTATGCAAATTTCACGCATACATTATACGTTCATCAGGAATTTACACCCTGTGCGCTTCGGGCTACATTGGCTGGGTTGTGTCCGGCGGGCGCCGGGCCAGAAATTATATGGAATGAGTATGAATTACCAGAACGATGATTTACGCATTAAAGCGATCAAAGAACTCCTGCCACCCGTAGCCTTACTGGAAAAATTCCCTGCAACCGACCGTGCTGCGCAGACCGTTTCGCAGGCTCGCCAGGCGATTCACCAGATTCTGAAAGGGGAAGACGATCGTCTGCTGGTGGTGATTGGGCCTTGCTCCATTCATGATACCGAAGCCGCACAAGACTATGCTGCGCGTCTGTTAACCCTGCGGGAACAGCTTAAGGGTGAACTGGAAGTCGTGATGCGCGTTTACTTCGAAAAACCGCGTACCACCGTCGGCTGGAAAGGGCTAATCAACGATCCTTATATGGATGGTTCCTTCCAGTTGAACGACGGCCTGCGTCTGGCGCGTAAGCTGTTGGTAGAGATTAACGATTCTGGTCTGCCTGCCGCTGGCGAGTTTCTGGACATGATCACGCCGCAGTACGTTGCCGATCTGATGAGCTGGGGCGCGATCGGCGCACGCACCACTGAATCACAGGTTCACCGCGAACTGGCTTCTGGCCTTTCCTGCCCGGTCGGGTTTAAAAACGGCACGGACGGCACCATCAAAGTGGCGATTGATGCCATTAACTCCGCCAGTTCACCGCACTGTTTCTTGTCAGTCACCAAATACGGGCACTCTGCGATCGTGGAAACCCGCGGCAACGGCGACTGCCATATTATTCTGCGTGGTGGTAAAGAACCGAACTACAGCGCCGCGCACGTCAGTGCAGTTAAAGCCGGTCTGGAAAAAGCCGGTTTACCGCAGCAGGTGATGATCGACTTCAGCCATGCCAACAGCAGCAAGCAGTTTCAGAAACAGATGCTGGTAGCAGATGATGTGGCGCAACAGATGATCAATGGCGAGCGCGGCATTATCGGCGTGATGATTGAAAGCCATCTGGTTGAAGGGAATCAGAGCCTGGAAAGCGGCGAACCGCTGATATACGGCAAGAGCGTGACGGATGCCTGTATTGGCTGGGACGATACCGAGAAGGTGCTGCGTCAACTGGCCGATGCGGTCAAACAGCGTCGCGGTTAACAGGGCGCAATAAAAAAGGGCCAGACAGTGTCTGGCCCTTTTTACAGAGAAGCAAAACTTACTTCGCTTTACCCTGATTCGCCACGGCTGCGGCTTTAGCTGCGATCTCGTCAGCATCACCCAGGTAGTAGCGTTTGATCGGTTTGAAGTTTTCATCGAACTCATAAACCAGCGGTACGCCGGTCGGAATATTGAGTTCAAGAATCTCATCTTCGCTCAGGTTGTCCAGGTATTTCACCAGGGCACGCAGTGAGTTGCCGTGTGCAGCAACAATCACTTTCTCACCGCTTTTGATACGCGGCAGAATGGATTCGTTCCAGTAAGGAATGACGCGTTCGATGGTCAGGGCCAGACTTTCGGTGGTCGGCAGCTGCTCAGGCTTCAGCGAAGCATAACGCGGGTCGTGTCCAGGGAAACGCTCATCGCTACGATCCAGCTCTGGCGGGGTTACCGCGAAGCCACGGCGCCACTGTTTTACCTGTTCGTCGCCGTATTTGGCGGCGGTTTCTGCTTTATCCAGACCCTGCAACGCGCCATAGTGACGTTCATTCAGACGCCAGGATTTTTCAACGGGCAGCCAGGCCTGATCCAGCTCATCCAGCACATTCCACAGGGTGTGAATGGCGCGTTTCAGCACGGAGGTGTACGCGAAATCAAACACGAAACCTTCTTTCTTCAGCAGCTGTCCGGCTGCTTTAGCTTCGGTACGGCCCTTGTCAGAAAGGTCTACATCATACCATCCGGTGAAGCGGTTTTCGTTGTTCCACTGGCTTTCGCCGTGTCGCACCAGAACCAGCTTAGTTACAGCCATAGCTTAACTCCTTAATACTTGATGTTTCTGAGATAATGGAAACCTGCTGTCGCCAGCCCGTTGGCTGACCAATTGCGTTCTACCATAGCGGAAAACAGCGCACTGCGTAAGTCTGTCTGTGACGCACTGCGCGTTTTTCACCCGGTTGCTCAGCGTGGCGTAAAGCGATAGCGCGTGACGGATTCCCAACGATCTCCCGGCTGTAACCAGCAATCATCCTGTGGCCACTCGGGATGATTAGGTGAATCCGGTAAAAATTCACTCTCCAGCGCGATCCCCTGAAACGCAGTATAGCGTTCCTGCTCCCGGGCGCGCGTACCGGCCAAATAGTTACCGCTGTAGAACTGCAATGCCGGCGCCGAGGTGGTGACGCTTAACTGCAGTTTACCGTCCTGCGACCACAACTCAGCAGCAGGCTGACTGTCATCGCCTGCGCTGTTGAGCAGGAAAGCATGGTCATAGCCTTTGACCGCCTTCTGGTCGTCATCGGCAAGAAAATCCTGCTCAATGCTTTTGGCCTGACGGAAATCGAAACTGGTGCCGTCCACCGCCTTAAGTGGTCCGTTGGGAATCCCCTCGCTATCCACGGGCAGGTAACGATCGGCGTGCAGTTGTAATCGATGCTGACGTGCATCGCCATGATGCGCGTCAAGATTAAAGTAAGCATGATTGGTCAGATTGACCGGGCAGGGCTGATCGCACTTCGCCTGATAGTGAATCGACAGGCAATTATTGTCGTCCAGGACATAGCGTAAATCAGCAATAAGATTGCCGGGATAGCCCTGATCGCCATCGGGCGAGTCGAGTCGATAATGCACTTCACTTTCTGACTGGCTGACGATTTGCCAGCGGCGTTTATCAAACCCCTCAGGACCACCGTGTAGCTGGTGGTCGCCCTGATTCGCGGCCAACTGCCGGCCTGTTTTAGTCAGTTTTGCGCTGGCGATACGGTTAGCATAACGGCCTACCGTGGCACCCAGATAAGCATCCTGATGCAGGTAATCGGAAGGCGTTGCGCAGCCAAGCAATGCTTCACGTACGTGACCATCCTGCAACGGCACCCGCGCCGATAACCAGGTCGCGCCCCAGTCCATAAAGGTGGCAATCATGCCATTGGCATTGCGCAGCACGGTGATGCGCCACGGCTGACCGTCCGGCGCATGGGAATTGACATCGCTTAACATTGGCCTGCTCCTTCTGATGCTTTACAAACGTAGAAGGTCTCCTTGATGCCCGTTTTGGCTTCATACTGGCTGGCGACGGCGGCCTGCACCTGATCCACCAGCTCAAGCGGCATCAAAGCAACAATACAACCGCCAAAACCGCCGCCGGTCATACGGACACCGCCACGATCGCCGATCTCGGCTTTAACAATCTCGACCAGCGTATCGACCGGTGGCACGGTAATTTCAAAGTCATCACGCATTGATGCGTGAGATTCGGCCATCAGTTCGCCCATGCGCGCTAAATCACCACGAGAGAGCGCCTCGGCGGCCTCCAGCGTACGGGCATTTTCGGTGATGACATGACGTACGCGCTTAGCGACCTGGGGATCTAACTGAGATTCCGCGGCGTTAAACTCAGCGAGTTCAACATCCCGTAGCGCCTTTTTGTTAAAGAAGCGCGCGCCGGTTTCACACTGCTCACGGCGGACATTGTATTCGCTGCCCACCAGACTCCGGCGGAAGTTGGAATTAATGATAACCACGGCAATATCGTCCGGCATAGAAACCGGCCGGGTGCCGAGCGTCCGGCAATCCAGCAGCATGGCATGATCTTTTTGACCCAGCGCGGAAATCAGCTGATCCATGATGCCGCAGTTACAGCCCACGAACTGGTTTTCGGCTTCCTGACCGTTCACCGCAATCGCCGCACCGTCCAGCGCCAGGTTAAACAGCTGCTGGAAAACCGTCCCGACAGCCACTTCCAGGGAGGCAGAAGAGCTGAGGCCCGCACCCTGTGGCACGTTGCCACTGATCACCATATCGACACCGCTAAAATCCGGCGCGCGTTGCTGTAAATGCTTCACGACGCCGCGAACATAGTTCGCCCACATGGGTTCTTTTACGCTGGTAATCGGCGCATCCAGCGCAAAGGTGTCCTGCGCCTGATCGTAATCGACGGCGACGACACGAACCTGGCGGTCGTCACGCTTCGCACAGGCGATAACCGTTTGGTAATCGATGGCACAAGGCAGCACGAAACCGTCGTTGTAATCGGTGTGCTCGCCAATCAAATTGACGCGGCCTGGGGCCTGAATCGCGTGGGTTGGCGCATAGCCAAAGGTTTCAGTAAAAACCTGCTGCGTGATGGTTTTTAAGCTCATTGTTGTGCCTCACGGAAATGAATATCGCTCACGGAACGCAGGCGTTCTGCTGCCTGTTCTGCGGTTAAATCGCGTTGGGTTTCAGCCAGCATCTCGTAGCCGACCATAAATTTGCGCACCGTTGCTGAACGCAGCAGCGGGGGATAAAAGTGGGCGTGCAACTGCCAGTGTTCATTGTCTTCACCGTTGAACGGCGCGCCGTGCCAGCCCATGGAGTAGGGGAAGGAGCACTGAAAAAGATTGTCGTAACGGCTGGTCAGGCGCTTGATGGCGTTAGCCAGATCGTCACGCTGCGCATCGGTCAAATCGGTCAGGCGCTTAACATGGGTTTTTGGCAACAGCAGGGTTTCAAACGGCCAGGCTGCCCACCACGGCACCACGGCCAGCCAGTGGTCCGTTTCTACCACGGTACGGCTGCCATCCTGCTGTTCACGCGCGCTGTAATCCATCAGCATCGGCGAGCCCTTTTGGGCAAAGTAGCGGCGCTGAAGATCGTCTTCACGCTGGGCTTCATTAGGCAGAAAGCTGTTGGCCCAGACTTGTCCATGTGGATGGGGATTGGAGCAGCCCATGGCGGCGCCCTTGTTCTCAAAGACCTGTACCCACGGGTAGTGCTGACCCAGTTCTGCCGTTTGTTGTTGCCAGGTGCGGACGACTTCTTTCAGTGCGCTCAGGGACATTTCTGGCAGCGTTTTACTGTGATCGGGCGAAAAGCAGATGACACGGCTGGTACCGCGCGCGCTTTCGCAACGCATCAACATGTCATCACTTTCTGGCGCGTCTGGCGTATCCGTCATCAAGGCCGCGAAGTCATTGGTAAAAACGTAGGTGCCTTGATAATCAGGATTCACATCACCTGTAACGCGCGTGTTGCCCGCACACAGAAAACAGTCAGCATCGTGCGACGGCAGCGTATTCACCGCAGGCGTTTCCTGGGCACCCTGCCAGGGACGTTTGGCACGATGAGGAGAAACCAAAATCCACTGGTCAGTCAGGGGATTGTAACGGCGATGGGGATGATCGGCCGGGTTAAATTTTTCCATGTTGCATCCTGGTCAGCGTCAAAATAAAAAAGGCATCGATAAAACGTAGCACATCAGCCGCGTTGAAAACGTGATCCAGTCTGGATAAGTGGTATCGTTTACACAAGCTGAATATTCTTATTTAAAGGCGAATTGGCACATTGCGCACATAAAAAGTGGGTTTAAATGGTAACGCTTACATTATAGGGGAAACAACGCCGGGGTGACGGCGTTGATAAGGTCAAACGCTGTCCTGCCGGTAGCGATAACCGCCTTCAGGCTGCGCCACAAAATGCAGCCGGTGAGTAATACATTGGGGAGCATCTTCCGCATGGTGGGACACGAACAGCAACTGGGTTCGTCCTTCACCAATTAAGATATCGACAAAACGTCGCACTAACTGACGATTAAGCGGATCCAATCCCTGTAACGGTTCATCAAGTATTAACAGGGTAGGATGTTTAACCAGCGCCCGGGCGATTAACACCAGCCGTTGTTGTCCCCAGGATAAACCGTGGAAGGGCATATCGCCCATCGCTGAATCCATACCCAGCAGCGCCAGCCACTGACGCGCCAGGGCCATTTGTCGATCGGAGACGGCCTGATAAAGCCCAATAGAGTCAAAAAAGCCGGATAAAATCACGGTGCGCACGTTGGCGCTCACCCGGTAATCAAGATGCAGGCTGCTGCTGACATAGCCAATATGTTGTTTGATATCCCAGATGGTTTCCCCACTGCCGCGGCGAAGGCCGAACAGGGTTAAATCATTGCTGTAGCCCTGCGGATGATCGCCGGTGACCAGGCTGAGCAATGTCGATTTGCCCGCGCCGTTCGGCCCAATAATATGCCAGTGCTCACCAGCATTAACCTGCCAGTTAAGCCCGTCAATGATGCGCTGGTCGTTATAGGACACCACGCCGTTACGCAGGATGACCCGTGGCGCATTATCGGCCAACTGGGGAAGCGCATCCGCGACATCGGCCTCTGGCAGTGCCATCCCGTCCAACTGCTCACTGCGTGCCAGCTGTGCGACCAGCGCCTGCGCCAGAATCGCCTCACGCGGCCCGACGTGCGTCAGGCTGCATTCGGCCAGCACGCCAACCTGGTCAACATAATCCGGAATATCGTCAAAGCGGTTAAGCACCAGCACCAGGGTAAAATCTGCCTGCTGCAGGTTATTCAGGGTGGCTGTCAGGTTGGCGCGTGAATCCACATCCAGACCGTCAAAAGGCTCATCCAGGATCAGCAGGTCAGGCTGCTTCATTAACGCCTGGCACAGCAACGTTTTACGCGTTTCACCCGTTGACAGGTATTTAAAACGGCGGTTAAGCAGGCCGGTGATACCAAACTGCGCCGCCAGGTGTTCACAGCGCGTCCTGTCTTTGACCTCATCCTGAATGATTTCAGCCGTGGTACGGCCGGTGTCATCCTCACCCTCACTCAGCAGATCGGTATTATTTCGTTGCCATTCATCGGCGACCAACTGTTGAAGTTGCTCCAGAGAGAGGCGGCTGGGACGCTGGAAATCACGCCTAACCTCACCTGACAGCGGCAGTAGCTCACCTGACAGGGCGCGGGCCAGCGACGATTTGCCGCTGCCGTTGGCGCCAACAAAGGCCCAGCGTTCACCGCGTTGCAGATGAACATCGGCCAGAGACAGCACCCGGGTATCATTAAGATGAAATATGCCTTGCGAAATTTGCAATGAAGCCATGATTCGTTCCATTTTTTGCAGCGTTAACCGTTGTTTTAGCCACTGCATCGGATGAAGTCAAACCAGGATAACACATCAACGCAACGACGCGACGATGGCATGGCTGGCGCTGAAGCTGGCGATCACGGCGTTGCCGGGCTGCCACTGCCGCCGTTCGATTTCACTGTTATCCAGCGTGGCGCACAGCGTTTCACCGCCCGGCAGGCGCATCAGGACTTCACTGACCTGCTCGCCACGCTCGATAGCGCTTATCGTGGCGGCAAGCTGATTCTCTGCCTGAGTGGGTTGAGTATGAAGGCTGATCCAGGGGGCTTTGATCAGCACCAGCACCTCTTTACCGCTCTTAAGCTGCAGGCGTTCCGCACTGCGCTCGGTGAGGGCGACCTTGAGCCGGGTTAGGCCGTCGGAGAGCAGAATGGTCAGGTGCTGCACAACGTGCTGTGCGTCGTTGTCTGTTACCGTGCCAAACAGTTGATTACGCGCGCTGGTTTGCAACGAGGCGCGGGCAATAGCGGCCAGCAGGCTGTCCAGCGGCAGGCTATCCTGCTGCAAAGCATCAAAGGCATGTTGCTGAATCTTTTCCATCAAACCAAACAGCTGTACCAGGCGCTCGCCATAGCGGGTTAACTGCGCGCCACCGCCGCCTTTTCCGCCGGTTGCGCGCGCCACGATTTCCTGTTCAGCCAGCTGATTCATCTCGTTGATGGCATCCCAGGCGCTCTTGTAACTGATGCCCGCCAGTTTCGCCCCCTGGCTGATCGAACCGGTTTGCTGCACGCGTTTTAGCAGTTCAATGCGGCGTGGATCGGCAAACAGTTTTTGCTGCAGGCGGATATGAAGGGTGAGTTCGGCTTGCATGGTGGCTCCGGCAAAGAGTGAATCGCGTTATCGGGCAGATGATAGCGAGCTTTCCGTCTCAAAGTAAAAGCACGAAAAGGACTGCGCAAAATTTTACTGAGCCGTTACAATCCCATCTTTATACGCAAAGTGGGACTTTCCATGCTGGAACTTATTAAAAGCCTCGCCGTGGCGGTGATCATGGTACCTGTGGTTATGGCAATCATGTTAGGCCTGATTTACGGCCTGGGTGAAGTGTTCAACCTTATCTCTAAAACGGGTCGCCGCGACGATAACAAGACCCGCTCTCAGCATTAATTCTCCTGCAACGTCCGCCTCAGCGCGGACGTTGTGGTTTTTACCCCGCATTACGTCTCCTCTCCGCTTTTGCTAATTTGGTCCTGGTGTCAGATAATGCGTTGTATTATCCGATATATAACGATCACTGGAGAGAAATCATGCGTTTCGCATTTTATCGTTTGAGTATGGCGGCAGTATTAACAGTTTCCCTGAGCAGCCAGGCGCTGGCCGCCGAAAAAGTGACTGTTTTTGCCGCCGCCTCATTAACCAACGCGCTGGAAGAGATAGCCGCACAGTACAAAAAAGCGCACGGCACGGAGGTGGTGTCATCTTTTGCTTCTTCTTCTGTGCTGGCGCGTCAGATTGAGCAGGGTGCGCCAGCCGATCTGTTTATCTCAGCCGATCAGCAGTGGATGGACGATGCCGTTGCCAAAAAAAGTATGATCGACACCAGCCGTTATACGCTGCTGGGTAATGACTTGGTGCTGATTGCACCGCGCAGCGACGGTGCCAAGCCGGTGACGATTAACGATAACACCAACTGGAAAAGCCTGCTGAAAGGTGAACGCCTGGCCGTGGGCGATCCTGATCATGTACCGGCCGGCATCTATGCCAAAGAGGCGCTGCAGAAACTGGGTGCCTGGTCTTCCCTGTCCCCGGCACTGGCGCGCGCCAATAATGTGCGTGCCGCACTGGCACTGGTCGAGCGTAATGAAACCCCGTACGGCATTGTTTACGGCTCAGATGCCGTGGCCAGTAAAAAAGTCCAGGTGGTGGGCACCTTTCCGGAAGACAGTCACAAACCGGTCGAATATCCTGTGGCGATTGTTAAAGATCGCGACAACGCGGCCGTTAAGGCTTTCTATAACTACCTGAAAGGGCCGGAAGCGGCCGCAGTGTTCAAACAATACGGATTCACGCCTAAAAAATGATACTCAGCGATGTTGAATGGCAGGCGGTCATGCTCAGTCTGCAGGTGTCAGGCATAGCCGTGCTGTGCAGTCTGCCATTCGGTATCCTGATGGCATGGGTGCTGGTACGTTGCCGCTTCCCCGGCAAAGCCATCCTCGACAGTGTGATCCACTTACCCCTGGTGCTGCCACCGGTGGTGGTGGGTTATCTGTTGCTGATAGGTCTGGGCCGACGCGGTATCATCGGTGAAAAACTGTATGACTGGTTTGGCTTTAGCTTCGCGTTCAGTTGGCGTGGAGCGGCGCTGGCCTCGGCGGTGATTGCCTTTCCACTCATGGTGCGGGCCATTCGTCTGGCGCTGGAGGCGGTGGATATCCGGCTGGAGCAGGCGGCGCGGACGTTAGGTGCCGGGCGCTGGCGGGTTTTTTTTACCATTACGCTGCCCTTAACCCTGCCCGGTATCATCGTCGGTACGGTGCTGGCCTTTGCCCGTTCCCTTGGCGAGTTTGGTGCCACTATCACCTTTGTGTCTAACATTCCTGGCGAAACCCGCACGATTCCCCTGGCCATGTATACGCTGATTGAAACGCCGGGTGCCGAAGGCGCCGCCGCACGTCTGTGCGTGATCGCGATCGTTCTGGCGCTGGCCTCGTTACTGATTTCTGAATGGCTGGCGCAGTGGGGCCGGAAACGGATGGGCTCCTGATGCTGACGCTTAACTTTGCTCAACGGCTGGGCGAGCACCAGCTTGAGATTGACGTGACGATTCCCGCCACTGGCATCACCGCGATATTCGGCGTATCCGGTGCGGGCAAGACCTCATTGATTAATGCCATCGGCGGCTTAACCCGGCCCCAGCGTGGACGCATTCAGCTTAATGACCGGATACTGTTCGATGCAGAACAGCAGGTCGCCTTGCCGCCGGAAAAGCGCAACATTGGTTATGTTTTTCAGGACGCACGGCTGTTTCCGCACTACAGCGTGCGGGGCAATTTACGCTACGGCCTCTCGGTCAGTATGAAAAGCCAGTTCGATTCGCTGGTGGCGTTATTAGGCCTTAACCCCTTACTGAACCGTTTCCCGCTGTCGCTCTCGGGCGGAGAAAAGCAGCGCGTTGCCATCGGACGCGCCTTGCTCAGCGCACCCGATATCCTGCTCATGGATGAGCCGCTGGCGTCACTGGATTTGCCGCGTAAGCGTGAGCTGATGCCTTACCTGCAGACGCTGGCGAAGCAGGTCGATATTCCCGTGTTGTATGTTTCCCATAGCCTGGAGGAGATACTGCAGTTGGCGGATAACGTGCTGGTGCTGGATGCGGGAAAGGTAAAAGCCTTTGGTCCCCTAGAACGTGTCTGGAGCAGCAGCGCGATGCGGCCATGGCTGCCCGCAAGCGATCTGACCAGCGTGCTGCGTGTGCAGGTACTGGAGCATCATCCGGACTATCCCATGTCGGCGCTGTCTCTGGGCGATCAACATATCTGGGTCAGCCGGGTCAATTTGCCGGTTAAATCGCCGTTGCGGATACGCATTGCCTCGGCGGATGTTTCACTGACGCTGCAACCCGCGCAAAACAGCTCCATCCGAAATGTGCTGCCTGCGCAGGTCGTCGAGCTTATTGAGGTAGGCGATCAGGTTGAAGTGAAGCTGCGTATTGGCATCAGTGAGCTGTGGGCGCGTATCTCGCCCTGGGCGCGCGACGAGCTTAATATCCGGCCCCAACAGTGGCTGTATGCGCAGATTAAAAGCGTGTCGGTCACGACCTGAGGTGCCCGGTGGCATGTTGTTCCACCGGGGCAGACATCATGACAGGACGTGCTGATAAAGCGTGTCGGCGATACCCGTTTCAAGGTTGGTGCCAGTCACCATTTTTGCCCGCGACTTGATGACGTCGTCCGCATTGCCCATTGCCACGCCCAGCCCGACGTTTTCCAGCATGCTCAGGTCGTTGTAGTTATCGCCAAACGCAATCACGTCATCCATCGTCAGCCCCACAGACTCAACCCACTGCGCCAGGCGCTTCCCTTTGCTGTTGCCGCCGCGCGCAACGTCAACCTGATCGTGCCATGACCACTCGCAGGCCAGCCCCAGTTCGGCTTCTGCGCGCTGGGCAAACTGCTGCAGTTCTGCGGTGTTCTCGTGGGAAAGGGCAAACTTCCAGATCGACTGCGCCTCTTTGGCGGCCTGCGCCAGGCTGTCCACCTGCGTAAATACGGGGCGCTGGTGCGGCGGGAGCGATTCACTCCACTTCAGCGTGCGAATCACATGACCGGTCGGGGTTTGATACAGCATCGCATCGTCCACATACAGCAGGCCGTGAATCTGATGTTCGTCCAGCATCTCAATCACGCGTAGCGCAACCTGCGCATCCAGCGGGTCAGAAGCCAGCACTTTTTTGGCCGGATAGTCATACAGATAGGTGCCATTACAGCAGATGGCGGGCGTATCCAGATTTAAGGCCTGATAGAAAGGATGAATGGCGCAGTGGTGACGTCCGGTCACGATAATCACCTTGACGCCAGCCTTGCGCGCTTGCGTAATCGCTTCCACGGATTGTGGCAGAATGGTTTTCGTCGGGGTCAACAGCGTGCCGTCAAGGTCGAGGGCGATTACACGATAGCTCATTAATCCTCTCATCGGAATGGGTTAGCAGAGCAGCAAGTCTACACCCGACCAGGGTACGGAAACAAAAATCAGGGCACAAATCATTCCAGCGAGACAGAAAAAAACGCGCTACAGTGACCTGCAGAACAACATGAGTCAGCGAAAAAGGAGAATACATGAAGCAAGTTGTCTACACCGCCAGTCCTGAGAGTCAACAAATCCATGTCTGGCAGTTGAATGAAGATGGCACCTTGACGCTACTACAGGTTACGGACGTTGCGGGTCAGGTTCAGCCTATGGTGGTGAGTCCGAAAAAAGATTTCTTGTATGTAGGCGTGCGTCCCGACTTCCGCGTACTGGCGTTTCGCATCGCCCCGGACGGCACGCTGACCGAAGCCGGACAGGCACCGCTGCCGGGAAGCCCGACCCATATCTCCACCGACCATGCTGGCCGGTTCCTGTTTTGTGGTTCCTATAACGATGCGTGCGTCAGTATCAGCCCAATAGGCGAGGACGGCGTGCCACAGGCACCGAGCCAGGTGATTAACGGTCTGGCGGGATGCCACTCCGCCAATATCGACAATGCCGATCGCACGCTGTACGTACCTGCGCTGAAGCAGGATCGCATCTGCCTGTTTGATCTTGGCGCTGACGGTCAGTTAACCCCGCATGCACAAGAGCAGGTCACGACGGCGGAAGGGGCCGGGCCGCGGCACATGGCGTTTCATGCCAACGGACAGTACGCCTACAGCGTCAATGAGCTCAACAGCACGGTCGAGGTCTGGGCGCTGAACAATGCGCATGGCAAGGTCGAGTCGGTGCAAACGCTGGATATCATGCCGCCAGATTTTACCGGTACCCGCTGGGCTGCGGATATTCATCTGACGCCAGATGGCCGTTTCCTGTATGCCTGCGATCGCACCAGCAGCATGTTAACGGTGTTCAGCATCAGCGAAGACGGCGCCGTTCTGACGCGGGAAGGGTTCCAGCCTACGGAAACCCAGCCGCGCGGGTTCAATATCGATCATACGGGTCAGTACCTGGTGGCGGCAGGGCAGAAGTCGCACCACATTGAGGTGTATAACATTACCTCGCCACAGGGATTACTGAAGCCGGTAGGCCGCTACGCCGTTGGACAGGGTCCAATGTGGGTGGTGGTTCATCAACTGGCAGGGTAACGTTCAGGATGGCCGCTTCCGGTAAGACGTTTAACCGGAAGCGGCATTGTCAGGCGACGATCAGACGTAATGAACGGTTAACGCTGCGCTGGCTAACACGTGAAAGTGCACGTTAAATCCAACCATCGCGCCGCTGGCACCCTCATCAACCTCGATTTTATCCACATCCAGCGCATGAACGCTGAAGATATAACGATGGGTTTCACCGGCGGGTGGTGCCGCGCCGCCGTAGCCGGCCTGGCCAAAATCGGTGCGTGTCTGCAGCGCGCCGGCTGGCAACGCGGCTTTACCGGAACCCGCTCCCTGCGGCAGCGATGTCGTGTCGGCCGGAATATTCGCCACCACCCAGTGCCACCAGCCTGAGCCTGTAGGCGCATCCGGATCGAAGCAGGTGATCACAAAACTTTTGGTGCCCTCTGGTGCGTCTTCCCAGGCCAGGTGGGGTGAAAGATTATCGCCCTGATAACCCATTCCGTTAAAAACGTGTTTTTCCGGCATTTTGTCGCCGTCATGTAAATCCTGGCTGTAAACTCGCATCACATCTCCTTGCGTTAATGGTCACTGCCTTTTCATCTTAACCAAAAGCCGGTTTACGTCCAGCCGTTGAAACATTAAGAAAGAAAGTGTGCCGGCTTCTCAAGCGCCGCACCTATCGCATTGACCAGCGTATTCAGCGCCTCAGGCGTGATGATATAAGGTGGCATCAGATAAATCAGGCGACCAAACGGCCGAATCCAGACGCCCTGGCTGACAAAAAATTGTTGTAAGGCTGCCATGTTGACCGGGCGATGGGTTTCCACAACGCCAATGGCTCCCAGCACGCGAACATCGGCCACTTCGGGGGCGTGGCGCAGGGGCAGCAGCGAGTCACGTAGCTGATGTTCTATTGCGGCAACCTGATGACGCCAGTCGCCTTCCTGCACCATCGCCAGGCTTTCTGTTGCGACAGCGCAGGCCAGCGGGTTCGCCATAAAGGTGGGGCCGTGCATAAAACAGCCCGCCGGACTGTGGCTGATGGTATCGGCCACCTCCCGCGTCGTGAGGGTGGCGGCCAGGCTCATGGTGCCGCCGGTCAGGGCTTTTCCGACACACATCATATCCGGCGTAATCGCCGCATGTTCGCAGGCAAACAGCTTACCGGTGCGGCCGAAGCCGGTGGCGATTTCATCGGCGATCAGCAGGATGCCATAGCGGTCACAGCATTCGCGCACGACCTGCAAATAGCGCGGATGATAAAACCGCATCCCGCCTGCGCCCTGAACCACGGGTTCCAGAATCACCGCCGCCAACTGGCTCTGATGTTGCTGGATCAGCCGGACAAAATCCTCAGCATCGCGCGCCTCCCACTCATCATCAAACCCGCACTGCGGTGCTTCAGCGAAATGGTGCTCGGGCAGGTAGCCGCGCCACAGGCTGTGCATGGAATTATCCGGATCGCATACCGACATTGCGGCAAAGGTATCGCCGTGATAACCCCGTTTGAGCGTCAGAAACTGCTGACGCGTTTCTCCTCGCCCCAGCCAGTATTGCAGCGCCATCTTCATCGCCACTTCGACGGCAACGGAGCCGGAATCCGCCAGAAACACGCACTCCAGCGCGTCTGGCGTCATGGTGACTAACTGACGGCAAAGGGCCACGGCGGCAGGATGGGTAATGCCGCCGAACATCACATGGGACATCTGCGCCATCTGCTGTTGCAGCGCCCGATTCAGGCGCGGATGGTTATAGCCATGTATCGCCGCCCACCATGACGACATCCCGTCCACCAGCTCGCGACCATCTGCCAGTTGCAGATGGTAATCCCGAGCCGCAACAACCGGATAGCAGGGCAGTGGCTGCGCCATTGAGGTATAGGGATGCCAGATATGCTGGCGATCAAATTCAGCGTCCTGTGGAGTAAACATTGGAGTTGTAAACCAAAATAAAAAGATTTAGTTTACAAGTATAACCACGTTAACTGTCGGGATGACACCTTTTTTGGAGTATGTAATGTCACAACGTTGGACTATAGCCCAGGCGCAGGCGCTGTTCGATCGGCCTTTTCTTGAACTGATGTTTGAGGCACAGCAGGTGCATCGCCAGCACTTCGATCCCCGTCAGGTTCAGGTCAGCACGCTGCTGTCGATCAAAACCGGGGCCTGCCCTGAAGACTGCAAATATTGCCCGCAAAGCGCCCGTTACAAGACCGGTCTGGAATCGGAGCGCCTGATGGAAGTGGATGAGGTACTGCGTTCCGCGCAAAAGGCCAAAGCTGCCGGCTCGAGCCGCTTCTGCATGGGTGCCGCGTGGAAAAACCCCAGCGACCGCGATATGCCTTACCTGGAAAAAATGGTGGAAGGCGTTAAAGCGATGGGCATGGAAACCTGTATGACGCTTGGCACGCTGAGCGACAGCCAGGCCCAGCGTTTAGGCAGTGCCGGACTCGATTTCTACAACCACAACCTGGATACCTCGCCGGAGTTTTACGGCAATATCATTACTACACGTAGCTATCAGGAACGCCTGGATACGCTGGGTAAAGTGCGCCAGGCGGGCATTAAAGTCTGTTCCGGCGGGATTGTGGGCCTGGGTGAAACGGTGAACGACCGCGCGGGCCTGCTGGTGCAACTGGCGAACCTGCCTACGCCGCCGGAAAGCGTGCCGATCAACATGCTGGTGAAGGTCAAAGGCACCCCGCTGGCAGAGAATGATGACGTTGAGCCGTTCGACTTTATCCGCACCATCGCCGTCGCCCGTATCATGATGCCGACCTCGCATGTTCGCCTGTCGGCGGGCCGTGAGCAGATGAGCGAGCAGACCCAGGCGATGTGCTTTATGGCAGGTGCGAACTCCATTTTCTACGGATGCAAACTGCTGACCACGCCGAACCCGGAAGAAGATAAAGATATGCTGTTGTTCCGCAAGCTGGGGCTGAATCCTGAACATACCCAGACTGACAACGGCGACAATGCACAACAGCAGCAGCTAACGGAGCAACTGCTTCACGCCGATACAGAAAAATTCTATAACGCGGCGCTGTAATGAGCTGGCAGCAACGCATGCAGCAGGCGCTGACGCAGCGCCGGGCTGAAGATGGCTGGCGTGAACGGCGGGTGATTGAAGAGAACCAAACGCGCCTGATCCGCCATGCCGGTCAGATGTATCGCCACTTTTCCAGTAACGACTATCTTGGACTGAGCCAGCATCCTGCGGTGATCGCGGGCTGGCAACAGGGCGTGGCGCAGGCGGGTGCTGGCGCGGGCGCATCAAGCCATGTCACCGGCTATCATCGCCTCCATGCTGAGCTGGAAGCCCAACTGGCGGACTGGCTGGGCTATCCGCGCGCACTGCTGTTTATTTCGGGCTTTGCGGCCAACCAGGCGATCATTCACCTGTTAGCCGAAAAAAATGACCGCATCCTGGCCGATAAACTCACTCATGCTTCGCTGCTGGAGGCCGCCAGCCACAGCCCGGCGCAGCTGCGCCGTTTTGCACATAACGATCCACATAGCCTGGCTGCCCGGCTGGATGCACCCTGCGAGGGGCAAACGCTGGTGGTCACCGAAGGCATTTTCAGTATGGATGGTGATAGCGCGCCCTTACAGGCGATTGCTGCTCAGGCCAAACAGGCCCGCGCGTGTTTGCTGGTCGATGATGCGCACGGTATTGGTATCACCGGCGAACAGGGTCGGGGCAGTTGCTGGGCGCAGGGCATTAAACCTGACCTGCTGGTGGTGACCTTTGGCAAAGCCTTCGGCGTCAGTGGCGCCGCGTTGTTGTGTGATGAGGCTACCGCCGATTATTTTCTGCAATTTTCCCGCCATCTGATTTACTCCACCGCGATGCCGCCGGCCCAGGCCAGCGCGCTGTTAGCCGCGCTTAAACAGGTGCAGGTGGGCGATGAACATCGCCAACGCCTTGCTCACAATATCGCCCATTTTCGTCGCGGGGCAGCCTCATTGCCCTGGGCGCTCATGGATTCGTCCAGCGCGATTCAGCCGTTGATCGTCGGCGATAACGGGCAGGCGCTGGCGCTGTCTGCGCGCTTAGCCCGTGCGGGATGCTGGGTCAGTGCGATTCGTCCGCCAACGGTGCCACCGGGTACAGCGCGTTTACGTATTACGCTGACGGCCGCCCATCAGCCAGACGATATTGACGTCTTACTGGAGGCGCTGCATGACGCTGCAGGTTGATAAACGCGCCGTTGCCAGAGCCTTTGGTCGCGCGGCCTCCCAGTATGATCACCATGCCGAACTCCAACGGTTGAGCGGTGATGCACTGCTGGCGTGGGCACCCGCGCGCACTGGCCTGCAGGTGCTGGATGCCGGTTGTGGGACCGGCTGGTACAGCCGGATATGGCACGAGCGGGGCAAACAGGTCACCGCGTTGGATCTGTCAGCGCAGATGTTGCACCAGGCCCGGCAAAATGGCGTCGCGCATCACTATCTGGCAGGGGATATCGATGCGCTGCCGTTGGCAAACCAGTGCGTTGACCTGGTATGGAGCAACCTGGTGGTGCAATGGAGCGAAGATTTGCAGGGGGCGCTAACGCAGTTTAACCGGGTACTAAAGCCTGGCGGCTGTTTGCTGTTTTCCACCCTGAGCGCGGGCTCTCTGCACGAAGTCCATCAGGCCTGGTCGCACCTGGATGGCAGCCTGCACGCTAATCGCTTCCTGCCCGCGCAGGAGATTGCCGCCGCCTGTGAAGCTCAGCATCTGCACTGCCATGCACAAACCTTTATCTTGCATTTCCCCGATGCCCTCAGCGCGATGCGCTCTCTGAAAGGCATCGGGGCAACCCATTTGCATAGCGGGCGATCCGCCTGTTTGTTGACGCGTCAACGTCTTGCTCAACTCGAAGCCCACTGGCCCCGGGATGAGCAGGGTTTTCGCCTCAGTTACCATGTGATGTTTGGAGTGACGAAATCATGAAACGCTGGTTTGTGACCGGCACCGACACCGAAGTCGGTAAAACGGTGGCCAGTGCGGCGCTGCTGCAGGCTGCCACGGCTGCAGGTTATCGTTGTGCAGGCTATAAACCTGTTGCCTCGGGCTGCGAGTTAACTGCGTCAGGCGTGCGTAACAGCGATGCGCTGGCGTTACAGCGTTACAGCAACGTTGCGCTGCGCTACGAGCAGGTGAATCCGCTGGCGTTTATGGAGCCAACCTCGCCGCATATCGTCAGCGCGGATGAGGGCAGACCGATTGAGTTTGCCACCCTGTCGGCGGGGCTGCGTGAACTTGAGCCGCTGGCCGAGTGGATTCTGGTCGAGGGAGCAGGCGGCTGGTACACGCCGCTTTCTGAGACGCAAACCTATGCAGACTGGGTAGAGGCGGAGCAACTGCCGGTGATTTTGGTGGTGGGCGTTAAGCTGGGATGTATTAATCATGCCATGCTGACGGCCGATGCTGTCCGCGCACGCGGTCTGCGACTGGCGGGCTGGATCGCCAATACGGTACAGCTGCCCGGTCGGCGCTATCAGGAATACCTCACGGCCTTAACACAGCGCCTTCCGGCACCTTGTCTGGGAGTGATTCCCTGGTTAACGGATGAGGACCAGCAGGCTGACTGTGGTCAGTACCTGACGCTGCCTGGCGAATCAGGCCACGGTTAACCATTTATCCAGGGTACCGTCATCCAACTGGGTGACGTTGCCCTGAGCCACATTGCGGCCGCGATGCAGCAGTAAAAAGTTGTCAGCCACGCGGCGAATCAATGATACCCGCTGTTCAAGCAGCAAAATCGTCAGACCATAGTCGCGGTTCAGGCGACGAATCAGATTCCCCATCTCTTCTTCCAGCCAGGGTGCCATACCGTCGGCAGGCTCATCCAGAATCAGCAGGCGCGGCTGTAAGACCAGCGCACGGGCCAGCGCCAGTTGCTGCTGCTGATAGACGGGCAAATCGCCGCTACGCTGTTGACGCAACGAATAAAGCGCCGGCAGCAGGTCGAATATCATTTCCGGGATAGCCCGATAGCCGTCACGCGGTTGTGCGCCTGCCAGTAAAGCAATGAGTAAATTATCCTCGACGCTCATCTGAGTAAAAATATGTCGCCCCTGCGGAACATAGCCAATGCCCTGACGGGCGCGCAGCTCTGCAGGCTGCGACAACAGGTCTTCAGGCGGCGAACCATCCTGCTGCCAGCTAATGGTCCCGCTGTTTATAGGCAGCTTCCCCATAATGCAGTTGACCAGGGTGGTTTTCCCCATGCCTGGCCGCCCCAATATGCCGGTGCAGGTGCCGGGAGGCAGGTCCAGATCCACATTCCAGAGAATATGATTTTTACCGTAAAACTGATTCACCGACCGTAAACTTAACATCTGACGCGCTCCTTCCAGATAATTAACCTGAATGCTTTCGCCGTTCATCTCTGGTAAATCGCTCTAATGAGATAGCGGGATGTCCAACACCGCTATTGCCTGTACTACGCTGGTAAAACGTTATGCAATTCCCAGGCCAGAGTCATGATTGCCCCCTGTGGCTGGCTTAACCTGCGGAAATACCATCATTTAAAGATAAAGAAAAATGAACAATGCCAGCCTTGGCTTAAGGCGCGGTGCAACGGCGGTGCAGGCGAAAGGTGTGATGAAGTGCGTCTGCTCGCTAATGGGGCAGGTGCCAGGCCACAAAAAATAAAAAAAAGAAAAGGGGTTGTCGCAGATCAAGGCGAGCGCCGCTGCGGTAGCTCAATCCTGCCAGTTAGTGTCAGAAATTAAGCGAAAAAAAAATTTTTTTTAGGGCCGCCATGACGACGAAAAAAATTATACACAGCTGATGTGCAAAGGGCTGTCATCAGTTATCCACTATTCCTGTGGATAACCTTGTGCATTAGATAATGAAAACAGGTTAGAAGCGAGGAAATACGGGGCCTGGTAACTGGATGATGAGAATCTGGGCTTTTTAAAGTAGCGGCTATAAATCAATGGGTTATCAAAAAACAAGCCTGCCGGATTGGTGCCGATTCATCAAACTGCAATTTTATGACACATGCTTGACAAATGTTAAATCAGGGCCTGGCTTGGGGATAACCCTGCGCAACAAAAACAGCCGACAGCAAGGGATAAAGCTAAAGAGTCAAGCGGAAAGTGATGTCCGTTACTGTGCATCATTACTGTTATTATATCCAGTATTTTTTTCTGGCAAAATCGGCATAGCAGAGTAAAATAATGGGCTGCCCGCCGTCTTTCTTCTGCAGGAACCCTATTCATGAGTAAAGATTTTAAACTGAACTCCGCTTTCAAGCCTTCTGGCGATCAGCCGGAAGCGATTCGTCGTCTGGAAGCCGGACTGGAAGATGGACTGGCGCACCAGACGTTATTAGGCGTCACCGGATCGGGTAAAACCTTTACCGTCGCTAACGTAATCGCCGATCTCAATCGGCCCACCATGGTATTAGCGCCCAACAAAACCCTGGCGGCGCAGCTGTATGGTGAGATGAAAGAGTTCTTTCCGGACAACGCCGTGGAGTTTTTTGTCTCCTACTACGATTACTACCAGCCTGAAGCCTATGTGCCGAGTTCCGACACCTTTATCGAAAAGGATGCCTCGGTTAACGAACACATTGAGCAAATGCGTCTTTCCGCCACAAAAGCCTTGCTGGAGCGGCGCGATGTTATCGTCGTCGCATCGGTGTCGGCGATTTATGGCCTGGGCGATCCCGATCTTTATTTGAAAATGATGCTGCACTTAACGCGCGGTATGATTATCGATCAACGCAGCATCCTGCGCCGCCTGTCAGAGCTGCAGTACACCCGCAACGATCAGGCGTTCCAGCGCGGGACCTTCCGGGTGCGCGGCGAGGTTATCGATGTGTTCCCTGCGGAATCTGACGACATTGCGCTACGGATCGAATTATTTGATGAAGAGGTGGAGCGCCTGTCATTGTTTGACCCGCTCACCGGCCAGGTTGAGTCAGTGGTGCCGCGCTTTACGATCTATCCCAAGACGCACTATGTCACACCGCGTGAGCGCATTTTACAGGCCATGGAAGACATCAAAGTCGAGCTGGCCGACCGGCGTAAAAACCTGCTGGAAAATAACAAACTGCTGGAAGAGCAGCGTATCACCCAGCGTACCCAGTTTGATCTGGAGATGATGGGGGAGCTGGGCTACTGCTCCGGCATCGAAAACTACTCGCGTTACCTTTCGGGCCGTGGGCCTGGAGAAGCGCCGCCGACCCTGTTTGACTATCTTCCGGCGGATGGCCTGTTGGTGGTGGATGAGTCCCACGTGACGATTCCGCAAATTGGCGGCATGTACCGTGGCGACCGGGCGCGTAAAGAGACATTGGTGGAATACGGTTTCCGTCTGCCCTCGGCGCTGGATAACCGCCCAATGAAGTTTGAAGAGTTCGAGGCACTGGCACCGCAAACGATTTATGTGTCGGCGACGCCGGGCAAATACGAGCTGGAAAAATCCGGCGACGAGGTGATTGACCAGGTGGTGCGACCGACCGGCCTGCTGGACCCGATCCTCGAAGTGCGGCCCGTCGCGACCCAGGTTGACGATCTGCTGTCAGAGATCCGCAAACGCGTCACCGTCAATGAACGTGTACTGGTTACCGTCCTGACCAAACGCATGGCGGAAGACCTGACCGAGTACCTGGAAGAGCACGGCGAAAAAGTGCGCTATCTGCACTCGGATATTGATACCGTGGAACGTATGGAAATCATCCGTGACCTGCGTCTGGGTAAATTTGACGTATTGGTGGGGATTAACCTGTTGCGAGAAGGGCTGGATATGCCCGAAGTGTCGCTGGTGGCGATTCTGGATGCGGACAAAGAGGGCTTCCTGCGTTCGGAACGCTCGCTGATTCAG
The DNA here is from genome assembly GCF_024520835.1 of Pantoea sp. Fr+CA_20. Taxonomy (NCBI): domain Bacteria; kingdom Pseudomonadati; phylum Pseudomonadota; class Gammaproteobacteria; order Enterobacterales; family Erwiniaceae; genus Pantoea; species Pantoea sp. Fr+CA_20. Next base: position 33,148 of record NZ_JALNPN010000003.1, read on the forward strand.
ACCATTGGTCGTGCGGCGCGTAACATCAACGGTAAAGCGATTCTCTACGGCGATAAAATCACGCCTTCAATGGCGAGGGCGATTGAAGAAACCGATCGCCGCCGCGAAAAGCAGCAGCGCCACAATGAAGAAAACGGCATTGTGCCGCAGGGCCTGAATAAGAAAATCACCGATATCCTGGAGCTGGGCAATAACGTGGTGAAAACCCGCGGCAAAGCCAAACCCAGCAAACGCGGTGCGGCCGAAAACAACGCCGATTACCTGGCGTTATCGCCGCAGGCATTGCAGAAAAAGATTCACGAGCTGGAAGGGCAGATGCAGCAACATGCGCAAAACCTGGAGTTCGAACAGGCGGCTGGCCTGCGCGATCAACTGCAAGAATTGCGCACGTTATTTATTGCGGTGTCGTAATTCAGTTAAACCCCTGAATAGCGTGTTCCAGCGCGGCACGGAGCAGCTGGCGGTCGTGACGATACCTGATATCGGCCGCCTCCAGCGGTTCACGAATAATCAGACGGTTTTCCACCCGGCTGACATCCGTGGACGGGCCAACCACGATGGCGTCAATCACCCGCTTGCCAATGTAGTGTTCCATCATCGCCAGTTTATCGGCCACGGTAAGTGTGGCCGCCGCAGGACTCAACTCCCGGCCCAGATTGCCGATAAACACCATATTGGCGGGAGTGCGCCGTAACGCCTGGGCCATCTCTTTCATGAGCAGAATGGGCATCAGGCTGGTGTAAAAACTGCCAGGCCCAATCAGGATCAGATCGGCCTCTGCAACGGCGTCGAGCGCTTCCCGGGTGGGTTGTACGGCAGGGTGAAGCATCAGTTCCTGAGGCGGAAGTTTCATCTCGTCGATGGCGGTTTCACCGTAAACGGCATTGCCCTCGACATCGGTTGCCACTAAATCAACCGGCTGTTCAGACATAGGAATTAAAAAGGCGTCGACCTTTAGCAGGTTTCGGATGATGTTAACCACTTCCAGCGGGCGTACGCTAAGGTGATCCAGCGCTTTGAGTATCAGGTTGCCCAGGTTGTGTCCGGCCAGTTCACCGTTGCCGGTAAAGCGGTATTCGAACATGGCGGATGCCACGCTCGGCTCGGTAATCAACTGGTTAATACAGTTACGCAAGTCGCCCCAGGCAATACCGCCTTCGGCGCGACGAATGCGGCCTGTGGAGCCGCCGTTATCGGTGGTGGTGACAATGCCTGTCAGGCGTGAACCCAGGGGAGACAGGGCAGACATCACGCGTCCTAATCCGTGTCCGCCCCCTAAGGCCACCACGCGATCAAGGTCCGCCAGTGTTCGATTCATACTTCTCCTTTTTCGCGTCTGCGGCGCTTATGCGCACTATTGATGCAGACGAGGGTGATTTACGTCAATGCTTACCGGCCATGTTAACTTATCCTGTGGGCGAAATACGGTGAAAGTTAACGTTACTGGAGCACAGAGAGTAAAAGCCGTGGATGGCGCATAATCACTAATCGCGCTACCATCTGTAGACCGCGTTGACCAGCCGGTTAACGTACACTCAAGCCTGAATGCCTACGTCTGCGGATAGGGGATTCAGGCCGTAGCCTTCGCGCTGCCAGGGTGCAGGAAGAAATGACTGCATCTCCCGAATTGGAAAGGTGTTCTGGTGTCACAATTTACTGATGCATTTTCGCGCAAATTTTACTATTTGCGCCTGTCGGTCACGGATGTCTGCAACTTCCGTTGTACCTATTGCCTGCCGGATGGTTACCAGCCAAATGGTATCCGCAATAAAAGCTTTCTCTCGCTGGATGAAATTCGTCGGGTCACCCGCGCCTTTGCGGCGGCGGGCACAGAAAAAGTGCGCCTGACCGGTGGCGAACCTTCCCTGCGCCGCGACTTTACCGACATCATTGCGGCGGTCAGGGAAAACGCGGCGATTCGTCATATCGCCGTCACCACCAACGGTTACCGGCTGGCGCGTGACGTTAAGCAATGGCGCGATGCCGGACTTACCGCCCTTAACGTCAGCGTAGACAGCCTTGACGCACGCCAGTTTCACGCCATTACCGGCCAGGATAAATTCCATCAGGTCATGGCGGGCATTGACGCGGCGTTTGAGGCCGGTTTCAGCCAGGTCAAAGTCAATAGCGTACTGATGCGCGATGTGAACAGCCATAATCTGACGACCTTTCTTGACTGGATTCGTACCCGTCCCATTCAGCTGCGTTTTATTGAGCTGATGGAAACCGGTGACGGCGGTGCGCTGTTTCGCGAGCAGCATGTGTCCGGCGAGGTGATCCGCGATAAGCTGATCGCGCAGGGCTGGCAGCGCCGCATCAGCGGTCGCAGCGATGGCCCGGCCCAGGTGTTTTATCACCCCGATTACGTGGGTGAAATCGGGCTGATCATGCCGTATTCCAAAGATTTTTGCGCCAGCTGTAACCGCCTGCGGGTTTCCGCGCAGGGCAATCTGCACCTCTGCCTGTTTGGTGACGGCGGGATTCCGTTACGGGATCTGCTCGCGTCAGACGATCAGCAGCAGGAACTGCAGGCGCGTATTGCCAGCAGTCTGGGACAGAAGAAACAGACGCATTTCCTGTTACAGGGGAATACCGGTATTACACAGAATCTTTCTTATATTGGCGGTTAATTGCAGGAGCAAATATGGGTAAACCAGCCAGCGCGTTTCAACCGTTACAGCTTGCTACGTTAACGGTTTCAGACAGCCGCGATGCCGGCAACGATACATCCGGTGATTATCTGCGTGAAGCCGCGATCGAAGCCGGACACAGCGTTATCGACCACGCCATCGTCCCAGACAATCTCTACCGTATCCGGGCCATTGTGTCACGCTGGATCGCCAGTGAAGACGTGCAGGTGGTGATCGTTAACGGCGGAACCGGTTTTAACCTGAAAAACAGCACACCCGACGCGCTGCTTCCCCTGTTCGATCGGGAAATCGAAGGCTTTGGCGAGCTGTTTCGCATGATTTCCTATGAAGAGATTGGCGGATCGACCTTACAGTCCCGTGCGGTCGCCGGCCTGGCAAACCAGACGTTGATTTTTGCCGTTCCCGGCTCGACGTCGGCCTGCACCAGTGCCTGGGAGCGCATCATCGCCGATCAACTGGATGCCCGTACGCGTCCCTGCAACTTTGTCACCCATTTAAAGAAACGTTAAGCATGTCACAACTCACACACATTAACGCCGCCGGTGAAGCCCACATGGTGGATGTTTCCGCTAAAAATGACACCGTACGCGAAGCCCAGGCTGAAGTGCTGGTGCTGATGAAGCCAGAAACGTTACAGATGATCATCGAGGGCAGTCACCACAAAGGGGATGTGTTCGCGACGGCGCGCATCGCGGGCATTCAGGCAGCAAAACGCACATGGGAGCTGATCCCGCTTTGCCATCCGCTGATGCTGAGCAAAGTGGAAATCGCACTGGTGGCGGAACCGGAATCGAACCGGGTGCGCATTACGTCCCTGTGTCGGCTCAGCGGGAAAACCGGCGTGGAAATGGAAGCCCTGACTGCGGCTTCCGTAGCGGCACTGACAATCTATGACATGTGCAAAGCCGTACAAAAAGACATCGTGATCGATCAACTGCGTTTGCTGCATAAAAGCGGCGGCAAAAGCGGCGATTTTCAGGCGGTTGCCCATGATTAAGGTGCTGTTTTTTGCCCAGGTGCGGGAACTGGTGGGAACCGATTCGCTCACCCTGGCTGCGGAGTACCCCAACGTGGCGGCGCTGCGCGCGGCACTGGCGCAGAAGGGCGATCGCTGGGCGCTGGCGCTCGACAGTGAACGTTTACTCGCCGCCGTTAACCAGACGCTGACCGCGATGAGTCATCCCTTGCAGGACGGGGATGAAGTGGCCTTTTTCCCACCGGTCACCGGAGGATAAATGGAAACGCAAATTCGGGTGGGCCCGGCTGCTTTTGAAATGGCCCAGGAGTACCAGTGGCTGGCGGCATGTAAAGAAGACGGCGCCGTGGTGACCTTTACCGGCAAAGTGCGCAACCATAATTTGGGTGATGATGTCGCCGCCCTGACGCTGGAACATTATCCCGGCATGACGGAAAAGGCACTCAAGGAAATCGTCGATGAGGCACGCCAGCGCTGGCCGCTGCAGCGCGTTTCAGTGATTCACCGCATCGGTGAACTCTTCCCCGGCGATGAAATTGTGTTTGTCGGCGTCACCGGTGCACACCGCGGCAGTGCATTTGCCGCCGCGGAGTTCATTATGGATTACCTGAAAACCCGCGCGCCATTCTGGAAACGTGAAACCACCGGACAGGGCGATCGCTGGGTCGATGCGCGCAACAGCGACCGCGAGGCCGCTCAGCGCTGGGATTAAGGCGTTGAAAGCTGTTCTGCGGGGGCAAACTGGGTCTTTCCGTGTGCGTGTTCGCCTCCGCCCTTGCCACGTTGCAACTGAATGACGTCACCGTCCTGCCAGGCGTTGGCACCGGGAACCACCGGGTGCGCGTCAATATCGGCCCGTTCAGCACGAATTTTGTGACTGTCGAGAGCAAAACGGCGATCGCGATCGGCCAGTAAGCGCGAGTCCATTTGCCCATCGGCGGTAAAGCCCATCATCAGCGCCGGAATCCCCAGCGGCAACTGTTTGTCACGGTCGGTGTGCCAGGTATGCCACGTTTTACCGTAGGTGTTGACGATACGCGTCATCAGCGCATGCTCCGCGGCGGCAGGCAGGCCGGGTGCGACCAGCGAACCGGATTTCACCTCGTACTGATGGCTGTGCCACAGCTTCTTTTCCTCGTTGGGCAAGGTCCGGTACAGCCGTTCGCTGATGATATATTCCACGCCCATCAGGCGCGCATCGCGCGTGTTGCCGTCATAAATCACCGCCTGCATAACGTCATCATTTAAAACCGTGACATAGTGATGTGCTTCCATCTGACCGTTTTTGTCACCGTTATAGAAGTGAAAACCATCCAGATAGGCATTGATCGCGTCAATCGGCGGTCGTGATTGCATCAGGGCGGCACCGCTGTCCAGCGCTTTCAGGCCAGGAGAGGTTGGGGCGCCAGGCGAACGGACCTGCGCGGGCGTTGTGTTACCGCCGCAACCGGCCAGTAACAGGCTGAGTAGGGTAACTGTCCAGAGTTTTGACATAAAGCATCCCTTTTTCGCTAATTTCGCTAAAAGAGATAACCTTAGTTCAGATAATCAAACCTGCCCTGCGAAGCGGGGCAGTGTTAAGCTAGGTTTTTTCCCCCTCAGAGGACAGGTATGTCATTCACTTCATTACCAAAACGTCTGACGCTGCTCGCCATACTGATCCTGGCGGGCTGTAGCAGTAAAAAAACGCCGGAAGCGCCTGCAACGCAGCCTGAGGATGTGAAAGCACAGATTCAGCGCCTGCTGCCTGCCAACGTCAGCAACAAATCAGGCTGGGCTGATGATATCTATACCTCGTTCCGTACCCAGGGGCTTGAGGCCAGCGACAGCAACTTGTGCGCGGTTATTGCCGTCGCGGGGCAGGAGTCAGGTTTTGATGCCAGTGGGAATGTACCCGGGATGTCAAAAATCGCCTGGGATGAGATTGACCGTCGGGCGGCTAACGTCCATGTTCCGGCGTTTTTAGTGCGCACCGCGCTGTTAATTAAGTCCACCAACGGCGAAAGCTATGCCGCGCGGCTGGATAAAGCGAAAAGTGAAAAAGATCTGAGCGATATTTTCGACGATTTTATTGAGATGGTGCCCATGGGGCAAACGCTGTTTGGCAACCTCAATCCTGTGCACACCGGCGGGCCGATGCAGGTCAGTATTGCCTTTGCTGAGGCACATGCCAAAGGCTATCCGTGGCCGGTAGAGGGATCGATACGACGTGAAGTGTTCACCCGGCATGGCGGGGTTTACTTCGGCACGATGCACCTGCTGGGCTATCCCGCCGATTACAGCAAGCCGCTTTACCGTTTCGCGGACTATAACGCGGGCTGGTTCGCCAGCCGCAATGCCGCTTTCCAGGCGGCGGTGTCCCGCGCCACAGGCATGAAACTGGCGCTGGATGGCGATCTGATTCAGTATGGCTCCGACAACGCGGGATCGACGGAACTGGCGGTGCGTACCCTGGCGAAGCGCCTCGATATGAGCAACAGTGAAATTCGCAACGATCTTGAGCTGGGCGAAAAGGCCGAATTCAGCGACAGCGACGTGTGGAAGCAGGTCTTTGCGCTGGCGGATAAAATGGCCGGACGGCGATTGCCGCGTGAAATATTGCCGGGAATCAAGCTTGAAAGTCCCAAAATCACCCGCAATTTAACCACGGCGTGGTTCGCACAGCGCGTCGACAGCCGGTATCAGCAGTGCATGTCACGTCGATAAGCACGGCGTTGTGGCGCAGTTGAACAGAGCTGTGCCACACTTAACCAGGCTCCCCTGTCAGGGGAATAACCCATTCGTTTAACAAGAGGTGCATCATGGACCGATATCCACAGAATGATTCAATAGTTCAGCCTGCATCTCGCGGGTTGCAGGCTTACATGGCACAGGTTTATGGCTGGATGACCTGCGGATTATTACTTACCGCGTTCGTTTCCTGGTTTGCCGCCCGCACGCCAGCGGTCATGGAGCTGGTTTTTGCAAACCGGATAACCTTTTTCGGCTTAATCATTGTGCAACTGGCACTGGTGTTCTTCCTCTCCGGCATGGTGCATCGCCTGAGCGGTGCCGTGGCGACCGGGTTGTTCATGCTTTACTCGGCGCTGACCGGGTTAACCATGGCCAGTATCTTCCTGGTGTATACCTATTCGTCTATCGCCAGTACGTTCTTTGTGACGGCGGGGATGTTTGGTGCCATGAGTTTTTATGGCTACACCACGAAACGCGATCTGAGTCGCCTGGGCAGCCTGCTGTTTATGGCGCTGATTGGTATCCTGCTGGCATCACTGGTGAACTTCTGGCTGAAAAGCCCGGCGTTAATGTGGGCGATTACTTACATCGGCGTGGTGGTGTTTGTGGGTCTGACGGCGTATGACACGCAGAAGCTGAAAAACATTGGTGAGCAAATTGACGCGCGCGACACGGAAAACCTGCGTCGCTACTCGATCATGGGCGCGCTGACGCTCTATCTTGATTTCATCAACCTGTTCCTGATGCTGCTGCGTATTTTCGGTAACCGCCGTTAATAAAACAGGCTGCTCTGGTTTGCCAGAGCAGCCGCTCCTCGGTTATGACTTCTGCAGTTTCTGCTCGTTTTTATGGCGCATATGTTTCGCGCGGCTCTCCAGTCCCAGATACAGCACCAGTGCCAGCAGCAGGGGCAAAATAAAATAGAGCACCCGGTAGGCCAGCAGGGCCGCAATAATCGTACCGTGAGAGAGATCTTCGCCGCTCAACAGCGCTAAAAACACCGCTTCAAGCACGCCAATCCCCGCCGGAATATGAATAATCACCCCCGCAATGCTGCTGATCAACAGAACACCCAGCACCATAGGATAGCCGACATCCTGGCCCAGCAGCAGCCAGATAATGGTGCCCATCACCATCCAGTTGGCACAGGAAACGGCAAACTGAAACAGCGCCATGCGCAATGAAGGCAGTTGCAGTGTCTGACCTTTGACCGTCCAGCGGCGACGTTTGGAAAAGGCACAGGACCAGAGATAGAACGCCACCAGCACCAGCAGGACAACCCCAATCAGTCGCAACGTGGTTTCGCCAATAAACCAGCCGCTGGGAATGGAAACCATGCCAGCGCTGAATACCACGCCCGCCAGCAGGATATAGCCCAGCCAGTTGGTGGCGATGCTGAGTGAGAAAATGCGCGTAATAGTGCCGCTGTCCAGGCCAAGGCGCGAATAGAGCCGGTAACGCATCGCCACACCGCCAACCCAGGTACTGAGCGTCAGGTTAAAGGCATAGCAAATAAACGACACCAACATCACCTGACGCTTTGCCAGTTTATGGCCGCAGTAGGCCCGGCCAATCAGGTCGTAACAGCCATAGACAAGGTAACTGACAATGACCAGGACGGCCGCGGTCAGCACCACGTAGCGGTTATAGTTAACGATGACGTCATAAACGTCACCCCAGTTCACCTTACGTGCATAGATGACCAGCAGCACAATGACGGCAACAAAGAACAGGCCGGTAAGAATCTTTTTCGCCAGCTTCCAGCGCGGATGCGTATTTGCCATCAGGATTTCGCTCCTTCGTTATTGGTTTCGACGCGGTCTTGCGTCTCCATTTCAGGCTGAACAGGCGGATCGATCTGGGCCAGCTTAGGGGTATGTGCAGGTAGCCATCCGGCGATAGCAGGGAAGTGCCGCAGGAAGTGGAACACGACCACGCTTTTGGTCAGTTGCCACCAGGTGCGCGGCGGCAGTTTGTCCTCCTGAACACGCTGACAATCTTCTGCCAGTAAATGCTCAAGATTGTCGCGTAATGTTTCATTAAAGTGGCGATCGTGAATGATCAGGTTGGCTTCAAGATTTAGCGACAAACTTAAGGGATCAAGGTTACTGGAACCCACTGTCGCCCACTGCTGATCTTTCACGGCCACTTTACCGTGCAGGGGCCGACGGCAATATTCGTAGACTTCAACGCCCGCATCCACCAGATAGTTATAGAGCAGTTCTGCGCCCACTTTAACGATCGGCATATCCGGTTCGCCCTGCACAATTAAACGGACCCGAACCCCGCGCTGCGCGGCATTGCGCATTTCCCGTAGCAACCGGTAGCCGGGGAAAAAGTAAGCATTAGCAATGATCACATCCTGTTTGGCACTGCGCAGCATGTCCAGGTAGTGCTGTTCAATATCGTCCCGGTGCTCATTGTTGTCGCGATAAACGAACAGCACCTGCGCGTCACCGGGCAGGGCATTTTTCGCCGGGCGATGTGAGCGCTGTCCCCACCAGCGGCGCGTGGTGGCCTCACTGCCAATCGCTTCTTGCAGGTAGCGGGTAATATCGGCCACCACCGGGCCTTTCACCTCCACGGTGTAGTCTTGTTTCGCTTCAGGACCGTAATCCGTGTTGTGCTCGGCAGAGAAATTGATACCCCCGACAAACGCGATAACCCCATCAACCACCACGGTTTTTCGATGCAGGCGGCGGAAGACATTGGTGCGCATGCCCATCACCAGCGGACGCGGATCGTAATAGATAAAGCGGACACCTGCCCGGGTGAGGCTGTTCACAAAGTCGTCTGACAACTCGGAAGACCCGTAGCCATCCACCATCATTTCAACCTTTACGCCGCGCTCTGCTGCCGCCAGCAGTTCACGGTGCAAGGCATTGCCCACATCATCTTCAAACAGGATAAAGGTTTCCAGCAGCACGCTGCGTTCGGCGCGCTGAATGGCGCCAAACACCCGAGGAAAAAACGTATCGCCATTTTCCAGCAAGCGCAGTTTGTTGCCTTCTTGCCATTCAAAATTCATAGATGGATCTCCACCGCCAGCGGCGCGTGATCGGAAAGGTGTGACCAGGGTTTACGCGGCAGCGCCCAGGGATGACTCACCGTGGCGTTGCGGACGTAAATACGATCCAGCCGCAGAAGGGGGAAACGTGCCGGAAAAGTGCGCGCCGGTCGGCCATTTTTGAGGCTAAACACCTCTTTCAGTCCCGCCCCTTTTTGCAATATTTTATTGGCCCGGCCTTGCCAGTCGTTGAAATCGCCGGCCACCACAACCGGAGCATCGGGCGGCAGCGCCTTCACCATCTCGTTCAGCATCGCCATTTGGGCGCGACGGTGGGCCGCTTTCAGGCCGAGATGGACACAGATGACGTGCAGCGTACCGTAAGGCTCGGGAAGCGCGATTTTGCAGTGCAACATGCCACGGTTTTCACTCCCGGCAACGGAGACATCGCGGTTCTCATAGTCGGCAATGGGAAAGCGCGACAGCACGGCGTTGCCGTGGTGTCCTTCCGGATAAACGGCGTTGCGGCCATAGGCGAAATCGTTCCACATGGTGTCAGCCAGAAACTCATAATGTGAGGTGTTGGGCCAGTTTTCATGTTGCAGTGGGTGGATATCATGTGTTCCCATCACCTCCTGTAACAAGACGATATCTGCCGATGTTGCACGTACCGCGTCGCGCAATTCAGGCAAGATGAAGCGTCGGTTAAACGGGGCAAAACCTTTGTGGGTATTGATCGTCAGGACTTTAATTGAAAATCCTTGCTTAATTTGTGGCATACTCGCGACGCGCTCCTTTTCATCTTCGTTAACGACAAAGTGTAGTCTTTGTCACAAATGGAGGGTGAAGAAGAGGAATAATTAAGGCGTTATCTGAAATTTGCTTTACATTGAGGAAACCGTCCCTGGCCGGATTCGGTTGCATTTGAGCAACTCGCCAGGTCTGCAGGAGAAAAATATGAAATTGTCTAATCGCTTTCAAATTATTACCGGTCAAACCTGGGCCCACATCGCTATGCACGTGTTGGTGATTGCCGCGCTGGTATGGGGCTGGAAACATAAAGCACTGGTCGAAGTGTGCAGTACCCTGGTGGTGACGTATGCAGGGGTGTTTATCGCCATGCTGATCACGCAGCGTAGTGCCCGTTTACGCACCCTTGGTGATTACCTGGAAGAGGCGACCACCACCTACTATTTTGGCGCCGCCATGATGATGCTGTTCCTGGTCTCGCGCATCTTCCACAACAACCTGCTGTTAGCCAGCCTTGGCATGGTTATGCTGCTGGGCCCGGCGCTGGTTTCTCTGCTGGTGAAAGAGCCCGCACGACGTATTGAGAAAAAACGCAGCTAAGTTAGCCGCCCAATGAAAAGCCACCGCAAGGTGGCTTTCTTGTTTAAGGGGTTATGTAATCAATTGTGAGCTATCTCGCACATAGACGTTAAAGCTGTTACACTCCGCCGCTTATGCATCGTAGTTTGCACCCTTTTCACGCGTCAGCGTCAGCTGGCGTCACTATCCCTCTGAAAACTACACCGTGAAACACGGTCAGAGTGGACCGGAGTAATACTCGTCATGTCTTTTGACTCTCTCGGCCTGAGTGCCGATATTTTGCGTGCGGTTGCTGAGCAAGGCTACAGCGAACCCACTCCTATCCAGCGCCAGGCTATTCCTGTGGTGCTGTCCGGTCGCGATCTGCTGGCAAGCGCGCAGACCGGCACCGGCAAAACGGCCGGTTTTACGCTGCCTTTATTACAGAAGCTGTCGGCAAATGCGGGCGCGGTGCGTGGACGCCGTCCTGTGCGTGCCCTGATCCTGACGCCAACCCGTGAACTGGCCGCCCAGGTCGGTGAAAACGTAGTTGAATACAGTAAGTATTTACCGCTTCGTTCACTGGTGGTTTTCGGTGGGGTAAGCATTAACCCGCAGATGATGAAGCTGCGCGGCGGGGTCGATATTCTGGTGGCAACGCCAGGCCGTTTGTTGGACCTGGTCCATCAGAACGCGGTTGACCTCTCCCAGGTCGAAGTGCTGGTACTGGATGAAGCCGATCGCATGCTCGACATGGGCTTTATCCATGACATTCGTCGCCTGCTGGCAAAACTGCCTGCCAAACGTCAGAACCTGCTGTTCTCGGCGACGTTCTCAGATGAGATTAAAACCCTGGCAGAAAAACTGCTGCATAACCCAGAGCAGGTGGAAGTGGCGCGCCGCAACACCGCCTCTGAGCAGGTTTCTCAGCAGGTGCATTTTGTTGATAAGAAACGCAAACGGGAATTGCTGTCGCAGCTGATCGGCGAAGGTAACTGGCAGCAGGTACTGGTGTTTACCCGAACCAAGCATGGTGCTAACCACCTTGCCGAGCAGTTGGGTAAAGACGGCATTACCGCAGCGGCGATTCACGGTAACAAAAGCCAGGGAGCACGTACGCGCGCACTGGCCGATTTTAAATCCGGTTCGATTCGCGTACTGGTTGCTACCGATATTGCGGCCCGTGGCCTGGATATTGAAGAGCTGCCACACGTCGTGAACTACGAGCTCCCCAACGTGGCTGAAGACTATGTGCACCGTATTGGTCGTACCGGTCGTGCCGCGGCAACTGGCGTCGCGCTGTCACTGGTGTGCGTGGATGAACACAAGCTGCTGCGTGATATCGAACGTCTGCTTAAGCGTGAGATTCCGCGTCTGGCCGTGCCTGGCTATGAGCCCGATCCGAGCATCAAAGCTGAGCCTATTGTGAATGGCCGTCAGTCGCAGCAACCCCGTGGTCGTAGCCAGGGTGGACAGGGTGCGGGTGGTGCGCGTTCACAAGGGGATAAACGTTCCCAGCCGCGTCGTCAGGGACCGGCAACGAGCCAGTCTGATAAGCCTGCTGCTCGCCCACGTCGCCCTGCGCCTAAGCGTAGCGGAAACGCCTGACAATGCGGGTTTTGCTGGCACCAATGGAAGGCGTACTGGATTCCCTGGTACGCCAGCTGTTGACGGAGGTCAACGACTACGATCTGTGCATTACAGAGTTTCTGCGTGTCGTTGACCAGCTCCTGCCGGTAAAATCCTTCTATCGTCTCTGTCCAGAACTGCACCATGCCAGCCGGACGCCATCGGGCACGCTGGTCCGTCTGCAGTTGCTCGGACAGCATCCTGACTGGCTGGCGGAAAATGCCGCCCGCGCGGTCACGCTGGGTTCCTGGGGCGTCGATCTCAACTGCGGTTGTCCGTCAAAGCTGGTCAACGGCAGCGGCGGCGGTGCCACCTTGTTAAAAGATCCCGATTTAATCTACCGCGCGGCGAAAGCCATGCGCGCCGCTGTGCCTGACGCTTTGCCGGTCACGGTGAAAGTCCGTCTTGGCTGGGATTCCAGCGCACGCAGCATGGAAATTGCCGATGCGGTCCAGCAGGCCGGTGCCAGCGAGCTGGTGGTACATGGTCGTACCAAAGAAGATGGCTACCGCGCCGAGGCGATTAACTGGCAGGCCATCGGGGAAATCCGTCAGCGCCTGCGTATTCCGGTTATCGCCAATGGTGAGATTTGGGACTGGCAAACGGCCCAGGATTGCCTGCAGAAGACCGGCTGTGATGCCGTGATGATTGGTCGTGGTGCGCTCAACGTGCCTAACCTGAGTCGGGTCATCAAATACAATGAAGCCCCGCTGCCCTGGCCGGAAGTGGTCGCGCTGTTGCAAAAGTACACCCGGCTGGAAAAGCAGGGTGATACCGGCATGTACCATGTGGCACGTATCAAACAGTGGTTGGGTTATCTGCGCAAAGCCTACGGTGAGGCCGGCGAGCTGTTCGGAGAGATTCGCGCGTTAAAATCTTCCCAGCAGATTGCCACCGCGATTGACCGTTATGCCGAATGGCACGGGCAGACCTGTCATTAATCGTGCGGCGTTTTTTGGCGTCAACAACGGGTAGCGCAGCGTCCTGCCGCGCAGACCATTAATACTTTTCAGGCACAATCATATTGTCCGGCACGTCGTTACGACGGTAATCCTCAGACCGTTCGCGCGGTGGCAGAACGATTTCATCATGGGGAGAGTCTTCATAAGGCACCTGTTGCAAAAGGTGGCTGATGCAGTTCAGACGCGCACGCTTTTTATCCACGCCCTGAACGACCCACCAGGGCGCATCCGGGATATTGGTGCGGCTCAGCATCTCTTCTTTTGCTTCGGTATAGTCTTCCCAGCGGCGGCGACTTTCCAGATCCATCGGGCTGAGTTTCCACTGTTTGAGCGGATCGTGGATGCGGCTCATAAAGCGCAACTCCTGCTCCTCGTCAGTAATGGAAAACCAGTATTTGACGATTTGAATACCGCTGCGAGTCAGCATTTTTTCAAACTCCGGCACGCTGCGATAAAACTCCTCGACCTCCGCCTCATTACAAAAGCCCATTACGCGTTCCACGCCCGCCCGGTTGTACCAGCTCCTGTCGAACAGCACCATTTCGCCCGCAGCAGGTAAATGTGCAATGTAACGCTGGAAATACCATTGCGTTTTTTCGCGATCGTTAGGCGCTGGCAGTGCGGCAACCCGGCAGGTACGTGGGTTGAGGCGCTGCGTAATGCGTTTAATCACGCCACCTTTACCGGCAGCATCGCGGCCTTCGAACAGGATAACCAGGCGGTGACCGGTGCGCATCACCCAGTCCTGGAGCTTAACCAGTTCACCCTGCAGGCGCAGCAGTTCGCGAAAATAGTGACGACGCCAGGCCTTTTCATCCGTTCCGGCTGGCGTGGTATCGCCAAAACGCAGATCGTCGAGTTCCAGCTCCAGTTCTTCATCGTAGCTGTCGTAGAACTCCTGCAATAAACGCTGATTAAACGCGTCGCGGTTGAAACTGTTATCGTGTGTTGCCATGACGATTCACCTGGTCAGATGTGGATAAACAGCCCGTAGAGCAGGGCCGAAAGTAAGACGGAAACCGGCAGCGTTAATACCCAGGCCACAGCCAGATTCCGCAGCGTGGACATTTGCAGGCCTGAACGGTTTGCCGCCATGGTTCCTGCTACGCCGGACGAGAGAACGTGCGTGGTGGACACCGGCAAACCGAATGCGTCGGCCGCACCGATGGTCACCATCGCCACCATTTCGGCGCTGGCACCCTGGGCATAAGTCAGATGTGTTTTACCGATACGCTCGCCCACGGTGACCACAATTCGTCGCCAGCCAACCATGGTGCCCAGCCCCAGCGCGATAGCAACGACCACCTTCACCCACATCGGAATAAAGCGCGTGGCGCTGTCCAGCTCGGTCTTGACGGCTTTCAGGTTACGTTGCGTCTGATCCGGTAGGGCGACGTTAGCGATTTGCAAATGCTTAATGGACTCCGAAGCCAGATACATTTGATTTCGGGTATTGGTTACGGATTGCGCCGGAATATTTTCCATGGAACCGTAACGGCGAATCTGATCGCCCACGTCGTGCAGTGTCATGGCCAGCGCAGGCAGAACGTTGGGATTGGGTTTCCCGCTGCTGACAAAATCGGTTAACACGTCGCGTGGAACAGGCGCGGGCGTGGCGGCAGGCTGAATATGCAACAGCTGTTGTGCCGTGACTTCGGTCAGTGCGGCAACGCGGGGTATCTGGTCGGACGGCAGAGAACGGTTCAGGGCATAGGCGATCGGCATGGTGCCGACCAGAATCAGCATGATCAGCCCCATGCCTTTTTGTCCGTCGTTCGACCCATGGGCAAACGAAACACCGGTACAGGTCAGAATCAGCAGTCCACGGATCCAGACGGGCGGCGGCTCGTTGCTCTGCGGAGCCTGATAAAGTTGACGATTACGAATAAACAGCTTCATCGTCCACAGCAGCAGGGCGGCGCAGACAAATCCCACCACCGGCGACAGCAGAAGGGCATAACCGACTTTCAGGGCCTGCTCCCAGTCAACGCCACTCAAGCCACTGCGACCGTGCAGCATGGCATTCGCGACGCCGACCCCAATAATGGAGCCAATTAAGGTGTGCGAGGAGGAGGAGGGCAGGCCGAGATACCAGGTCCCCAGGTTCCAGATAATCGCCGAGAACAGCAGGGCATAAATCATGGCAAAGCCGTTACCGCTGCTGGCCTGCAATATCAGCTCGACGGGCAGCAATGAAATAATGCCAAAGGCGACCACGCCGCTGGAGAGCATCACGCCAAGAAAATTACACAGCCCTGACCAGACCACGGCAACACCGGGCGTCAGAGAGTGGGTATAGATAACCGTGGCGACCGCATTGGCGGTATCGTGAAAGCCGTTCACAAACTCAAAGCCCAGCGCAATCAGCAACGCAAGGCCTAGCAGAAAGAACGGCAAATAACTGGTGACGGGCGTATTGGTTTTTTCAACATCGTGGAACAGGTTAAACCCGGCAAAAGCCAGACCGGCGATCAGCAGAACAATGAAGATCGTTTTTGTGAAGCGGCTACCTTTGCCATTGAAATCAGGGCGTCCATGAGTCGAACCTGAAGAGGGTAAACTGTTTTCGCTCATGCAAAACCTCTTAGCGGATGCAGATGCGGATTTACATCTGGTTAACGCTGTTTGATACCCGCTTTTTGTGACAAAAAAATGATCTACGCCGTGCGAGGTCATTTTGCTGTAACAAAACTGCAGCAGGCTGGGAGTCTTTATTGATGATGCTGACAGGATTGCCATGGCGACAGACGTTGTACTTCCCCCACAAAAACGTGATTTTGATGATGATGTGGCCGGACTCATCCATGGTTATCTCTTTTCTCCCGACGCTCTCCCTGTCCGCCTGAATGCCCGTGAAGCGGTCAAACTCGGGGAGGCGCTGCCTGACAACGGCTTTCTCTGGCTGCATATCAACCTGAATCATGCCCGCGCGCAGAACTGGGTGCAGAGTCACTTCCAGGTGGATGATGACTTCTTCGACGAAATTCACTCTGCCTCACCGCGTACCCGACTGGCGGAGCAAAGTAGCGCGTTGCTGGCGGTGCTAAACGATGTCACGCTCAATCAGGAAAACCGCAGTACGCAAAATGCGACCCTGTGGATCTGGTGTCGGCGCAATCTGGTGGTCAGCGCCCGTTATCGCCCGTCGGTGATGATTGAAAAGATGCAGCAGGGGTTAACCCGACACAGCTTTCCCAGTGCAGAAGCCTTGCTGCTTTATCTTCTTGGCGAGCAGGAGTTACAGCTGGAACAGGTGGTGCGGCGTATCAGTCAGGTGGTCGACAGCATAGAAGAGCGCTTATTAAGTACGGCGATTAAAGCTAACCGCAGTGAGCTGGGGCATTACCGACGTATGCTGTTGCGGATTCAGCGTCTTCTGGCACCGGAACCGGCGGCACTGTTTCGCTTGCTCAACCGGCCTCCGGCCTGGCTAAACCGCGACACGCTTCGCGAGCTGCGTGCGTTTACGGAAGAGTTCAGCGTGGTGCTTAACGATCTTGCCAGCCTGATGGAGCGCATCCGGCTTCTGCAGGAAGAGATTGCGGCTCGCCTGATGGAGCAGAGTAACCGGACGCTTTACCTGTTAACCGTCATTACGGTGCTGGCGCTGCCGATTAATATTGTGGCGGGGTTTTTTGGTATGAACGTCGGCGGGATTCCGCTGGCCTCGAATCCGCACGGTTTTTTACTGCTGGTGCTGATCGTATTCGTTTTTACCTTGCTGGCAGGCTGGCTGACCTTTCGACGACCCTCGGCGTAGCGGCCTGAGCGCGTAAGATCGGGCCGGGGTGACGTCATAAAAAAAGCCAGCGCGGATTATCCTGCGCTGGCTTTTTAACAACCTGAAGACGGACAGCCTTACAGGCTACCGTTACCCGCTGGAGCCGGTTGCGACGGCTGCACGGGCTGTTGCTGGGCAGGCTGTGACTGCGGCTGTACAGGCTGCTGCGGAGCAGATTGCTGTTGCTCTGCAGGCTGCGACTGTTGAGGTGCAGGTTCCTGCTGTACAGCGGCCGGGTTAGCAGGCTGTGACGTCAGCGGCGTCATTGGCCCTTCCTTCGGCTCGGCATCTTCACCTTCGGTCATCTGAACGGGCGCGGGCACGACGTTGTTTTCGGGTGCGTTAACCTGAACGGGCATACCAGAGCGGTTCTGAATGGCCTTATCCACCTGAGACTGGTTGATGCTGCCATCAACCAGCACTTTGCCAACGGCCTGGGTCAGCGTAATCGGCACCAGCTCACGAGAGTTAAACTGCTCTTCCGTGGTAGACAGCGGATTATGGACTTCCATCCAACGTGAACCGTCTGGCTCAACCGAGGCTTTTACCGGCTGGTTGATAAACTGCACGCGCGTGCCAACCGGCACGTGGTCAAACAACCACTTGATATCGTCGGCACGTAAACGCACGCAGCCGTGGCTCACACGCAGGCCAATACCGAAGTTGGCGTTGGTGCCGTGAATGGCGTAAAGACGACCAATATAGAGCGCATACAGCCCCATTGGGTTATCCGGGCCAGCCGGGAAGACAGCAGGCAGGTTCTCACCCCGAGACGCGTACTCAGCATGCATCGCTTTCGTTGGCGTCCAGGTTGGACCATCTTTTTTACGCTGAACGGTCGTTGTCCAGTTCAGCGGCGTATCTTTACCCAGTTCACCGATACCGATAGGCAACACCACAACCGTTTTGCTGCCTTTCGGATAGTAGTAAAGCCGCATTTCAGCACTGTTAATCACAATGCCTTCACGCGGTGCGTCAGGTAACAGTAACTGCTGTGGGATGATCAGTTTGCTGCCAGGTTTAGGCAGATAAACGTCAACGCCCGGATTGGCTTCCAGCATATTGCTGAGGCCCATTTGAAACTGTGCTGCAAAAGCTTCCAGAGGCAATTTACTGTCCTCAGGAATGGTAATTTCAACGTTTTGCCCGGTCAGACGGCTGTTAGCCGGCGGTAAAGGGTAAACAACAGCAAGGGCTGACTGACTGAATGCCGCCAAAGCCAATGCAAGTGAAGCGAACGCGCGAATGCTTTTTTTCATATTTTACAAGTCTTTATCGCCATGTTTCAGGCTTGTCAATGTATCGAACCCATGCTGGTCACTATGACCTGCTGCGCATTATATGTTCATTAAACTGATGTTGTGAATCAGGATTTTAACCACTTTGAAATACTTTACCTGACTCACCTGCGTTATCCGCCTTTGTTCTTTACCATTTTGGGCGGAAACAGGCCCTTATGGTTGCCATAAGGTAATGTCCCCGTTCAGCTTACGGTTGAGAAAAAACGCGGCACTGATCAACGCGAGATGCGTCAGCGCCTGGGGCGTATTGCCTAATGCCTGGCCATGACTGTCAAACTCTTCAGCATATAAACCCAGCGGATTAGCGTAGCTCAGTAATTTCTCGAACTCAAAATGTGCCTCGCGAATGCGTCCGGCACGCGCCAGACATTCCACATACCAGAACGAGCAGGCACCGAAAGAGCCCTCTGCGCCCGTCAGCCCATCTGCCGGCGTTTCATGGATGTTATAACGGCGTACCATGCCATCGCTCACCAGGTTCACCTGGATGGCATCCAGCGTTGCGATCCAGTCGGGATCGGTCGCACCGACAAAGCGGACTAATGGCATCAACAGCATTGAGGCATCAAGGTGTTCACCGTGACGGGTAGAAACAAAATGCCCGCGTTCGCTGTTCCAGAAGTTTTTCCAGATATCATCACGAATCTCGCGACGGGTTTTGTCCCAGCGCTCATAGGGCATCGGCAGTGAACGTTTCATCGCAAGGCGCAGGCCACGATCCAGGGCAACCCAGCACATCAAGCGGGAATGAAGGAAGTGCTCGGGCTCACCGCGCATTTCCCAGATCCCCGCATCCGGCTGATGCCAGTTATCGCACAGCCAGTCCAGCATCTCTGACACATGGTTCCAGCCACGTTGAGAAATGGCTTCGCCGTATTTATTTGAAAGATAGATGGCATCCATCAGTTCGCCATAAATATCTAACTGTTTTTGCCGCCAGGCACCGTTACCAATGCGCACCGGACTGGAGTTGGCATAGCCGGACAGGTTAAGCAGCGACATCTCCTGAAGATCTGTACTGCTGTCCAGGCGGTACATCACCTGCAGCCGCATTTCATCATGGTGGCTGTTCTCTACACAGCGACCGACCCATTCCGTAAAGTGCCTGGCTTCGTCCACGTAACCCAGCCGCATCAAGGCGTACATGCTGAATGAGGCATCGCGTATCCAGGAGGCGCGGTAATCCCAGTTGCGTTCGCCGCCCAGTTCCTCGGGCAGACCAAAGGTGGCAGCCGCCGCGATGGAGCCGTGTTGCCAGGAGGTCAACAGTTTAAGTACCAGTGCAGAGCGTTGTACCATCTCCTGCCAGCGACCGTGATAGGTGCTGCGGCTGCTCCATTCACGCCAGTAGCTCAGCGTTTCTTCAAAGCAGTTAGCGGTGGCCAGCTTTTCGATGTGGGCATCGTGTACGCTGCCAAATTCGAATTCGGCATGTTCACCGGCTTTAAGCTCAAAGCTGGCGGTGGCGTGATTGCCTTCCAGCGTCATCACCACCGTCGCCGCCAGGCGCAGCGACGGCTGATCGGTGGCGTGAAAATCAATACAGCCACGTTGTACCTCAGCGCGCGTGTCTGCACGGGCGTAATCATGACGCGGGGAACAGACCATGTTAAAGCGCGCCCGGCCGCGTACCATTTTTACCCGACGGATGATACGCGGCAGCTTATCCTCGCGATCGCAGATCGGCATGTAATCGGTGATTTCAGCCACGCCTTCTTCAGACAGCCAGCGGGTCTGTAAAATGTTGGTATCAGGAAGATAAATTTGCTGACGACGGGCGTTTTGCCAGTCGGGTGCCAGGGAAAACAGGCCTGCCTCATCGCTGTCCAGTAAGGCTGAAAACACTGACGGGCTGTCCAGTTCCGGCCAGCAGAGGTAGTCAATAGTGCCATCGTTTGCGACCAGCGCGCAGGTGCGTAAATCGCCTATTACGCCATGATCGTCAATCTTACGTTTAACCTTACTCATCGGTTTCTCCCTGTCAGTGTCAGCCTTAACTATAGCCGGGTGCCTGCATACCGCTTCGTTCTGGCACAGATCGTTAACCTGCCCGCTGCTCCGCCCGCTAAGGGCACAATTTTCATTGCGGTATATACTATTCATACACTTCCAGAGGAGACCGTCATGACTACACCACAACGAAAAGTGGCAATCGTTACCGCGTCGGATTCAGGCATTGGCAGTCGTTGTGCTGAAATGTTAGCAGAGCAGGGATTCGATATTGGCATCACCTGGCGGTCGGACGAAGAAGGCGCACTGCGAACGGCAAAACGGGTGGAAGATAGTGGGCAACGCGCCGAGATGATCCAGCTCGACCTGGCCGATCCACCCGCCGGAGGCAAGGTGCTGCAGCAGTTGATCGATAAGCTGGGCCGCATCGACGTTCTGGTCAACAATGCCGGAGCAAATTTCAAAGCCGACTTTATGGACGTGACCTGGGAAGACTGGCGTAAGACCTTTAGCGTGGATGTGGATGGCGTTTTTATCTGCGGGCAGGTGGCGGCACGCAACATGATTAAGCAGGGGCAGGGCGGACGCATCATTAATATCACCTCCGTGCACGAACATACGCCGCTGCCGGGTTCCGTCGCTTACACCGCAGCAAAACATGCGGCAGGCGGATTAACCAAGTCGATGGCGTTGAGTTTGCTGCCGCACAATATTCTGGTGAATGCGGTGGCACCGGGCGCGATTGCCACGCCGATGAATAAAATGACCGATGCCGATGCTCATAACGTCAAAATGCCTGAGATTCCTGCGGGCCGCCCGGGTGATACCCATGAAATTGCCAGTATGGTGGCCTGGCTTAGCTCCGAATGGGCCACCTATACCACCGGTCAGTCCTTTATTATTGACGGTGGCTTTATGCTGGCGAACCCGCAGTTCAAGGGTTACTGATCGTCAGCTCGACGGTTATTCCAGTGGCGAATCGCCCAGCGCAGTACGAAGGCAAACACCACGGCGGCAGCCAGCCATAAAAGGTGTTTAAAGTGCTGATCGAGCTTGTGCAGCCAGGGGGCGATAATGCCGCCTGCAAAATAGCCGAGCGTGACAAACAGCAGTGACCAGATAGCTGCCCCGATGATGTTGAGCACCAGAAACTTCAGCGGATTAAGGCGGCTTGCACCAATAATAATCGGGCCAATCAGGCGAAAGCCGTACATAAAGCGCGCGCCAATCACGAACAGGCTGGGGCGGCGCTTGATCAACCGGTTGGCTTTAACAATTTTGTCCTGATGCTTTTTAAAGCGCCGTAAAATACGGGTACCAAAGCGTCTGCCAACCCAGTACAGCAGCTGATCGCCCATAATGCCGCCCGCCATTGCCGCCAGCACCACGCCGGAATAATGCAGTAACCCCTCATGAGCGGCCACGCCGCCCAGCAATAAGAATGTTTCTCCTTCGGCAATACAGCCGATAAACAGTGCCAGATAGCCATACTGCGTAATTAATCCGTTGATATCCAAATGCAAGATGCACTCCCTGTGTGAAGACATTTTCTTTCAGTTTATACCTGATTTGTTACGTCATCCGTTTACGCGTTAATAAGCGATCTTTTTTGCCGTTTTTTTGCACAAAGTCCACAGATATTGCCTTGCCGTTTATACTGTAAGCAATGCTGCCCTTACGTGGTTCCTGCATCAGAACGGGGTAGCCCAACTGCATCAGAGGAGTAAGCGTATGAACCATGTCTGGGGTTTGTTAGCGCATCCTAATCAGGAAATGCGCACTATCAAGCAAGAGAACGAAACGGTTTCGCACCATTACACTCATCACGTTCTGTTGATGGCGGCCATTCCGGTCATCTGCGCCATGATCGGAACCACGCAGTCAGGCTGGAACCTGGGTGAGGGGCAGTATGTACAGCTGAATATGCTGACAGCATTGGGCTTAGGTATTCTGTTTTATCTGTTGATTTTGGGCGGAGTGGCGGTGATGGGGCGGGTTATCCACTGGATGGCGCGTGACTATCCTCAGCGTCCCGGCGTCCAGCGCTGTACCGTGTTTGCGGGCTACGTGGCGACACCGCTGTTTTTAAGCGGCCTGGTGGCGCTCTATCCACTGGTATGGCTGTGCGTATTTGCGGGCGCGCTGGCGTTGCTGTATACCGGTTATCTCTTGTACGTGGGCATTCCGCTGTTTCTGAATATCGACCGGGATGAGAGCCTGCGGTTTTCCAGTTCCACGCTGGCCATCGGCGTACTGGTGTTTGAAGTTTTACTGGCTTTGACGGTGATTCTGTGGGGCTACGGCCCGAACCTGTTTTAGCACCCTGTTGCCGCTTCACCAGCGGCAACATCTTTTTAACGCTCAGAAACAATCTCACCAGGAAAAGTTCACGGCTTCAGCGTATGATGCTGCGGCCAGCCCGCGCTCTGCCTGCTCAGTCGTCGGCGGCCTGTGTTTTCACAGCGCACAATCTTAACCGGGTCTTTTTTCCACGATGCCTGCAAAAATTCGCTTTTCACTGTTAACGCTGGCGCTGCTCGTTTCCGGGCAGGTTTTCTCACTTCCAGCACAGGCGACCACCACGCTGTCGCAAATGGCCCCCATTGCTCAGCCGCAAATCGCCTCAGGCAGTGCCCTGATCGTCGATCTGACGAGTGGCAAAACCTTATTCTCCAGTCACCCCGACCGGGTGCGGCCTATTGCCTCGATCACGAAACTGATGACGGCGATGGTGGTGCTGGATGCGCATCAGCCAATGAACGAGATGGTCACGGTTGATATCAGTCAGACGCCGGAGATGCGCGGGGTGTTTTCACGCGTGAAGCTGAACAGCCAGATCAGCCGCCGGAGCATGCTTATGCTGGCGCTGATGTCATCAGAAAACCGTGCGGCGGCCAGCCTGGCCCATGCTTATCCCGGCGGATACAATGCCTTTATTAAGGCGATGAATGCCAAGGCGCGCGCGCTCGGGATGAACCATACGCACTACGTGGAACCCACGGGGCTGTCGATCCAAAACGTTTCCAGCGCAGAGGATTTGGTGAAGCTGTTAAAAGCCACGCGCGAGTATCCTCTGATGGGCGAACTGAGTACCACCAAAGAAGAAACCGCCGTCTTTACGCACCCCAGCTATGCGTTGCCGTTCCGTAACACCAACCATTTAGTTTATAAAAATGGCTGGCACATTCAGCTGACCAAAACGGGCTATACCGATGAAGCGGGACACTGTCTGGTCATGCGCACCATGATTAAAAACCGGCCGGTCGCGCTGGTGGTACTGGACGCATTTGGTAAATATACTCATTTTGCCGATGCTAATCGTCTGCGTGACTGGCTGGAAACGGGCAAAGCTGCCCCGGTTCCGGCTGCTGCGCTGGCCTACAAAAAACAGAAAGCGGGTGAGGTTGCCAGCAACGCCGCCAGCGGTTCTACTGAAGAATAAAACCTCGCCGGGTCGTTGCTGGCGGCCCGGTCGATATTGATCGGTATTCCTATAGTTTCATGGCAGGCGACCACCTAAACTACCCGCAAATGGCGAGGGTGATTCGCCTGATTACTGTGCCGGAATCTCATTCATATGCTTACGTTACGATCGTTTATTGTTCTGATATTTTTAGCGTCGTTCACCCTTGCGCCTGCGTTAAGCGTTGCCGCGGATGATCCGGCTCAGGCGACCCCCGCGACGCAGCAGCCCGATGACAAGCCCAAGGTCAACGCGTCAGTCGATCTGCCCAAAATGCAGAAAATCCTCGACAAAATTAAGAGCCAGGTGTCCGTTGAAAGTGACGAGAACAAGCTCAGCCGACTTAATGAAATGGCGCTGGAGCTGTCAGGCAATACCGATACGCTTGCTCAGGCTTTGCAGCCCGATCGTCAGCAGCTCGAAGCTCAGCTGGCGGTGCTTGGTCCGGCACCCAAGCCGGAGAGTGGCGTAAAAGAGACGGCAGACGTCACGCGCAAACGCAGCGCGCTGGAAAGTCAGAAAAGTAAGCTCGACGATCAGATTAAGCAGGCGGAAGGCATTAAAAACAGTGCCTTGATGCTGTCATCGCAAATCGTCAACCTGCGTCGCGATCAGCTAAAAAACAAACTGGCGCTTAACTCCGGCAGCATTTTTGGGCCGCGTTTCTGGTCGCCGGTATTTAGCAGCCAGGATCTTGACGATGAAAAAATTGGCGACTTCTTAAGTGAGCTCAAGGCTACCGCTGCGCTGTCATGGGAATCGGGCTGGCGTCTTGGCACGATTGGCTGGTTGCTGGCCGCCGTGCTGGTGATGACGCTGGGACGCCGCTATGGTGAAGAGTTTTTAGCCTGGGTCAGCATCAACAAATTGCCGGAAGGACGCCTGCGCCGTAGCTTTTTAGCGACCGCCGTGGCCCTGACCAGCCTGGCGGCGGTGGTACTGACCTTTGCGTTTGTGTCCCAGGCCTTTACCCGCCGTGATGAAGTGTCCAGCGACGTGCAGGATTTTATCTACCGCCTGGTCGAATTAAGCGTTTATAGCGGTTTGATTGCCGGGCTGGGGCGTGCCTTCCTGTCCACGCGTCGTCCAAGCTGGCGTTTACCCACCATTTCCAATGAGGTGGCGCTGGCCCTGAAACCTTTCCCGCCGATCACCGCACTGTTGGTGTTTATTTTCCAGACGGTGGAGTCCTTTAACTACACCGCCGGCACCAGCCTGAATACCAGTATTTTTGCCAATGGCCTGACTGCCTTGCTCATCGGCAGCACGGCGCTGGCAATCAGCATGCGCACCAAGCGCGTACGTCGGCGTCTGGCGCAGGAAGGAACGCCGCCGGAAGCGCGTTCTACGCTGGTCGGGCTGATTCAGATGGCCCTGACGCTGACCTCCCTGACGATTCTGGGGTCGCTGGTGATTGGTTACGTCACGCTGGCGCGGTTTTTAAGCTACGAGCTGGTGTGGTGTGGCATTTTGTTTGGTTCGTTTTACATACTCAGTCACCTGATTAACGACGGTTGTGAAAGCCTGTTCTCAGTCAATAACACCACGGGCAAGCGCATTCAGGGCTCACTGAATATTGATGAGCGCCACCTGCAGCAGGTTGCCATCATTCTTGCGGCGATCGGCAAAACCTTCCTGATCTTGTTCGTGGCCCTGGCATTGCTGAACGGCACCTTTGCCTCCTCAACCCCGATTGAGCTGCTGCAAAAGGCGATTGAGTTTTGGGGCGGTAAGGGCCTTGAGTCGCTGAATATTGTCCCGGCGCACCTGGTTAACGCGCTGCTGTGCCTGATCGTCGGTATTTACATCCTGCGCTCGGTACGTCGCTGGCTTGATAACGACTTCCTGCCAAAGACCACGATGGACAGCGGCATGCGCATGTCATTGGTGACGCTGTTCAGCAACGTAGGCTATGTCCTGATTATTTTGCTGACGCTGTCAATCATGGGGCTACAGTGGAACAAACTGGCCTGGATCGTCAGTGCCCTGTCGGTAGGTATTGGTTTCGGTCTACAGGAAATCGTTAAAAACTTTATTTCCGGTCTGATTTTGCTGACCGAACGTCCGGTCAAAGTCGGGGATTTGGTGACGATCAGCGGGGTTGAGGGGGATATTCGCCGCATCAACGTGCGTGCCACCGAAATTCAGTTAGGGGATAAATCGACGGTGATCGTACCTAACTCGCAGTTCATCTCTCAAAACGTGCGTAACGCCACCATGGGCAATGCCCAGGGCGTAGTGACCATTACGCTCACGTTCCCGCTGGATATTGATCCGGTGCGGGTACGGGAGATCCTGCTGGAAGTGTATGAGGAAAACGAGCGCATCCTGGAGAACCCGGAACCCTCGGTGTCTTTCAAAGATCTTACGTCCCAGGGCATTGTGCTGAGCGTCACCGGCAACGTCGCCAGTCAGCGCCAGATCGCCGGGGCAAAGAGCGATCTGTTGTTCGATATTCTGACCCGTTTACGCAAAGAGGGCATTGTCCTGTCTACGCCGCAAACCATGATTATTGAGCGCCGCCAGCTGGTTGCTGCTGACGCGGCTTCTGACCTGACGCCAGACGAGCAGCCTCGCTAAATAAACGGGCGGCCGTTTTTGCCAGCCGCCCGTATTTCTCTGTGTCGATATGCTTTTTGCGCAATCAGGGCTGCTTTACCGCCCAGCCTTTCAGTTTACTGGTTTTACCAATTCCCGGATTAAAGCTGTTTGTCGGATCGAGCTTGCGATAAAACGAGGCCAGCTGCGGCTGGGCTTCATAAAGATGCCCGACGTTATGCTCTGCCGGATATTCCGCGCCGCGAGTATGCAAAATGGCCAACATCTTTTCTTTTAACGCATGCACGTCAACGCCTTTTTTCACAATGTAATCCTGATGGAAGACATGACAGAAGAAGTGCCCGTAATAGAGGCGATGGCTTAATGACTGGGTAATCTCATCAGGCAGGTTTTCAAACCACGCTTTATCGTTACGACGCAGAGCAATATCCAGCGCCAGAATATCTTCCACCTCATCAGCATGAACCGCGTGATAACGCACCGCCGCGCCTGCTGCGGCAAACCGATGCAGGAAGGCGTGCGCCCCTTCTTTGCCCTCACATTCGAAAAACTCGCCACCGCCCTCGCGAAAAAACTCACGCAGGTAGTCGCGTGCTTCCGCAATGCCGTCGCCCGACATTTTCAGCATCAAATGATGTTGGTATTTATCACGGTACTGTTTCATGCGCCTGGGAAGATGGGCAGGAAAGAGACGGCTGAGGCGTTGCAGCAGTCGATCGCTTAAATGGGGTTTGATAAACGATACTTTACTTAACCAGCCGTCAACCCGGCCTTTGAGCGTGAAAAACAGCGGCATCTTGTCGGTGCCGAGCTTATCAATCATCAGGAAGGTGTCTTTGCCATACACTTCGGCGATGTCGTAAATATCCCGATGCATATATTCAGCGGCGACGGGCAGGTTTTTAAAATTCGCCAGCATATGACAGCGCAGATCGCCCAGTACGCTGGCATCATTGGTGCCGATATAAAACACCTGCTGCTGGGGTTCGCGCGCAAAAGTATCCAGGCGCACCGCAAACACCGCCAGCTTACCTGCGCAGCCGGACGCCTCAAACAGGCGGCGGGCATCGGCGTTAAAGCGGGCGGGCGTATCGGCATGGACGTCGCGCACGCGTTCGGCATAGTCGTGGTCGGACGCATGGCGGCCGTCATGCAAAACGTCGTTCGGTTGCCAGCGGTCATCGTCCAGCCGTCCCAGAATTTCTTCCGGCGAGGTACCCAGATCGATACCGAGATGGTTGACTAACTTCAGCCGTCCCTGGGCATCAATTTGGGCAAACAACGCCATCTCACTGTACGCCGGGCCGCGCTTGATCAGCGAACCGCCGGAGTTGTTGCAGATGCCGCCCAGCACCGACGCGCCAATGCAGGATGATCCAATCACGGAATGCGGTTCACGGCCCAGCGGCGCAAGCATTTTTTCCAGCTGATACAGCGTACTGCCCGGAAAAGCCAGCACCTGTTTGCCCTTATCGATCAGCTGTAGCTTATCCAGCCTCAGAGTACTGATAATCACCAGCGGGCGGTCGTAGTCGTTCCCCTGCGGCGTCGATCCTTCAGTCAGGCCGGTATTGGCTGCCTGCATCAGAATAATGGCATCCGCATTAACCAGCGTTTGCAGTACGCGCCACAGTTCCAGCAGCGTCGCAGGAAAGACCACGGCCAGAGCATCTCCGTCACCAGAACGGAAGCCTTTGCGATAGCGGGCGGTGTGAGCAGCCTCGGTAAGTAGGTTACCAGAGCCGACCAGGCGGCGGAGATCGGCGATCAGGGCAGAAGGTGTCATCATGGGCAATTCCCTTGTCTTATGCATGCGTCATTACTGTAGCACGTGAGTTGAATTGGGCGCAGTGTGATAGCGGCAGGCTACATGCTATGCTCTGAAGATGGCATCCTGCATTTAGTCGATATTGCGCAGTTACTTAAGAGAACCCAACCTGATGAAATGGATTTGCTCTGTTAGCCTCGCTGTTTCCCTTGCTATGCAACCTGCATTTGCCGGGGAGCCCACCGCTCACCATCCCATGACTGAAAAGGCGCGTGATGCCTACGTGAACAACCTGCTGAAAAAAATGACCCTGGACGAGAAAATCGGCCAGCTACGGTTAATCAGCGTGGGGCCGGATACGCCAAAAGAAGCCGTGCGTGAGATGATCCATAAAGGTCAGGTTGGCGCCATTTTTAATACCGTAACGCGTCAGGATATTCGCGCGATGCAGGATCAGGTCATGCAGCTGAGTCGCCTGAAAATCCCTCTGTTTTTTGCTTATGACGTGGTACACGGGCAGCGAACGATTTTCCCTATCCCGCTGGCACTGGCATCAAGCTGGGATCTCGACGCCGTGCACGATGTGGGCCGTATCTCCGCCTATGAAGCGGCGGACGATGGGTTAAACATGACCTGGGCACCGATGGTTGACGTCAGCCGGGAACCACGCTGGGGCCGGGTTTCAGAAGGCTTCGGTGAGGATACCTATTTAACCTCTGCCATGGGACGCACCATGGTGCAGGCGATGCAGGGCAAAAGCCCTGCGGACCGCTACAACATCATGACCAGCGTGAAACACTTTGCGCTCTACGGCGCGGTGGAAGGCGGACGGGATTACAACACCGTGGATATGAGCCCGCAGCGCATGTTCCAGGATTACCTGCCGCCGTATAAAGCCTCGCTGGATGCCGGCAGCGGCGGCGTGATGGTCGCGCTGAATTCAATTAATGGCGTGCCCGCCACGGCCGACAGCTGGCTGCTAAAAGATCTGCTGCGTCATGAATGGAAATTCAAAGGGATCACCATCAGCGACCACGGTGCAATCAAAGAGTTGATCAAGCATGGTGTGGCCAGCGATCCGCAGGACGCGGTACGTATCGCCATTAAATCTGGCGTCGATATGAGTATGAGCGATGAATACTACAGCCAGTATTTGCCCGACTTAGTGAAGCGTGGCGTCGTCAGCAAAGCCGAAATCGATGATGCGGCACGGCACGTATTAAACGTGAAATACGATATGGGATTATTTAACGATCCCTACAGTCACCTTGGCCCGAAAGAGAGCGATCCGCAGGACACTAACGCGGAAAGCCGTTTACACCGTGCTGAAGCCCGTGACGTGGCGCGCAAAAGTATGGTGCTGCTGAAAAACCGCCTTGATACCTTACCGCTGAAGAAATCCGGCACCATTGCCTTAATCGGACCGCTTGCCGACAGCCAGCGTGACGTGATGGGAAGCTGGTCGGCGGCGGGCGTCGCCAAACAGTCAGTTTCGCTGCTGCAGGGCATGCAAAACGCGACGGAAGGCAAAGCCACGTTGCTGTATGCCAAAGGTGCCAATGTGTCAGATAACAAAGGCATTCAGGACTTCCTCAACATGTATGAACCGGCCGTAGCCGTCGATCCGCGTTCGCCGCAGGCCATGATTGATGAGGCCGTCGAAAAGGCGAAGCAGGCTGATGTGATCGTGGCGGCGGTAGGGGAAGCGCAGGGCATGGCGCACGAGGCGTCCAGCCGCAGTAATCTGATGATCCCACCTTCGCAACAGAAGCTGTTAGCCGCATTGAAAGCCACAGGCAAGCCACTGGTGATTGTGCTGATGAATGGTCGCCCATTGACGCTGGTTGATGAAGACAGAATGGCCGATGCCATGCTGGAAACCTGGTTCAGCGGCACGGAAGGGGGCAATGCTATCGCGGATGTGCTGTTTGGCGATTACAACCCGTCGGGTAAACTGCCGATGTCCTTCCCCCGTTCAGTGGGGCAGATTCCGATCTATTACAACCATTTACCAACCGGTCGTCCTTACAACTTTGCCAAGCCGAACAAGTACACATCACACTATTATGATGCGGAAAACGGCCCGCTTTATCCGTTTGGTTATGGTCTGAGCTACACCACGTTCACCGTATCGCCGGTCACGCTGTCATCCGAAACGATGGCGCACAACGGCAGCATTGATGCCAGCGTCACCGTGACTAACAGCGGAAAAGTGGATGGTGCAACCGTAGTTCAGCTTTACCTGAACGATCCGGTTGCCAGCATCAGCCGTCCGGTAAAAGAGTTGCACGGCTTTAAACGCATTATGCTGAAAGCGGGTGAATCCCAGCAGGTCACCTTCAAGATTGACGTTGATGCGCTCAAGTTCTGGAATCAGCAGATGAAGCAGGTTGCCGAGCCGGGCAAATTCAACGTGATGATTGGTCTGGACTCTGTCCGTACGCAAAACACCCAGTTTACCTACCAGTAATCCTCAGCACGGCCAGCCTCCCTGGCCTTGCAGGTGTAAGAACCGTTTCCCCTTCGGGGAGCGGTTCTTACCCCTCTGCTTCTCATCCTGCCTGAACACATCCACTTTGAGAGTTTTACCCTTGCCTGTCATAGCGACAGACGTGATCCTGCTCTAACCTCGGGGAAAATGGATTCCTCAAGTATTGTCGAGGCGCTATGACGTATCAATCACTGATTGCTGAAGTCCACAATCAGCAGCGCACCCTGACGGCCATTGTCGAACAGGATGCGCGTACTGCTTATTTCTATATCTGGCCCACCGATCTGTTTCGTAGCCAGTTTGCGGTGCGTGGCTGCTGGTTACGTAACCTGCTACCTGCCCCTGTCGAGGAAGATCATCAGGCCATGGAGCAGGGCATTGCCCCTCTGCTGAGTGCGGAATACTGCCGTAATCTGGACGCTGAACCGCCACTGGATGCGGCGGGCCTGCAAATACTCTGGGAACCGGGCGATGCGGGTGCGGCACTGTGGTACTACGGGCAACTGCTGGCGGTGATCCCAGGCTGGAGCCTGTATCAGGATAAACAGGTCAGCTTTTCAGCGGGCTGTATCAAAAAGAACCGCCTTACCGCACCGCTCGGCTCTGCCTCCACCAATCATTACTATGCGCTTGCCGAACAGCAGCGCCAGTTCTGGCGTGAATGGCACGACGGAAGTGAATGGGACAAGGTGCAACAGGATTTACTGGCCTGCTATCAGGCGCAGTTTGGTGAGTCGGTAAAATACTATGCTATCGATCAGGGTAACTGGCCGCCCATGGCCCTGTCTCAGCACTATCACCAGGGCATCTGGTATTTCCTGACGCTGGGTATGAGCATTCGTCCCATGCCGCAGGTCGATTTTCTGTTTGATGAGCTGGCGCCACAGTATCGCCGCGCAGAGCTGGCGATGGCGGTCGATGGCGAGGTGATGACAGAAAGCAATGCGGTACAGATGGCCAGTGCACTGGCGGAATTTGTGCATCTGCCCTGGGCGCGACTGACCTGGCTGGGTGAGGGACATACGCTGGCGTCCGAGGTGGCACCGGTGGGGTTTGAAAGTTACCTGTTAGCGAACGAACTGGCCCCGGAAAGTGCCCAGTTTTCGTTGCCGCGGCGCGAGGGTGACCGGCCAACGCTGCTGTGGGCCACGCCTGTCACCGAAGCGGAACGCCAGTTTGCCCAGAGCGAAGCCCAGGGCGGGCAGCACCTGCGTGAGCGGCTATCCGCCAGCGGGAATACGCATATATTCCGCCCGCGCGAGCAGGTCGTGAAGACAGAATAATCACCGCAGACAGGGCGGTGATACCGCCTGGCTTAAAAAAAAGTTACTGACCTGGCGTAATTAAATTTCTTTATTGTTAAATGACTTGTTAAATTTGTGATCTGGTCTACTCAAGTTCCCCTTTGCCGTGCCGTTAACCCCGATCAGGCAATAGCGCCACGAAAGGTCCAGGGGAACAATGATGTTAAAGACCACGCAATCCCGCTTCACAGCAACACTCATCGGCTTTTTTGTTGCGCTAGTGTTAATCACTGTTTGGGTGATCAACCAGTTTGTCGCACCGCAACTGGTCGACAATGAAAGCCGCCTGATTCGCTATCAGGTGGATTCCCTGGCAACGGGCATTGTTGAGCAAATGAACCGTGTGCAGGCACAGCAACGTGCCATCACTGAGGCCGCGTCGGTGATCGACAGCGCCGCCATCGACACCTTATTACCAGCATTGGTCAACCAGTATCAGGACAGTAACGTCTTCGGCGGCGGGATCTGGCCTTTACCCAACCGTCGGGAGGCGGGTAAAGAGAAAGACAGCAGCTTTTTTGCACGCGATACCAGTAACAAGCTGCAGGTTAATACCTACTGGAACTCTGATGCAGCCGACAAATACTGGGAGCAGCCCTGGTATAAAGACGGTATGGCGGCACCAAAAGGGCAATGCGCCTGGGCTAAAGCCTATCAGGACGCCGCCAGCCCACAGCCGCGTACCAACTGCGCCATGGCAATCTACCGCGACGGCTCCGTCTGGGGCGTTTCAACCATCGACGTTACGCTGGGTTTCTTCAACCAACTGGCTAAAAAAATGGGCGAGGCGATTCATGGAGACGTACTGATCGTTGAGGCCGACGGCAAAGTCGTGGGAAATGCGGCGCTGGTTAACGGCACGCCAAAACTCGAAAACCTGAGCGACCTGCAAAACCCCATGGCTGCACCACTCAAAGCGCTGCTTGCCAGTGCAGGCACGCAGTCAACGGAATCCACTTACAGCGGCAATGACGGCGAGCAAACGCTGTTTCTGCAGGCCATTCCGGGCAGCCCGTGGTATCTGGCCAGTAGCGTATCGTCCAGCCTGCTGAAAGCCCAGTCTCACAATATGCTGATGCGCCTGGGTCTGGTGCAGATCCCACTGGCCATTATTCTGTTGCTGGTGCTGTTGGGTTTTATGCGCGCAATGATGAAGCGTTTGAGCATGCTCAACCAAAATATCGAAGCCTTGTCGACCGGCGGTGCCGATTTAACCCAGCGCCTGCCAGCCAGTAACAGCCCGGAGTTTAACGCGGTAGCGCAGAGCTTTAACCATTTTATCAGTTACCTACAGGGGTTAATGCAGCAGGTGGGCAGCAGCGCGCTGGCCATATCCGCAGCATCGCGTGAAATTGCCAGCGGCAACACCAACCTTTCGTCACGAACGGAAGATCAGGCCAGTTCGATTGTTGAAACGGCGGCCTCAATGGAGCAGCTGACCGGCACCGTCCGCCAGAACGCCGACAATGCTACCCATGCTAACCAGCTGGCCGGTGAGGCTTCGAAGGTTGCGGCGCGCGGAACGGAGGTTGTCCGTCAGGTGGTAACGACCATGGGCGAGATTCACCACTCTTCGCGTAAGGTGGTCGATATCATCAGCGTCATCGACAGCATCGCCTTCCAGACCAATATCCTGGCCCTGAACGCCGCTGTTGAAGCGGCACGTGCTGGCGAACAAGGCCGGGGTTTTGCCGTGGTCGCATCGGAAGTGCGCAACCTGGCGCAGCGCTCAGCCAACTCGGCCCGCGAAATTAAAAAACTGATTGAAGAGTCAGTCGCTAATATCGATGCAGGCAGTCAACTGGTTGAACAGGCAGGCCAGACCATGGACGAACTGGTGCAGGGCGTAAGCAGCGTGACAACGCTGATGAGCGAGATCATGGCCGCCAGCCGTGAGCAGAGCATGGGCATCGAGCAGGTTAACGTCGCGATCACTCAGCTTGATGGGACCACTCAGCAGAACGCCGTGTTAGTGGAAGAGGTGTCTTCTGCCGCTCAGGCGATGGAAGCGCAGAGTCTTCAACTGGAACAGGTCGTACAGAGTTTCAAACTGTAATCGACAGTCAGGCCAGCCTCCGCTGGCCTGACGTTTTCTGCCGTCAGGGCCGTCCTCTGACAGATTTGTGCATAAACAGCACAATTTTATCCCCTCAACCCCTCCGATCTTGTGCCAGAATAATGAGGAATAAACTCAAGGAATCCTCATGTCTGCTATTGAAGTTATCCTCGTCGACCATCTTGATCGTCCCACCGGCAAAATGGAAAAGCTGGAAGTGCATGAAAAAGGATTACTGCATCGCGCGGTAACGGTGTACGTTTTTAACGCCCGGCAAGAGCTACTGCTTCAGCGTCGCGCCAGTGATAAATATCACTGCGGCGGATTGTGGAGTAATACCTGCTGTGGACATCCTTATCCTCATGAATCCACCAAAGATGCGGCCGAACGCCGCCTGCGTGAAGAAATGGGGATGACGCTGTCGCTTTCCCCCATCTTTGAGCTGAGCTATAACCTGCCGCTCAGTAACGGGCTGACAGAGCATGAGTACGGTCATGTGTTTTTCGCGGTCAGCGACGATCTGCCACAGCTTAATCCGCAAGAGGCGGACGCATTTGATTATCGCTCGATGCAGGACATTGCACAGCAAATGCAGCAGCAGCCGCAGCAGTTTACGCCCTGGTTCCTCCATACGTTTCCCCGTATTCCTGCCTATCTCGACCGTTTCAACTTCCCGGCCTAACCTGCGCACCCTGACCAGTGCGGTCAGGGCTTAGCGGCATCGGATTTCAGGACAAAACAGGTCGCGCAATGCGATTGCCAGGCTACGCTTTTATTGCAGCGAATAAAATATTGCAGCGAATAAAATGGTGGGCGCGCCTGTTACGGTATTCACACGGCCAACCGCTACTCCAGGTGAATGATTTAATAAGGAAAGTAACATGGCAAACATGCGCGGTTTGGTCGGCATCAGCGTTTTACTGCTTAGTCTGGGGATGGCGCACGCTGCCGATCCGGTACGGGTGGGCTCCAAGATTGATACGGAAGGTTCCCTGCTGGGCAATGTCATTCTGCTGGTGCTGGAGAAGCACGGCGTCAAAACCGTCAATAAAATCCAGCTCGGTGCCACTCAGGTGGTGCGGGGGGCAATTACCGCAGGAGAGCTGGATATCTATCCGGAATACACCGGCAACGGCGCCTTCTTTTTTAACGACGAAAAAGACAGTGCCTGGAAAAATGCCCGGGAAGGCTATGAAAAAGTCAAAAAACTGGATGCCGAGAAAAACCATCTGGTGTGGCTGACGCCCGCACCGGCTAACAACACCTGGACCATCGCGGTGCGCAATGATGTAGCCGAGAAAAACCAGCTTAACTCCCTGGACGATCTCAGCGCCTATTTAAAAAAAGGCGGCTCCTTTAAGCTGGCGGCTTCTGCGGAATTTATCGAACGCGGCGATGCACTGCCCGCATTCGAAAAAGCCTATGGCTTTACGCTTAAGCAGGATCAGTTGCTGTCGCTGGCGGGAGGCGATACCGCCGTCACTATTGGCGCCGCCGCGCAGCAAACCTCCGGCGTCAACGCCGCCATGGCTTACGGTACCGATGGCCCGGTTGCCGCGCTGGGTCTGAAAACCCTGAGCGATCCTAAAGGCGTTCAGCCCATTTATGCTCCCACACCGGTCGTGCGTGAAGCGGTCCTCAAGGCTTACCCCCAAATGGACGCGTGGCTAAAGCCCGTTTTCAGCGCGCTGGATGAAAAAACATTGCAGCAGTTGAACGCCAAAATCGCAGTCGAGGGCCAGGATGCCAACA
The DNA here is from genome assembly GCF_024520835.1 of Pantoea sp. Fr+CA_20. Taxonomy (NCBI): domain Bacteria; kingdom Pseudomonadati; phylum Pseudomonadota; class Gammaproteobacteria; order Enterobacterales; family Erwiniaceae; genus Pantoea; species Pantoea sp. Fr+CA_20. Next base: position 68,839 of record NZ_JALNPN010000003.1, read on the forward strand.
GCGTGGCGAAAGCGTGGTTAGTTCAGAACAAGCTGCTGTAGCCAATGTTGCTGTCGAGGGAGGTGCTAAACCGGTCAAAGCGACAGCCGGTGGCCCTGGTGCTGGTTCTGTTACTGAGCCTGATGCTGAGCTGCCTGCCGTTTGTCAGTTTTGCCGCCAATCGTCTGGTGGCAGGGCAGCCGCTGATGTTCTGGCAAACGGCGCATGGCATGGTGATTCTGCCCCTGCTGGCTTTGCTGTGGTTGCTGGTGTGGGCCAGACCAACGCGTGTCCGTTTTGCGCTGCAGTTAATGAGCGCAGCCCTGCTGCTGGCCGCGATGATCTGGCTCAGCGGCGATCAGGCCAGGATACTGGCCGAACAGGGCAGCCAGTTAGCGCGCACCCGTTTTGCAAGCGGCATGTGGTGCGCCAGTGCCGTCACGTTGTTGCTGATCACGGATACCGCACGGGCGTTAACCCGTCATAAAGTGTGGCAGCTGTTACTGAATCTCCTGGTATGGCTTCTTCCCCTCTGGCTGCTGTTCAGCGGCCAGCTGGCCCATCTTTCCTTACTGAAAGAGTATGCCAATCGCCAGGCGGTGTTTGATGCGGCCTTACTGCGTCATCTGACGCTATTAGCCGCGACCGTGCTGCCTGCTTTGCTGATCGCCTTCCCGCTGGGGAGTGCACTTTACCGCTATCCTGGCTGGCAAAGCAGCGTATTCGGCGTGCTGAATGTGGTTCAGACGGTGCCCTCCGTGGCGCTGTTTGGTTTATTAATCGCCCCGCTGGCGGGGCTGGCAAAACGCTTTCCATGGACAGGCACGTGGGGAATCAGCGGCATTGGCATGGCGCCCGCGCTGATTGCGCTGGTGCTGTATGCGCTGTTGCCGCTGGTACGCAGCGTAGTCACCGGACTGCAACAGGTGCCGCCGGAGGTGCGCGAAAGTGCGCGCGGCATGGGGCTGACTGGCAGACAACAGTTTTTCGCGGTGGATGTGCCGCTGGCCCTGCCGGTATGGCTGGCAGGTGTGCGAGTGGTGGTGGTGCAGACGCTGGGCATGGCGGTGGTGGCAGCCCTTATCGGTGCCGGCGGATTCGGCGCGATTATCTTCCAGGGGCTGCTGAGCAACGCGCTGGATTTAGTGCTGCTGGGCGTGATACCGGTTATCGCGATGGCGGTGACGCTGGATGCGTTATTTCGACTGTTGATTTCCCTGCTGGAGAGAAAAGATGATTCAGTTTGATAACGTCACCACGTTTTTTGCCGGTAAAGCCGCGGTGAAAAACCTGTCGCTGACCGTCGAACAGGGCACCTTTAGCGTGCTGTTGGGCACCTCAGGCTCCGGTAAGTCGACCACACTGAAAATGATTAACCGCCTGGTGGAGTATGACCAGGGAGACATCCGTTTTGCGGGCCAGTCGATTCGCCAACTGGATGCGCAGGCATTGCGCCGTCGTATGGGCTATGCCATTCAGTCGATTGGTCTGTTTCCACACTGGACGATTGAAAAGAATATTGCCACCGTGCCCGCTTTGCTGGGCTGGTCAAAAGCACGGCGGCGTGAACGCATTGCCGAGCTGATCGCACTACTGAATTTAGATCCTGCCTTACTCAGCCGCTATCCGCATCAGCTTTCAGGTGGACAGCAGCAGCGCGTTGGTGTCGCGCGGGCGCTGGCGGCCGATCCGGAGGTGCTACTGATGGATGAGCCTTTTGGCGCACTGGACCCGGTGACGCGCAGTGCGCTGCAACAGGAGATGCTGCGCATTCACCATCTCTCAGGGTGCACTATCGTGCTGGTCACGCATGACATCGATGAGGCCCTGATCCTGGCCGATAACATCGTGCTTATGCACGACGGTGAGATTGTACAGCAGGGCAAACCGATAGAACTGCTGACCCAGCCAGGCAATGACTTTGTGCGTGATTTTCTGGGGCGCAGTGAAATGGGGCTGCGGCGGCTGGCGCTTGGGCAAGTGGGAAGTGCGGTGCGCCGTGGGGAATGGCTGGAGGCCGAGCCGGTCACCGCTGAACTGACGCTACGTGAGGCGCTATCGCAATTTATCAGCCGCGGCACGGATAAACTGCCGGTGGTGGATGCGCATCAGCAACCCTTGGGCGTTCTCTACTTTAGCGACCTGCTTCATCACTCAGAGGGCCAGTGATGCGACGGTTAGCCGATCCTCTGCTGTGGCTGGTGCTGCTCTATCTGGGGTTGCTGGCGGCAATGCCTTACAGCGGCCCGCTGTTTGCCGCCTGGTTTCCCGATCTTGCCCGTCCGCTCTATCAGCAGGACAGCTTCTGGCAGCTCACCCTGGCGCACCTGTTTCTTGTGGTGACCGCCAGCCTGATGGCCATTATGCTCGGCGTGGGAAGTGGCGTACTGGTGACTCGCCATGCGGGGCGGGCTTTCCGGCCGCTGCTGGAAACCCTTGCCGCTGCCGGACAGACGATCCCGCCGGTCGCGGTGCTGGCGATTGCCGTGCCCGTCATGGGGTTTGGCGCATGGCCTGCTATTGTGGCATTGCTGCTTTATGGGTTACTGCCGATTTTGCAGGGAACCTTAGCGGGACTTGATGGTGTCCCAGCCAGCAGCCGTGAGATCGCGGTCGGTGTGGGCATGAGCAGTTGGCAGCGTTTGTGGCAGGTGGAACTTGCGCTGGCGGCGCCGGTGATTATTGCGGGGATACGCAACGCCGTCATTATCAACATTGGCACGGCCGCGATTGCCTCCACGGTCGGGGCAAAAAGCCTGGGCTCGCCCATCATCATCGGTTTAAGTGGTTTTAATACGGCCTACGTAATTCAGGGAGCGTTGCTGGTGGCGCTGCTGGCCATCGTTAGCGATCGGCTTTTTGAGCGGCTCCAGCGCCGTTTTAGCGTGAATGAACGATAAGTGAATAGCCAACCAGCATAAGTCCACTGGTGCCGCCGATAGCCATAATGGCGAACAGCGTGGCAAAAAAGGTTTTTTTCCAGTTCATAAATAACCTGAGGGTGATGACGTCGAGGCGGGGATGATAGCGCGCGCAAGGCAGCCGTCATAGTGCCGAGCGTGCGTTTTTGTCTCAGTGTACGTCGTGCAAACGCACAGAGAATCCCTGTTCCTGCCAGTGTGCCAACTGTTCCTGCTGGCGGCGCGTCAGTCTTTTACCCGTAAAAACAAACATATTCAGCCCCGGGAACAGCTCCGGACGGGGAACGTCGAGGGGTTCTGCGAGCACATCAATGCGCCAGCCATGCTGGGATAAACGCCAGCCTTCCAGCCAGATGCGCGTACGATCTTCAATGCCCCAGCCAATAATCAGCGCTTCCTGACCGGCTTTTTTACGATTGCAAGCCAGACAAAACGCCACATAGTCGATCAAAATGCCATCCAGCAGGCTGCACATGGTGCGTGCGGTATTTTGATCAAGACTGAGCTTCTGCCTTATGGGCATAAAAACATGATCGATTAGGGCATCGACCGCATATTCGCGACCAATTAAGGCGATTTTATTGCGTAGCTTAGCCGGCCTTACATGGCGCAGTATGCTGATGAGTTCGTCCTGCATGGCCGTCCAGCCATCATGGGCGTCAACATCTCCACCTTCCAGTAGCGCTTTGACTTTGCCCACTGGTACTCCACTTTCAATCCAGCGCATAATTTCCTGAATACGCTGAACATCTTCTTCATCGAACTGTCGATGACCGCCTTCGGTGCGTTGTGGCTTCAAGAGCCCATAACGTCGTTGCCAGGCGCGTAAGGTAACCGGGTTTATGCCACAGCGCTCGGCGACATCGCCGATACTGTATACGGTCATATTTACCTCTTTCACTGACCTGAGTGAGACCACCATAACGAAGCCTGTTAAGTTGTACAACCAATTTTTAGGTGTACAACTTGACGGCTGCGCTTAAATGTTGTTCTATCTCAATTATGAGATTTTATTTTCATAAGTGAGATAAGAATGTCTTTTGATAATACGGAACAGCGGTTAGCGGCTCGCCTGGCAGAATTGCGTCTCAAACAGGGCTGGTCACTGGATGAACTCTCTACCGCCACGGGCATTAGCCGGCCAACATTATCGCGTATCGAGCGCGGGGAAACCAGCCCAACGGCCGCACTGCTTAACCGGTTGTGCGTTGCCTATAGCCTGACGATGTCGCGCCTGCTGAGCGAAGTCGAAGAGGGCAGCGATCTGCTGATCCCCCGTGAACATCAGCCGGTATGGAACGATGAAGCGACAGGATTTAGCCGCCGCAACGTTTCACCGCCCGCCCATAATTTTCGCTGTGAACTTATAGAAGGCACGCTGCGGCCCGGCGCGCGCATCGAATATGATGCCCCACCGCTGCAAGGCATGGAGCAACATATCTGGATGCGTCAGGGGCAACTGACCATAACGATGGGTGCCCAGAGCTGGTTACTGGGGCCGGGCGACAGCCTGCGCTTCCATCTGACCGACGCGTCTGCTTTTCAGGCGCATCTTACCGAAGGTGCTCGCTACTTACTGGTGGTGTGTAAATCATGATGACATATCAGCAACTCAGTGCCGGTGAAGCACTGCAGGTCTTACCCGAACTGGTGCAGGTTTTACAGGCCTGTGTCGCCGACGGGGCCAGCGTGGGTTTTATCGATCCTGACGACACTGCGGCCATGCAGCTTTTCTGGCAGAGACAGCTTGATGGGCTGGAAAAAGGCCAAAGTGAATTGCTGGTCGCCCGCCAGCATGACCGCGTCGTGGCGACCGTTATGATCAACTACAGCGCCATGCCCAATGGGGGCCATCGGGCCGAAGTCAGCAAGCTGCTGGTGCACCCACAGGCGCGACGGCAGGGGATTGCGCGCAGGCTAATGCAGCAGGCCGAACAACGGGCACGCCAGCAGGGGAAAAATTTACTGGTACTGGATACGCGAACGGGCGATGTCGCCAGCGATCTTTATCGTGCCCTGCACTGGCAGGTCGCGGGGTCGATTCCATCCTATGCACAGTCCATTCATGGCGAACTGGACGCGACAACGGTGATGTTTAAGCTGCTGCAATAAAAGCCTGCGCGCGGAACGGGTGCGTCAGCCTCATGCAGTCTGAAGCCCTGGGCAACGCTCACCGGCGGTGTGCAACCAGGCATTTAGCCAACAACATGCGCGGTCGTTTCGGAAGCCAGCACGAAAAAACAGACCTGAAAGCTGACGGCACTGCGATACTGTGTAAAAATACAGGCCATTTAGTAAAGCGGTAATCTTAACATGGCCCTGACAGCAGCATTAAAAAGCCAGATAGCACAGTGGTATAAAGCGCTGCAGCAACAGGTGCCAGACTTTATTACTCGCCCGGCCCAGCGGCAGATGATCGCGGAGGTCGCGAAATGCCTGTCGGGTGATGACGGCCGCCATCTGGCAGTAGAAGCGCCAACGGGCGTGGGCAAAACCCTTTCGTATCTTATTCCCGGCATCGCCGTCAGCCGCGCAGAAGAGAAGCGGCTGGTGATCAGCACGGCAAACGTGGCGTTGCAGGATCAAATCTTCAGCAAAGATCTGCCGCTGCTCAAGAAAATCATTCCGGATTTAACCTTTACTGCGGCCTTTGGGCGCGGGCGCTATGTCTGCCCGCGCAATCTGGCTGCGCTGGTGGCAGACGATAATCAGCAGGCCGACCTGCTTTTCTACCTGGATGATGAGGCGATCAGCAGCACCAAAGAAGAACAGATCCAGTGCGGACGGCTGCAAAAGTCACTGGACCGCTACCAGTGGGACGGCCTGCGCGATCACAGCGAGGAAAACGTCAGTGACAGCCTGTGGCAACGTCTGTCCACTGACAAAGCCAGCTGTCTTGGCGTGCACTGCCGCTGGTATCGCGAATGCCCGTTCTTCATTGCGCGTCGGGAAGTCGAGCAGGTCGATGTGGTGGTCGCCAACCACGCGCTGGTGATGGCGGCCATGGAAAACGAGTCGGTGCTACCCCCGGCCAAAAACCTGATGCTGGTCCTGGATGAAGGGCACCATCTGCCGGAAGTGGCGCGTGATGCGCTGGAGATGAGCGCAGATATCACGCCGGGCTGGACCAGCCTGCAGCTTGATCTGTTTGTGAAGCTGGTGGAGGCGATAATGAGCCAGATGCGGCCTAAATCGCCACCACCGCTGGCCAACCCCGAACGTCTTAAAGCCCATTGCGATGAACTCCGCGAACTGTTAGCCACCATCGGTGAGGCGTTAAACCCGTTACTCCCGCCGCACAATCAACCGGGCGAATTTCGCTTTGTCCTGGGCGCATTACCTGACGAGCTGCTGGCGCTGTGTGCGCGGCTGTTCAAGCTGAGCGACGGACTACGCGGGCTGAGTGAAGGGCTGATTAACGCCCTGAGTGAACAAACCGGGAGCGTCGATCTGGTGCGTTTACACCGCAATTTATTACAGCTTAATCGCCACTTTGGCTGGTTTGAGTCCATCAGCAAACTGTGGCGGCTGGCCGCCATGGAAAAAGCCTCTGGTGCGCCAGTTTCAAAATGGATTACCCGGGAACTGCGTGACGGTCAGGCACATCTGTTGTTCCACTGCGCGGGGATTCGCGTCTGCGATCAGCTGGAAAAAATGCTCTGGCGTAAAATCCCCCACGTCGTCGTGACCTCCGCCACGCTGCGCTCATTAAACAGCTTTAGCCGTCTGCAGGAGATGTCCGGGCTAAATGAAAAGGCGGGCGACCGTTTTGTGGCGCTGGAGTCGCCGTTTAGCCATGTCGATCAAGGCAAGCTGGTGATCCCGCAGATGCGCTACGAACCTCTGATGGCAAATGAAGCGGAACATATCGCGGAAATGGCGGCTTTTTTTCGCCAGCAAATGCAGGCTGAAAAGCATAAAGGAGTGCTGGTGCTGTTTGCCAGCGGACGCGCCATGCAGCAGTTTGTCGAGGCGCTACCGGAATTCCGTCTGACGATGCTGGTACAGGGCGATCAGCCGCGCAGTCGCCTGATAGCCCTGCACCGTAAACGGGTAGAACAGGGCGATACCAGCATCTTGATCGGCCTGCAGTCGTTTGCAGAAGGGCTGGATTTAAAAGGCGAGCTGCTTAGCCAGGTCCATATTCATAAAATTGCTTTTCCACCCATAGACAGTCCGGTAATTTTAACCGAGGGTGAATGGCTGAAGAGCCTAAAGCGTTATCCGTTTGAGGTGCAAAGTTTACCCAGCGCCTCTTTTACGTTGATTCAGCAGGTAGGACGTTTGATCCGCAGCCATCAGTGTTTCGGTGAGATCGTTATTTACGATCGCCGCCTGTTGAGTAAAGCTTACGGGAGCCGACTGTTAGCGGCGCTGCCGGTGTTTTCGATTGAGCAGCCGGTAACGCCCGAACCCGAGGCCATAAGCACCAAACCCCATACCGGCACGCGTAAACCGCGTGCGAAGCGGCGTTAAGTCGTTGCCACTGACCGGAAATGCGTGATGGAACTGAATAAAATTATCAAAGAAGTGGGGCGGGGTAAGAATCACGCCCGTGATATTGATTTCGACAGTGCTGTGGCACTCTACGGCGCGATGCTGGACGGCGAAGTGCCGGATCTTGAAATGGGCAGCATTTTAATCGCTCTGCGAATCAAGGGCGAAGGCGAAGCGGAAATGCGCGGGTTTTATCAGGCGATGCAGTCGCGGGTGATGCGCCTGCATGCGCCAGCCGGTCGGCCGATGCCCATCGTCATCCCCAGCTATAACGGCGCGCGGCGTCAGGGCAACTTGACGCCATTACTGGCGCTGGTGCTGAACAGGCTCGGTTTTCCCGTGCTGGTTCACGGTGTGAGTGAGGATGCAACGCGTGTCACCAGTGAAGCCGTCTTTGCGGCGCTGGGCATCGCGCCGGTCGCCACGGCCGGGCAGGCCCAGTCAAAACTCGACAACGGTGAGCTGGTCTTTATCACCATCGATAACCTCTGTCCGCCCATGGCAAAACAGCTGTCGTTACGTTGGCGGATGGGCGTACGTAACAGCGCCCATACGCTGGCGAAGCTGGCAACGCCGTTTGCTGAACGCGAGGCACTGCGCCTGTCGAGCGTGTCTCACCCGGAGTATGTACCGCGCGTCGCAACCTTTTTTAGCGCGATTGATGCCCCGGCGATTCTGCTGAACGGGACAGAAGGCGAGGTTTATGCTAATCCGCAGCGCTGCCCGGCCATCAGCTATGTGGGTGGCGACGGGCAGCAGGCCGAAGTCTGGGTGGAGAGACAGCCGGAAGTCGCCGTGTCGTTGCCAACTGACAAATCCGCAGCCGAAACGGCCCGCTGGACGCAAGAGGTGCTGAATCATCAGCGTCCTCTTCCTGAGGCTCTCCGACTGCAAATTGCCTGCTGCCTGCGCGCCAGCGCTCAGTGTGCGTCGCTGGACGCGGGTCTGGAAAGACTGACGGCGGCCGGTTTTTAACCGCGATCCTGCGGCAGTGCGTGTTCCACCAGGTTTTGCCAAAAGCGAATACCGGTGGGAATCAGCGCATCGTTGAAATCGTAGTGGGCATTGTGTAGCGGTGCGGATGGGGTGGCACCATCTGCGCCAAGCCAGAAATAGGCACCGGGGCAGGCCTCCAGCATGCAGGCAAAATCTTCCGAAGCCATAGAGGGATTCACCTGCCAGCGTGCCTGTTCTTCGCCCAAAGTCCTGACGGCGACGTCATGCACCTGCTGAGCCGGGCCGGCATGATTGGTGGTCACCGGATAGCCAGGCAGCCAGCGAATCGCCCCGCAAACGCCAAAGGGTTTCGGTAGCGTCGTCACAAAATCATCGATAAGCGTATGAACCCGATTGCGTACATCGTCTTGCAAACAACGCACGGTGCCGCGCAGAACAATCTGTTCTGGAATGACGTTAATCGCTTCGCCGCCGTGAATCTGGGTGACGCTCACCACGGCAGAAGACAGGGGCGACAGGCGACGTGACGGAATGGTTTGCAGGGCCAGGATCAGCTCAGCTGCTACCACCATCGGATCGGCACCGCTTTCCGGCATAGCAGCATGGCAACTTTTACCACTCAGGGTAATTTCAAAGGCGTCCAGCGAGGCCATCATCGCACCGGCGTTCACCGCCAGCGAACCCAGCGGTAAGCCCGGCCAGTTGTGCATGGCGTAAACGGCATCCATAGGGAAACGTGTGAACAACCCCTCTTCAACCATCTTGCGGGCACCGCCAAGGTTCTCTTCCGCTGGCTGAAAGATAAAATGAACCGTGCCGCTAAACTGGCGCGTGGCAGCCAGTTGTTTCGCCGCCGCCAGCAAAATGGCGGTGTGACCATCATGCCCGCAGGCATGCATCACGCCGGGTTTACTGGAGCGCCAGGCGGTATCGCCTTTTTCGTTAATCGGCAGTGCGTCCATATCCGCCCGCAGGCCGATAACCGGCCCGGTGCCATTTTCCAGCGTGCCAATCACACCCGTACCCGCAAGACCGCGAAACACCTGTAAGCCCGCCTGCTCAAGTTCATGAGCAACTTTGTCGCTGGTCTGATGTTCCTGATAGCCCAGTTCGGGTTCGCGGTGAAACTGGTGGCGCCAGCGCAGCGCATCATCGAGTAGGGCAGAGGAAAGAGTCATGCAGTATCGCGCTCCATATCATTCAGGAAGCTTCACTTTAGAGGCCGCGCGACAGCGCGTCTATCGCCAGAAGCGATAAAATGGACAATGCGCTAAATCAAAAAGGAATAAGTAATAAACAAGCGTGCAGGCGTGGCAGATTTTATGCCGACGCGCGTTTTATTAAATGAAAGCCGATATCAATAATGCTCTCTTCAACCGGGCGCTGCTCGATACGGTCAGCCAGTAGAGTCGCGGCGCGTTGACCCATAGCCATCGGATCGACGCTAATGGTGGTGATGGCAGGCCGGTTGCTGGCGGCAAAAAAGTCTCAGAGAAAATCACGCTGGCCCAGTTCAAAAACGTTTGTGTCAACCGCATGATGATAGGGGGTGATATTGGGCCGTTCTGCGTAACCTCACTTACCGGGTTCTTTCTGACCTGGTTCCCCACCTACCTTTATTGTCGGGCCTTTAGATCGTATTACGCTGAACTCCGCTAAGTCTGAGTAAACCTGTTCATGCGTTTTACTCCGCTGTTCCGGACATGCATGCCCCGGAACAGCGTTTTTCAGCTTAACGGTATCTAAAAATACCGGCGTTGTGGTTTATTGCATGGGTAAGTTCAGACCATGTTTTGTCGCACAATTCTGTGCCAGCTCGTAGCCCGCGTCGGCATGACGCATCACGCCAGTCGCGGGATCGTTCCACAGTACGCGGCCAAGGCGGGCATCAGCCGCTTCCGTACCGTCGCACACAATGACCACACCGGAGTGCTGTGAGAATCCCATGCCCACGCCACCACCATGATGCAGGCTCACCCAGGTCGCGCCGCCCGCCGTATTGAGCAGAGCGTTGAGCAGCGGCCAGTCTGACACCGCATCCGACCCATCTTTCATGGCCTCGGTTTCACGGTTTGGCGAAGCGACGGAGCCACAGTCCAGGTGATCGCGACCAATCACGATCGGCGCTTTCAGCTCGCCAGTGCGTACCATTTCATTAAACGCCAGCGCGGCAAGATGGCGCTCACCCAGCCCCAGCCAGCAGATGCGAGCCGGTAAGCCCTGAAAGGCGATGCGTTCCTGCGCCATATCCAGCCAGCGATGCAGCGTCTTATGCTCAGGAAAGAGTTCTTTGAGTTTGGCATCCGTTTTGTAGATATCTTCAGGATCGCCAGACAGCGCCACCCAGCGGAACGGCCCTTTGCCTTCGCAAAACAGAGGGCGGATATAGGCAGGCACAAAGCCGGGGAAGTCAAACGCGTTGCTGACGCCTTCATCCAGCGCGACCTGGCGAATGTTATTGCCGTAATCCACAGTAGGAATGCCCATATGACAAAAGTCGAGCATCGCCTGTACATGTACCGCCATGGACGCGCGAGCAGCCTTTTCTACGGCTTTGGGATGGGTTTCCCGCTCCTGCTGCCAGCGTGCAACGTCCCAGCCCAGTGGCAGGTAGCCATTGATGGGATCGTGGGCCGAAGTTTGGTCGGTGACGATATCGGGCTTAGGTCCGCCAGCTTTCGCGCGTTTCACCAGTTCTGGCAGAATCTCTGCGGCGTTGCCCAGCAGGCCAACGGAGATCGCTTTTTTCGCTTGGGTGGCGGCGTCAATCAGGGCCAGCGCCTCATCCAGCGAGGTGGCTTTATGATCGACGTAACGCGTACGTAAACGGAAATCGATACGCGACTCCTGGCACTCTATCGCCAGCACGCAGGCACCCGCCAGCACGCCTGCCAGGGGTTGTGCGCCGCCCATGCCGCCTAAACCGGCGGTCAGGATCCAGCGTCCGCTTAAATCATTGTTGTAATGCTGACGTCCTGCCTCGACAAAGGTCTCATAAGTACCCTGAACAATTCCCTGGGCACCGATGTAAATCCAGGAGCCTGCGGTCATCTGGCCGTACATCATCAGCCCGGCTTTATCCAGCTCATGGAAGTGATCCCAGTTGGCCCAGTGGGGAACCAGATTGGAGTTGGCCAGCAGGACGCGGGGCGCATCGGCATGGGTACGGAATACACCCACGGGTTTGCCCGACTGGATCAACAGGGTTTCGTCCGGCTGCAGCAGCTGGAGCGAGCGTAAAATTTGCTCAAAACATTCCCAGTTGCGCGCGGCTTTTCCGATACCGCCGTACACCACCAGGTCTTCCGGGCGTTCTGCCACGTCGGGGTCCAGGTTGTTCTGGATCATGCGGTAAGCCGCTTCAATTAACCAGTTGGCGCAGTGCAGTTCATTTCCATGCGGCGCACGAATCTCGCGTGCCACCGCTTTTGTCAGGGTTTCGCTCATTACGGATTCCTTATTTAACTGAATGTGTGCCCATGCTGGGTAACAATGCGGTGAGTGCCTGCGGCCAGTCGCAGCGGCTTGCCCACTGACGCATCGCCTCGATGTCCGGAGCCAGCAGGCGGTCTTCCTCAAGGAAGGCCACGCGTTCGCGGATGCTGTCGATGGCCTGCTCTATCAGGGCAGAACTTTGCAAGGGACGATGAAACTCAATGCCCTGTGCGGCCGCCATCGCTTCAATGCCCACCACGGCGGCGCTGTTAAAGCACATCTCGCCCAGACGGCGAGCGGCATAGGTCGCCATGGAAACGTGATCTTCCTGGTTGGCCGAGGTCGGTAAGCTGTCTACGCTGCCGGGATGGGCCAGTGATTTGTTTTCGGATGCCAGCGCCGCTGCGGTAACCTGGGCAATCATAAAGCCGGAGTTGACTCCTCCGTCGCGCACCAGGAAAGGCGGCAGCCCGGACAGGCCAGTATCCAGCAGCAGGGCCAGCCGACGTTCAGAAATCGCCCCAACCTCGGCAATGGCTAACGCAATAATGTCAGCCGCAAACGCCACCGGTTCAGCATGGAAGTTGCCACCGGAGATCACCTCGCCGGTTTCGCTGAAAACCAGCGGATTATCAGAGGCGGCATTGGCTTCAATTTGCAGGACGCGGGCGGCATGCGTGAGATTATCCAGGCAGGCGCCCATCACCTGCGGTACGCAGCGGATAGAGTAGGGGTCCTGTACGCGGCCACAGTGTGTATGTGATCCCAGGATCTCACTTCCTTCAATCAGGTGGGTGACCGCGGCGGCGACGGCAATCTGGCCTTGCTGGCCGCGCGCCTGATGGATACGCGCATCGAAAGGCTTTAACGACCCCTTGATGGCTTCTAACGATAGCGCGCCCGCCATTAAGCCTGCGGCAAACAGGTTCTCGGCTTCAAACAGGCCACGCAGCGCCAGGGCCGTAGAAACCTGGGTGCCATTAAGCAATGCCAGGCCTTCTTTAGGGCCAAGTACAAAAGGCGTCAGGCCGACGCTGGCCAGGCCCTCTGTGGCGGGGATCAGTTCGCCCTTGACCCGCACCTGACCTTCACCAAGCAACATCAGCGACATATGTGCCAGCGGCGCGAGATCGCCCGAGGCGCCCACCGAGCCCTTTTCCGGAATGCAGGGCATGATGCCGGCATTAAACAGAGCCAACAGGGCGTCGACCAGTTCAATGCGCACGCCGGAATGGCCCCGCGAAAGGCTGATAATTTTACTGGCCACAACCAGCCGCGTCACACTATCGGGCAGTAAATTCCCTAACCCCACGCTGTGAGACAGCACCAGGTTACGTTGCAGGTCTGCAAGACGAGCCGCAGGGATTTGTGTCTGTGCCAGTTTGCCAAAACCGGTATTAATGCCGTAAACCACACTGCCGGAGGCAACGATCGCTTCGACGGTACGGTGCGCCTCGGCAATGGCGCGGCGGGCATCATCGTCAAGGCTGAGGGTGACGTTGCCCTGATAAATTGCGCGTAACGTCGCGAGATCGACGTTACCTGGAACCAGGTGTAATACCTGAGTCGAACCTGACATAACCTGCTCCTGTCTATACAAGGGTTGGGTTGCCACAGGGCATCTTTATTGACCCTGATCAACTGAATAAAGCGAGTGAAACATAACTGTCTATTCTTGTCTATACAAGTTGCAAGCGGCGTGCCAAACCGATCACAAAAATGATCGGGCGTCAGTTCTGGGGAGGACAAACGATCACCGTTATTCCTGCACCTTTATCAGGCAACAGGTGCACGGATAAAGTGCTGATGACGCGCCTGGATGTATATACATCCAGCCCTTCAGGCAGTAAACTCTGAGCATTATCAGTGAAAGGAAGACGTTATGGCCGAGCATACGGCAATTGCACAACTGGCGGCCGCCATGAGCGATGAACCGGCGCCCATTTATCAGCGGGTCAAGCAGGCCATCGTCAGCCAGATTCGTGAAGGACACTGGAAAGCCAATCAGCGGGTCCCCTCCGAAAGCGAGTTGGTCAATGAGCTTGGCGTAAGCCGAATGACCATTAATCGTGCTTTACGTGAGCTGACCAGCGAAGGGTTTTTGGTGCGTATGCAGGGCGTGGGGACGTTTGTCGCCGAAATGAAAGGCTATACGGCGATGCTCGAAGTCCACAACATCGCCGATGAAATTGCCCAGCGCGGCCATCAGCACAGTTGCAAAATCCTGACGATGGGCCAGAACAAAGCCGATCCTGAGCAGGCCTCTTTGCTGGGGCTGACCACCGGGCAGACGCTGTTTCATTCGCTCATCGTGCATTACGAAAACGAGTTGCCGGTGCAGTTAGAGGACCGTCTGGTCAATCCACAGCTGGCCCCGGACTATCTGGCCCAGGATTACCATACGCTCACGCCTTATACCTACCTCATGCGGGCTGCACCGTTAACGGCAGGCGAACACATTGTTGAGGCGGTGATGCCAGATGCGCGTCAACGTAAACACCTGGCGATTGATGAGCATGAGCCGTGCCTCCTGATCCGTCGCCAGACCTGGAGCGACAATAAGATTGTGACCTACGCGCGCTTGCTTTATCCAGGCTCGCGTTACAAGCTGCTTGGGCGCTTCAAAGCACACGGGTAAGGCGTACGAACAACAGCCTGGCATCGCTGCTGTCGGGTTGTAACAGGGTGGTGTGATCCACCCACCATGCACCCTGCTGTGCGTCTAACCGCGTGTCACCTGCGATGTGCCATTTTCCGGCTAAAACCCATGCCACGCCGTGCTCGCTCACCACGGCTTCCGTCACGACGTCGGCCTGCGCCCGCCATTCACCCCGCCGCGTCATCACGTTAAAATCCTGACTCGGCTCGTTGCCTTGCAGACTGGCCTCCAGCGCCCATTCACCCGCGAAAGCCCAAGGGGCTTCAGGCAGCAAGCGGTGCTCGCATGTCGCGCCGTGAAGCAGGACCGGGCTGCCGTTTAGCAGCGTAATAGTGCGATCCACCCCGTTGAACGTCGAAAACGGGCCGTCGCAGGCAATGGTCGCGATACTGGCTCGCCAGGCGAAGTCGGCGGCATCAGGGGGAAAGCGGATAATTTCGCGTGTTTCGCCCCCGCCGTTGCGCCAGCGGCTAACGGGTAAACTTTGCAGGGAAAAAACATGTCTCATCGCAGGGCCGCCATTGCCTGGGCGAAACGAGCCGCGCAGGCGTCTTCTGCAGCATGATGCCCGTCGCTAATCACCCGGTTGCCCGCCACATACACGTCGCGAATCTGATCGCGCTGGCCCGCAAACAACCATCGGTTGAGCAGGGCGCGTTCATCCACGCTGCCCAGCCAGGCCGCATCACGTAATACCAGCCAGTCGGCGCGCTGCCCGACGGCCAGGGAACCACTCTTAATCCCGCAGGCCTGAGCGCCGCCCGCCGCCGCCTGCTGCCACAGCAGATCGCCAACCGAGGGCTGGTTTGCCAGCGTAATGCGGTTGCGGCGGCGGTCGCGCAGACGCTGTGCGTATTCAAGCCAGCGCAGCTCCTCCTGGACGCTGAGCGAAACATGGCTGTCAGAGCCAATTCCCCAGCGGCCGCCCTGGGCGATATAGTCCACCGCCGGGAAAATACCGTCGCCAAGATTGGCTTCGGTGGTCGGGCACAACCCGGCTACCGCACCGCTGTCAGCGAGGCGCGTGACTTCGCTGTCATCAAGATGCGTGGCGTGAATCAGGCACCAGCGTGCATCGACCTCAAAACGATTCATCAGCCAGCTCACCGGACGCTCGCCGCTCCAGGCCAGGCTGTCGTTCACCTCTTTTTCCTGCTCGGCAATGTGAATGTGAACCGGTAGCGAGCGATCGCTGGCGGTTAACACCTCGTGCATTTGCGCCTCGCTCACTGCCCGCAGCGAGTGGAAACAGAGGCCCACGTTGTGCAGCGGCTTGTCTTTCACCCATGCCTGCAGGCGCGACTGCTGTTGCAGGTAGCGGTCGGTCTGCTGAATAAAGCGTTTCTGTCCCGCCACAGGAGGCTGCGCGCCAAAACCGCTGTAGCTGTAAAGCACCGGAAGTAGCGTCTGACCAATCCCTGCGATATCGGCGGCGGCAATCAGGTGCTGCAGCATCGCATCATCCGCATAGGGCTGGCCGTTAACGTCGTGATGCAGGTAGTGAAACTCTGCGACCTGGCAGTAGCCACCTTTTAACATATCGATGTACAGCAGGGCGGCAATATCGCCGACCTGTTGTGGCGTCAGGCGCTGTACCATGCGATACATTAGGTCACGCCAGGTCCAGAAGCTGTCCTGCAGATCGCCCGCCACTTCCGCCAGCCCGGCCATGGCGCGCTGAAACGCATGGGAGTGCAGATTCGCGATAGCGGGGATCACCTCGCCGTCCAGACGTGTTGCCTGGCTGTCATCACTGTCGGGCGTGATGGCATCAATTAATCCAGCGGGACTGACGCTGATGCGGACCTGTTTATGCCAGCCATCCGCCAGCAGTGCGCGGGGCGCAAAAAAAATTGCCATAGTTGATCCTCAAGGGATGTAGTTGTATATACATATACATACTTTAAAACAGACTGTAAACGGCGAGAGCAACGAGAGGCAGGAATGGCAGAAGAACTCCAGGTAGACAGTGTGTGGACCGGTGCCGATGTGGTGACCATGCGCGGCGGCCGCTACGCGATTATTGAACAGGGCGCGCTGGCGGTGAAGGCAGACAAGCTGGTGTGGGTAGGGGCCGCAGCCGATATGCCTGCCTTTATCGCGCAAAAACATCACCGGCTGGCGGGCGGTATCATCACACCGGGACTGGTCGATTGCCATACTCACCTGGTTTTTGGTGGGGACCGCAGTCAGGAATTTGAACAACGTCTCAACGGAGTCAGTTATGCGGACATTGCGGCACAGGGCGGAGGGATTCTCTCTACCGTTCGGGCCACGCGCGCAGCCAGTGAAGCGGAACTGGTCACATCGGCCCGCTGGCGGCTGAATCGCTTACTGGCCGAGGGCGTGACCACCGTCGAAATCAAATCCGGCTACGGTCTGGATGAAGAGAGTGAATTACGCATGCTGCGCGCTATTCGTCAGTTGCGTAACACGGTGGCCGCAGATGTGCAGGCAACCTGCCTTGCCGCGCACGCTTTCCCGCCGGAATTTAAACAGAATCCTGATGGCTGGATCGCGATTATCTGCGAACGCCTTCTGCCTCAGGTCAAAGCCGAAGGCCTGGCTGATGCGGTGGATGCTTTTTGCGAACATCTGGCTTTTTCACCTCAGCAGGTTGCGCAGGTGTTTGAGCGGGCTAAGGCATTGGGGATACCGGTAAAACTTCACGCGGAGCAGTTGTCTGCACTGGGTGGTGCGGCGCTGGCCGCGCGCTATGGCGCACTCTCAGCCGATCATCTGGAATATGCCACCGAAGAGGATGTTCAGGCGATGGCTGAACAGGATACTGTCGCGGTGCTGTTGCCCGGTGCATTTTACCTGTTGCGGGAAACGCAGCGTCCGCCTGTGGCGCTGTTTCGACACTATGGCGTGCCCATGGCGCTGGCGAGTGATGCCAATCCGGGTACCTCTCCGGCCTTGTCGCTGCGTTTAATGCTGAATATGGGCTGCACCCTGTTTGGCATGACACCGGAAGAGGCGCTGGCAGGCGTCACCTTGTGGGGGGCGAAGGCACTGGGACTGGAGGCGAGTCACGGCTCGCTCGAAGCGGGCAAAGTGGCCAGTTTTGTCCACTGGCCGCTGGCACGTCCGGCGGAACTCGTTTACTGGCTGGGCGGCGAACTGCCTTGTACCGTCATCTATCGCGGAGAAACACAATGACCCCTTTTCATTTCACGCAGGGCAGCATTCCCTTACTGGTCAGCATTCCCCATGCCGGTACGCTGTTGACGCCGGACGTTGAGAACGGACTGAGCGAGGCTGCCCGCAGTTTACCTGACACCGACTGGCACATACCTCAACTTTATGATTTTGTCCGTGATATGGGGGCAAGTATTATCATTGGCCGCTACTCACGATTTGTTATCGACCTCAATCGCCCGTCCGATAATCAACCGCTCTATACCACCGCCACGACCGGGCTCTTTCCCGAAACCCTGTTCGACGGTACGCCCACCTTTGCTGAAGGTAAAACCCCCACGCAGGCGCAGCGCCAGGGCTACGTTCAGACTATCTGGCAGCCTTACCATCAGCAGATCCAGCAGACGCTGGCGCAAATGAAAGCGCAGTTTGGTTACGCCTTACTGTTTGATGCGCATTCCATTGCCAGTGAAATCCAGCGTCTGTTTGAGGGCCGACTGCCGGATCTCAATATCGGCACGAACGACGGGGCCAGCTGCAGCAGCGCCGTTATTAACGGACTGACCTCGGTGTGCAGCGCGCAGGATCAGTTCAGTTGGGTGGTGAACGGCCGTTTCAAAGGTGGCTATATCACGCGCGCCTACGGCCAGCCACAGCAGCAGGTTCATGCTGTGCAACTGGAGCTGTCGCAAATCAACTATATGGATGAAAGCCCGCCGTTTACCTGGCATGAAGCGCGCGCTGCGCAGCTGAAGAAGGTGTTAAAGCCGCTGCTGCATAGCTTTCTCGAACAGGGAAAAATGGGCTGAGACGTAATCCGATCAACCGAAACAGCCAGGCGGGTTGTTTCGGCGACATGAGACAAATGGGCGTGATGTGTGTCTGTCACGCCAGTCCCATTGTCATGGCATTGCCTCGCCGGGCGTGACGCGCGCCTACCGGCAGCCGCTTTTTACGCCTTTCCCGATAACGCGGAACGATGACGCTCAGCACAGCGTGCTGCACGTGGGATACCGCCCGTTCAGGTGCTGTCCGCAGGTGGCGGGTGGCCTGAGCGGGCAGGTTAAACCCTGAGACGGTTCCCCAAAAAACCTAAGAAGTGCTGACAGAAACCCAGGGTGCTTATCCGCGCCACTTAACATGAACCCACAACCTGCCGCCAGACGGTTTTTGCGCTAAATTTGTGCAGCCTTTGCACGTTTGTTGTGCATCCCTCTGTCGGCTGTTGCAACACACAACCCTTGTGCTGCTGGGGAGAATAACGACCAATATGGCACGGCCTTTGCTAGCTTGTATGTACAAGTAACCTCTGAACGAAACCCCGTTGTTATTTATCGTGTCTGGCTCACAAAAACATCAAGCCGACAATGAACTCGATAACGTTAACTTGTATATACATGACTCATCATCTTGTGAGTTTTTTGTTAAAACAACATCGATGCTGTTAAAACCTTTTTCATCCAGGAGAAGCCGTATGAAGCACCACGTAGCGTTTCGCCGTTTTTGCCTCACGACCCTGTTTTCCAGCCTGCTGCTCAGCACCGTTGCGGTGCAGGCTAAAGAGTTGAAATCGATCACGATAGCCACGGAAGGCAGCTATGAACCCTGGAACCTGACGCTGCCCGGCGGCAAACTTGGGGGTTTTGAGCCTGAGCTGATGGCCAACCTGTGCAAACGTATGGGCATCGAGTGCAAGCTGGTGGTTCAGAACTGGGATGGCATGATTGCCGGGCTGAATGCCGGCAAATATGACGTCATCATGGATGCCATCGTGATCACGCCGGATCGTAAAAAAGTGGTCAACTTCACCCTGCCTTACGCCTCCACTCCCGCGACCTTTATTACCGTCAAAGGCACGCTGTTGCCGCCGGGCAAGGGCGTGACGAAGTTGCACGACGATGAGAAAGAGATTGAAGCTGCGCTGGCACCGTTAAAAGCCGCGCTGAAAGGCAAAACCATCGGTATTGCTTCCGGCACGGTATATACGCCTTTTATCGACAAATATTTCAAGGGCGTGGCTGACATACGCGAGTACACCACCTCCGCCGATGCCATTCTGGATTTGCAGGCCGGACGTATTGACGCGGTGTTTGATGACGTGACCTTTGCCAAATCGATGCTGACACGCAAAGACAACAGCAACCTGACCTTCAGCGGTCCACAGCTCGGCGGTCCCATCTGGGGTGAAGGCGAAGCCATGGGTGTGCGCATGGCGGACAACGACCTGAAGACCAAACTGGACGACGCGATTAAGGCTGCGCTGGCTGACGGCACGGTAAAAGAACTTAGCGAAAAATGGTTTAAAACTGACGTTACGCCATAAGTGAGGTCGAGCATGATGAACCTGCTGGGTTTTGGCGCAGAGGGCTGGGGATGGCTGATTGTCAGCGCAACGCTTACCACGTTGCTGTTGTCGCTGGTCGCGCTAATGGTCGGTGCCATCGTGGGCTCAGCCATCGCCGCCGCGAAACTGTCGTCTCATCGCCCTTTACGCTGGTTAGGCGAGGGCTATTCGGTGATTTTTCGCGGCATCCCGGAGCTGTTAGTGATCTACCTGTTCTACTTCGGTGGATCGGGCCTGATCACGCAGATCGGTCAGTTATTCGGTGCGGAAGGGTTTATTGAAGCGCCGCCGTTTCTGATTGGTGCCCTGGCGATCGGGCTTATTTCAGGCTCCTATCAGGCAGAAGTCTATCGTGCGGCTCGGCTGGCGCTCTCCCACGGTGAAGTGGAAGCGGCGCTGGCGATAGGCATGTCGCGCTGGCGTCTTCGCCAGCGCATCCTGCTGCCTCAGGTGGCGCGCTATGCGCTGCCGGGCTTATCCAATGTCTGGCAAATGAGCCTGAAAGACTCTGCGTTGGTCTCGGTGACCGGCATCGTGGAACTGATGCGCGCCAGTCAGATAGCGGCCGGGTCGACGCGTGACTACTTCACCTTTTACCTGATCGGCGGGGGATGCTATCTGTTGTTAACCATACTGTCGAATCGGGCTTTTCTGCGCGCGGAAGCCCGGCTGGGCCGTGCCTGGCAAAGCCGTACAGCGGCACAGCATTAAGGAACTGCACCATGATCGATTTTGCCTTTCTTGCTGATACCTTTCTTAGGTTAAGCGCCGCACTGCCGGTCACGCTCGGCCTGTTTATCAGTTCATTCCTGTGCGGCGGCGTGCTGGCGGTGGGCATTCTGGCACTGCGGATGAGCCGCTGGCGTATCCTGAGCGGTTTTGCCCGTGGCTATATTTTGGTATTTCGGGGCTCGCCCTTAATGATCCAGCTGTTTTTAATCTATTACGGCCTGGGGCAGTTTGGCGTGATTCGGCACAGTTTTGTCTGGCCATTTTTACGAGAGCCGTTCAGCTGTGCCGTGCTGGCGCTATCGCTTTGTACCGCAGCGTATACGGCAGAAATATTGCGTGGTGCGTTGCTGGCGGTGCCAGCCGGGCAGGTGGAAGCCGGTATGGCATGTGGTATGTCGCGCTGGCTGCTACTGAGGCGCATTATTGCACCGGTCATGTTGCGCTATGCCTTGCCCGCCTATTCGACGGAAGCCATTCTGCTGGTCAAATCCACCGCACTTGCCAGCCTGGTCACCGTGTGGGATGTCACCGGGGTGGCACAGCAGATTATTCAGCGCACCTACCGCACGATGGAAGTGTTCCTGTGTGCCGCCGCGATTTATCTGATCCTTAATTTTATTATCGTGCAGCTGTATGCCCTGCTGGAGCGTCGTCTGACGCCGGTTCATCAGCCCGCAAAGAAGCCGTTAGCGGCCGTTAAGCCCATCACTGGAGGGGAATGAGATGCAGGATTCATCCACCGTTACGCTGTCCGCCAGCGATATTCATAAATCATTCGGCACCATGGAGGTGCTGAAAGGGATTTCATTACAGGCCCATAAAGGTGATGTGATTTCTATTCTCGGGGCCAGTGGATCGGGAAAAAGCACCTTGCTGCGCTGCATTAACCTGTTGGAAACGCCCGATTCCGGCGTGGTAAGCGTCGGCGGGGAAACCATTGAAATGAAGCGCCATGCGCGCGGGCATCAACTGGCCGCTAATCCCAAACAGGTCGAACGTTTGCGCTCACGCATTGGCATGGTGTTTCAGAGCTTCAATCTCTGGTCGCATATGACCGTGCTGCAAAATGTGATTGAAGGGCCGCACTATGTCCTGAAACGCGATAAGAAAACCTGCATCGCTCAGGCCGAGCAATTACTGGATCGCGTCGGCCTGCTTAATCGCAAAGGCTTTTATCCGGCCCAACTGTCAGGCGGGCAACAGCAGCGCGTCGCCATTGCCCGCGCGCTAGCCATGGACCCGGAAGTGATGCTGTTTGATGAGCCGACCTCGGCGCTTGACCCGGAGCTGGTGGGGGAAGTGCTGAAGGTTATGCGCAGTCTGGCAGAAGAGGGGCGCACCATGTTAGTGGTGACGCATGAAATGGGGTTTGCCCGTCACGTGTCTAACCGTGTGGTGTTTATGCATCAGGGCACCATTGACTGCCAGGGCACGCCAGATGAGATGTTCGGCGAGGGCGGCTCGGCGCGCTTCAGGCAGTTTATCTCCAGCCACCATACACCGGAGTCTGTGTTATGAGTCGCGTTGTTACCTGGGGGGATGCACCCGTAACCTGGCAGGAGGTGGTCGCGGTGGCCCGCCATGATGCCGAACTGGTGCTGAGCGAGCATGCCTGGCAGCGCATTGCCCAGGGCCGGGAGATTGTGACACACATTGTCGCGAGTGGTCAGATAGCCTACGGCATTAACACAGGGCTGGGTGCGCTGTGCAATATCATGCTGGCGGAAGAAGAATTAAGTCAGCTGTCGCGCAATACCTTATTAAGTCATGCCTGCGGCGTCGGGCCGCTGCTGGCGAAGCAGGAAGTCCGCGCTATCGTATGCGCCGCGATAGCGAATTACAGTCACGGGAAATCCGGCGTGTCGGTTAAACTGGTGCGACGGCTGTTGGCGTTGCTGAACCAGCACATTACTCCTCAGGTGCCCTCACAGGGGTCGGTGGGGTATTTGACCCATATGGCACACATTAGCCTGACGCTGATTGGCGTTGGTGAGGCGGAATGCGAAGGGCAGATCCTGCCCGCCAGCGAGGCCCTGACGCGCGCCGGACTTACGCCTTATCGACCCGGAGCAAAAGAGGGACTCAGCCTGGTAAATGGTACGCCGTGCATGACCGGACTGGCCTGCCTGGCGCTGGACGATGCGCGGCGTTTGCTGGACTGGGCCGATGTCACGGGCGCCATGAGTTTTGAAGCGTTAAGAGGGCAACTGGTGGCTTTTGACGAAGAGGTGCTGTCCCTGAAAGCCAGCCCGGGTATCCAGCGCAGCGGCGAGCGGTTACGGCGGTTACTGGGCGACAGCCCGCTGTTAAAGGTAAGCAGTGGCATTCGGACGCAGGATGCACTCAGCCTGCGATCCATGCCGCAGGTACACGGTGCCTGTCGCGATCAGTTTGCACATGCAGAGCGTCAGATAGAAACCGAACTGAACGCCTGCACCGATAATCCACTGGTACTGGGCACACCGCAGGCCTGGCGCGTGGTCTCACAAGCCAATCCACATGGCGAATCCGTTGCCATGGCCTGCGATCTGCTGGCGATTGCGCTGGCGGAGCTGGGCAGTATTGCGGAGCGACGTCTGGACCGTCTGGTGAATCCACTGGTCAGCGGCTTACCGCCTTTTCTGGTTGCCCAACCCGGCGTCAACTCCGGCATGATGATTGCGCAATACGTGGCAGCCTCGCTCTGTGCTGAGAACCGCCAGCTGGCGCAGCCCGCCGTGCTGGATAACTACATTACGTCCGGGCTACAGGAAGATCACCTGAGTCTGGGGACCGGTGCGGCACTGAAATTGCTCAAGACCGTGAATAACGTTTATCAAATTCTGGCGATTGAATACCTGCTGGCCGCCCAGGCGCTGGAGTTTCATGGTGAAGCACAGCTGGCACGCAGAACCCTTCAGGCCTGGTGCCAACTGCGTCAGGTGGTGCCGAGCTGGCAGGACGATCGCTGGCTGGCACCAGAGATTGCCCGCGCAGTAAATGTCATCCGCGCGCATCCCGCGGATGCACTCTGATGCTTACCCCCGACGCGCATCCGGGCGCACCAAATCAAAGCGCTGCGCCTCACTGATACCGTAATAAGCGCTGGGGCCGCCAGCGCGTAAAATCGGTTCGGCTTTCGCCGTCTGATAAATGCCGTTTTCCAGTAGCGTTTCATCAATGTGGATGGCGACGGCTTCACCCAGCACCAGCCAGCTGTCGAGGGCGTTGCCCTGCGCATCCTGCAACTGAATAAGCTGCGTCAGTTTACACTCAAAATTCACCGGACTTTCCTGCACCAGACTGGCTTCAACCTGCGAGGCGGCAAGGGGCGTTAAACCGGCAAGGGCAAACTCATCCTGATCGGCGGGTGCAGAAATGGAACTTTCGTTCATGGCGTCGGCCAGCGGCCGGGTTGCCAGATTCCAGACAAACGCTTTGGTTTCAGCAATATTTTGCACACTGTCTTTCCAGCCGCTACTGGCGAAACCAATAATGGGTGGCTGGTAATTGAAACAGTTAAAAAAACTGTAAGGCGCAAGATTGCGGATGCCTTTGGCGCTGATGGAGCTAATCCAGCCAATGGGACGTGGGCCGATAATGGCGTTGAGTGGATCGTGCGGCAGCCCATGTCCGGCGCGAGGCTGATAAGAATAACGTTTGTTCATGGTTGTCTCCCTGTAAAAGCTGATTCAAGCGTAGTGGGTAAATGGCTGTTGCCGTGGCAAACCTGTAAAAAGGCCTCGATCAGGCACCGGATTATTCCTGAATAATAACAGCCGTTACTTTCTGTGCTAACGGGTGAATTTTTATTTATATCAGTTAGTTAAATGTTATTTACCGATTTTGCTACTGAAAACAGGTGGTGCAAAAGTAAACGAAAAGTAAACGAAAAGTAAACGAGTACATTTTATACATTTCGTGCTAGCAAAGGTTTCGTATTTGTTTAACGAAAATAGCGCAATATACAACCTCATCAATTGTTCTCGTGGTCGATATGAAAAAAATTCTTGTTACAGGATCTTCTGGATTCGTTGGTGGTGCAGTCGTGGCAGAATTGCTGATGCGCCAGGATGTTGAGTTGCTGCTGCTTATCAGAGCCAGCGATGCTACCCAGGGACTGGAGAGGGTTAAAGATAATTTATCTAAGTTTTCATGTTCGGCACAGGCTATTCAGCGCCTGACCGTAGATCAGATTCTGGTCGGCGATCTCCTGGCGCCTGAACTGTTTCTGGATGATGCGCGCATCGATCAGGTCAGCCACGTCATTAACTGCGCGGCGATTGCGTCATTTGGTGAAAATAACGATATCTGGCGGGTTAACGTTGAAGGAACCTTCAAACTGGCCGCCAGAATGGCAGCACTGCCTGCGTTCGTGAAATTTGTCCACGTTGGTACGGCCATGTCTTCCGCGCCGGATCAGGGTGAAATCGTAAAAGAGGATCTGGTGCTGTCTTCCCGTGAAGATCACATTGTCGATTACACCTATTCCAAATCCTACATTGAAAACAAGATCAAGCAGGAACTGCCTCACCTGCCGCTGGTCATTGCCCGTCCATCCATCGTGGTTGGTCATTCTCAGGAAGGTTGTACGCCGTCAGGCAGTATTTTCTGGGTATTCAAGATGGTGATGAAGCTGGAAAAATTCCTCTGCTCACTCGACGACCGCGTCGATGTGATCCCCGTGGACTACTGTGCTAAATCATTGGTTTTCCTGCTGGATCATGGCTGTACCAAAGAGATGGTTTATCACATTTCTGCCGGTGAGCGCAGCAGCAATACCTTCTCTGAAATTGATTCGGCGTTTGCCACAGCAGAAAAAAGTGCACCGCTGGCACCTAACTATCTGCAGGTTGATTTCAGCGAGATCGTTAAAGAGCGCAAGAACTTCAAAAAGATTTACGGGCCTTGTAATGAACGCCTGATGCTGCGCGCAATGCGCCTGTACGGTGAGTTCGCCCGCCTGAATGTGGTGTTCTCTAACGACAAATTGCTGCGCCTGGGTATGAGTTCACCGCCAGGCTTTACCAGTTATATCGATCGTTGCGTAGAAACCACGAAAGGCATGCCAATCCAGGATTTAATGCGCGTCGATTTTAAATAATCCCGCAGGCTTATGATGCGCCGCCAGCACGTTTGCTGGTGGCGCATTTTTTATTGCTAAGCTAACGTCTTTCTCCTTCGCCTGCGCTTTTATTCCCTCATTAATACCGCAAACAGGGGGTTATACCGCACAGGGCACATTGGCTTATCCGCCACCCTGTCTTCATGCAGCCGAGAATGCTGTTTATTTTCTGCCAGCCACAGCGTATTGTACGCGCGCCTGAAAACATGAGAGAACGTATGAAAAAGTCAGCCAGCCCGTCGCTATTCCACGCCCGAAACCGCCATCAAGGTGAATATGATTTTGCTGCCCTCACGGCGGCACATCCGCCGCTGGCCGCAAAAGTCCGGCCTAATGGTTACGGCGTGATGTCGGTTGATTTTGCCGATCCTGAGGCGGTGATGTTGCTGAACCAGGCGCTGCTCAAACTTTTCTACGGACTTGACTGGCAACTGGCCCCGGGATCGCTTTGTCCACCCGTGCCGGGACGTGCTGACTACCTGCATTATCTGGCAGATTTACTGGCACTGGATAACCAAGGCAAGATCCCTTCGGCGGACGTGTTGGATATTGGGTGCGGGGCAAACTGCATTTATCCGCTGATTGGGGCTGCTGAATATGGCTGGCGTTTTACCGGGACCGAAATTGATGAAGCCGCGCTGAAAGCTGCCGGTAAAATTGTTGCCGCCAACGCCGGTATGCAGCGCCTGATCCGCTTACGCCGACAAAAAAATCCGCAGGCGGTGCTGAATGGCGTGGTGAATAAAGATGCGTTTTTCCATGCGGTCATCTGTAACCCGCCGTTTCATGCGTCGGCCGAAGAGGCGGCGGCAGGTTCACAGCGCAAATCGCGTAATCTGGGTTTACAGCCTGCCGCACCGCTTAACTTTGGCGGTCAGCACAATGAGCTGTGGTGTGAAGGCGGTGAAAAAGCCTTCGTGGGGAAAATGATTGCGGAAAGCGCCGGCATGGCGAACCAGGTGGTGTGGTTTACCTCGCTGGTGTCGCGTAAAGAGCATTTGCCTGCCCTGGAAAAACAACTAAAAGCACTGGACACCGAAGTCGTGCGCGTGGTGAATATGGCGCAGGGGCAGAAGCAGAGCCGTTTTCTGGCGTGGAGCTTTATGCCCGCCGCCCAGCGCGCACAACGGCTGTCTCGCTAACACAGCAGCCCGCAACGGGCTGCTGTGTTAATCACTC
Organism: Pantoea sp. Fr+CA_20; assembly: GCF_024520835.1. Classification (NCBI taxonomy): domain Bacteria; kingdom Pseudomonadati; phylum Pseudomonadota; class Gammaproteobacteria; order Enterobacterales; family Erwiniaceae; genus Pantoea; species Pantoea sp. Fr+CA_20. The sequence goes on from NZ_JALNPN010000003.1 coordinate 95,787, forward strand.
AGGAGACGTGCTGTAAAAATTCGCGCAGACGTTCGCTGGGAGGGTGACTGATCAGGCTGTCAGGATCACCGTCTTCGGCAATACGGCCTTTATCGATAAAGATCAGCCGTGATGCCACTTTCTGCGCAAAGCCGACTTCATGCGTGACGATAACCATCGTCATGCCTTCTTCAGCCAGGTCCTGCATCACTTTCAATACTTCATGACGAAGTTCCGGGTCCAGTGCCGAGGTCGGCTCATCGAACAGCATCATTTTGGGCTTAACCGCCAGCGCGCGCGCGATCGCCACACGCTGCTGTTGGCCGCCGGATAGCTCTGAAGGAAAGTGATGGGCGCGCTCGGCCAGGCCTACTTTAGCCAGCAGGCTCTGCGCCAGTTTATGCGCCTCTTCTTTGCTGGCACCGCGCACCCGAATCGGGCCGAATGCAACGTTATCCAGGGCACTCATCTGTGGGAAGAGGTGAAACTGCTGGAACACCATGCCTGCTTCCTGACGAATCAGACGGTCGTCGACTTTAGGATCGTTAACTTTCAATCCATCAACAATCAGCTCGCCGCTGGTAATCTCTTCTAATTTATTGATACAGCGCAGCAGGGTAGACTTACCGGAACCGGATGGACCAATAATCACCACCACTTCGCCCTGCTTAATATTCAGGTCGATATTGTGTAGCACCTGGGTTTTGCCAAAATGCTTTGAGACGTCTTTAAATTCAATCACAGGATTTTCACCCTTTTCTCAATGCGGCGCAGCACAAAGCTCAACACCAGCGTAATCACAAGATAAATAATCGCGACCGCACTCCAGATTTCCAGTGCACGGAAGTTACCGGCAATAATTTCCTGGCCCTGACGCGTCAGTTCGGCCACACCAATCACAATGAACAGGGACGTATCTTTAATACTGACAATCCACTGGTTGCCAAGCGGGGGCAGCATACGGCGCAGCGCTAAGGGCATAATCACATAGCGCAGGGTTTCACGGCTCGACAGGCCCAGCGCCAGTCCGGCTTCGCGAAAACCTTTATTGATCGACAGCACCGCACCGCGCGTAATTTCGGCAATATAAGCGCCAGAGTTAATCATGATGGTCACCACGGCGGCGGTGAAAGGATCGATACGCAAATCCGGGAAGGCCATTGGCAGGGCGAAGTAAATAAACATCACCTGCACAACGATAGGCGTGCCGCGAATAATTTCAATAAAGACTAGGGCAATATGATTGCTTATCCAGCCGCCGTACGCGCGCGCAAAACCCGCGACCAGACCGATAATTAACCCGCCCACCAGGCCAATGATGGAAATAATTAAGGTCATTTTCGCGCCTTCGAGCAGCGCTGGCATGGCTGGCCAAATGACGCTCCAGTCAAACTCCATGGTGAAACTCCACTTGTGTTGCGATGGAAAAAAGCAGGGAAATATTCCCTGCTGAAAAATGAACGCAGACTCAGTTATTATTTAGGATCGGTGCCAAACCACTTTTTATAAAGCGTGTTGTAGGTTCCGTTTTCTTTCAGTGTTTTCAGCGCGCCGTTTACTTTTTCACGCAGTTCGTCACTGCCTTTCGGGAAGGCAATACCGTACTGTTGTGCTTCAATCGATTCGCCTACCGCTTTGAAGCGGCCTTTACCGGCAGTATTAATGAAGTAAAGGATGTTTGGCGTATCATGCAGTACCGCGTCAGCACGGTTGGTACCCAGTTCCATATAGGCGTTATCAATATTAGGGAACTGACGCAGGTCTTTCGTTTTGATGTGGCTCTTAGCGTAATCCACTGAACCCGTACCGCTCTTCACTGCGACCACTTTACCATTCAGGTCGTTAATGCTTTTGATGTCATTTTCATTGTTGCGAACCATTACCAGCAGACCACTTTTATAGTAGCCATCAGAAAATTCGATCGCTTTTTTACGCTCATCCGTAATGGTGATACCGGCTAACGCCAGGTCAACGTTGCGCGTTTGTAGTGCAGGGATGATGCCACTGAAGTCCATCGGTTTCAGGGTATAATCCAGTTTCAATTGTTTTGCGATTGCATCCCACAAATCCACATCAAAACCAACATACTTATCACCCTGTTTAAATTCAAAAGGGACAAATGCAGTATCGGTGGCGACGATGAGTTTCTTTTCGGCGGCGGTAGCAGAGAGGGAGAAGGCCAGCGCCAGCGCGGCCACAGAGATGTTAAACAACGATTTCATCATTTTTCCTTATTACGACCAGGCGTCAAGGCCCAGGTTTGCGAGCTATCATATGAAAAAAATATGCCAACTTTGCAAAATACATAAAATCGACTGCCTGACACAAAATCGCTGACACGATTCTGCACGGGGAAGTGAGTTTGCACTAATTGGGTGCTTCATGGTGGTGCATAGTGCTACGGTGGTGCAGAGGTAGTGTGCATCAGAAGGGAAAAACAGGAAGAGCAGGAAGTGAAAACTGTTAACAAAGTCATAAAATTATAATAACACAGACGTAAAAAAGGCGGGTTTCCCCGCCTGTTTACAGTCTACTGTCTGACATTATTCAATATTGGACTCGATAAACCACAGGAATTTATCAAGATCACGCGATGCGGCAGTGAAAATATCTGCGGTATCTTCATCTTTCACTTCAGAAATGGCTTTGCGCGTGTCGTTAGCGACAACGCTGTAGCGATCGGCCAGCGCTTTCAGGTGATCCTGAACGCTGTGAATATTCAGCGGATAGCTTTTCAGTGGCGTCTTGTCGTTCACCACCTGGGTTGTACCCAGTGCGACGCCACCCAGCTGTACCACGCGCTCTGCGATGGTATCCTGGTGATCGGTAATCGCGGTGCGGAAGCCGTCCAGCATTTCGTGCACACCGATAAAGTTTGCGCCACGCATGTTCCAGTGGGCTTGCTTAGTGATCAGTGACAGATCAATGAACTCCACTACCAGGCGATTGAGCACCTCAATGGTGGCTCTCTTTTCGTCATCTGCCACGTCATTACGGGTGTAAAGTAGATCAGAAGATTTTGTTTTAACCAGTTTAGCGGTACTCATTGTTTCGGTCCTCTCTTTCAATGGTTGTCCTAATCAAGTACGAGATTGAGTATAGCAGTGATTCAGGGCTTTGCAGGATTGGCTTAATCAATGGCTGAAATAGTATTCGCCTTTGCAACGGTCAGACAGTGTGTAAATGAGTTAATAAGGTGTTAAATTCACCAGCAAGTAAAAGTATTATAAAATCATAAGGTTAAATAATTATTCAATGAGCAGGTTGTAGATGTTCTAAATATTAACTTTCTATTACATTTTAGATGAAAATAATTATCAGGATGATTTTTAGTGTTATTTAGCCTGTTTTTCAACAGGCTGGCGCGCATTATTTCTTGGCGTTATCCGCCACTGCAATCTCATTCAGCTGGCTCTTTCTGGGACGCATCGTCAGGGTTGCACCTGCAGACGCCAGGATAATTGCCAGTAACGCCAGGCACTGCGTTCCCGACAGACTCTCGTTCAAATACATCATGCCCGACAGGGCCGCCACTGCGGGTTCAAGGCTCATCAGCGTGCCAAAGATCCGCGCTGGCAGGCGCGTTAGCGCAATCATCTCCAGCGAATAGGGCAGCGCCGTGGAAAGAAACGCCACCAGAACCGCGACGGGAATGACGCTCCACTGCCAGATGCCACTTGCCGCAAACGTCAACCCGACGGGGACAAACACCAGGGAGGCAATCAAGGAGCCGATGGCAACGGTGGCAGCACCGTGCTCTGCGCCTGCCCGCTGTCCCGATAAGATATAGCACGCCCAACAGGCACCCGCACCCAGCGCAAACAGCGCGCCCACCGGATCAACGGAGGCAATGCCGGTACTAAACGGCAGCAAAAACCAGAGTCCTGCCACGGCAAGGATGACCCAGATAAAGTCCAGCGCACGGCGTGAGCCGAGCAGCGCCAGCGTCAATGGACCAACAAACTCCAGCCCCACGGCAATGCCCAGCGGGACGGTGCGGATAGAGAGATAAAACAGGAAGTTCATTGCACCCAGCGACAAGCCATAAATAATGAGTGGCGTGCGTTGTTCCCGGCTAAAACGCAACCGCCAGGGTTTAAATATGACGCACAGGATGAGCGTGCCAAATCCCAGACGCAGGGCAGTAATGCCGGTGGCACCGACAGTGGGAAACAGGGTTTTCGCCAGTGAAGCGCCGCCCTGGAGTGACAGCATAGAGATGAGCAGAACGACGACAGGAATGAAGACTGGCGTAAATGACTTTAACGAAGTGGCTGACATCCTGTAGGCGCTTCCCGATCAATTTAGCTAACAAGATGACCAGTGTAATGGAAATGCAGGTCAAAAAGAGGGCGCAAAGTGATTTTAATTTTTTCTGTTTGGTTGGTTTTTGAGCAAAATTACGGGCAGATAAGTAAATTAATGTCAGGATTTTTTAGGAATTAACTTAAAGCATGAAAATTTGTTTAAGAGGTTTGTTGCAATCATATGACGTATTTTATAAGAAAAAAGAATGACATAGGATACTTCATTAACTTCCTGTTACACCAAACTATGTGTTAGACAACAAAATGCGGGCAGAGTTTCTCGCTATTTTTTGTTATATTTTCAGCGTTGTCAGGAGAGAAGTACTTTCACATTTGAGGTGGTTATGAAAAAAATTGCATGTCTTTCAGCATTAGCCTGTGTGTTAGCAGTAGCAACAGGTTCCGCCATGGCACAGAGCACCGTAACCGGTGGCTACGCACAGAGCGACTACCAGGGCGTTGCTAACAAAGCAAACGGCTTCAACCTGAAATATCGTTATGAAGACGGTTCTAACCCACTGGGTTGGATCGGCTCATTCACCTACACCGAGAAAGATCGTACCGAAGATGGCATCTACAATAAAGGCCAGTACTACGGTATCACCGGTGGTCCAGCATTCCGTCTGAATGACTGGGCAAGCATCTACGGTGTGGTTGGTGTTGGCTACGGTAAATACCAGGCTAACGACACCACGTCACGCGACAAAGCAGACACCAGCGATTACGGTTTCTCTTACGGCGCGGGTATGCAGTTCAACCCAATGGAAAACGTTGCACTGGACGTTGGCTATGAGCAGAGCCGCATCCGTAGCGTTGACGTTGGCACCTGGATCGCTGGCGTAGGTTACAGCTTCTAAGTTAGCGTAGTCGAGTTTTAAAAAACGGCCCTTTTCAGGGCCGTTTTTATTGGTAACGAAAAATAACTCGTCATACAGCATTTGGGTGGCCTTAGGGCAATGCCAGATCGGGTGTGAAGAGCTGAGTGCAGATGCTACAGCACCACAGTAGCCTTAGGGCACGAATATGGCGTAAAGACCTGCGCGCAGATGCCACAGCATCATAGTGGCTGATTGCCTGCCCATGAGTGCTGCCCCGTCGGAGAAATCTGCCGCTGGCGCAACCGTCATCCGCAACTGGACTTCGCCGATGCCAGAGAAGGGCGCGCTACCGCAGGCGACGGTCTCTGCCTGTTATAAAGGGCGCAGATAAGTGATGATTCAGGGGACGGAAGCAGTACAGACGTACATGGGGAGCACAGATAAACGGCAGGCGTGGTCAGCGCGGCAACAGAAGAAGCCCGCGCCTTCAGGCGGTCAGCCAAAAGGCGATATCAGCTATCAGCCGCGCCAGATCAGTTTTTGACAGTGACGTTCTTCCGGTTCATTACCCAGAAGTTTGTTTATCAACATCAGGCGCAGTGTAAAAGGGGAACGGGTCAGCAGGCACCACCAGGATTTCATACCTGATGTTGATTTTTCTGCCTGGAAGCATTTGCTGCAGTCAACACAGCTTTTCAGGGTGCTCATAACATCACCTCCCAATAAATTTAACGCAACGGTAAGCAGAGCGGCTTAATCGTGCTTTAATGCATCACTCTGTTTACATTATCGACAAATATAGCATTGGCTATATCATTTAGCCAAGGCTAACGACGAAAAATTTGAGCTTATTTGCGCCTGGTTTACAATGAGCGCAGCTAAAACCACATGGCAGGCCTGGTGTGGAAAAAATAAAGAGGAAGCTGAATGAGTCGTCGTGCCAAAAGCGTGGTTTCTGCCCCGCAAGGACCACTGAAAGATATTGAAGAGCATGTCGAAGGTTTTCGGCAGGTGCGCGAGGCGCATCGTCGTGAGCTAATTGATGACTATGTTGAGCTAATCTCTGATTTAATTGGTGAATTTGGTGAAGCACGTCAGGTCGACATGGCCGCACGTTTAGGTGTTTCGCAACCTACCGTAGCAAAAATGTTAAAGCGATTAGGTACTGCCGGACTGGTTGAGCAGGTGCCTTATCGTGGTGTCTTTTTAACACGTGAGGGGGAAAAGCTGGCTGAAGAGAGCCGTGCCCGCCATCATATTGTTGAAACCTTCCTGTTAGCGCTTGGTATCAGTCCGGAAACGGCCCGTCGCGATTCAGAAGGCATTGAACATCACGTGAGTGATGAAACGCTGGCTGTATTCCAGAAATTTTACGAAAACAATTAACCCTCAGTTAAGGCGCCGGACATCATGCCCATCGTGCTTCGCTCATTTTTGCATGACCATATATTGCACTTGTTAGTCGTTGTTGGGGTTGTTCTGCTGTTTCTTGCTGATTATCGCTGGCCGGATCTTCCCGCCGCGGTGGACTGGCATACCATCATTACCCTGAGTGGATTACTTATCCTGACGAAGGGGTTGGAAACCAGCGGTTATTTTGATGTGTTGGGTGGCCGATTAATTGCGGGCTTCAAGCATGAACGTACGCTGGCGCTGTTTATGGTGCTGGCGGCGGCCCTGCTGTCGACCTTTTTAACCAACGATGTGGCGCTGTTTATTCTGGTGCCACTCACGTTGACGTTACGCAAATTTTCGCATTTACCTATCTCGCGCTTGATTATCTTTGAAGCCCTGGCGGTAAACGCCGGATCGCTGCTGACGCCGGTGGGCAATCCACAAAATATTCTGTTGTGGAGCCACGGCTCACTGAGCGTGGGCGGTTTTATTTTGCAAATGACACCGCTGGCGGTGTGGCTTCTGCTGAGCCTGCTGGTCGTCACCTGGTTCAGCTTTGCCAAACGCACCATTGAAAAGCATGACAACAGTGAACAGCACAGCTGGCATAAACCCCTGTTTGCCGTGAGTGTGGTGTTGTATCTGCTGTTTATTGCCGCGCTGGAATGGCATGTCACCGGCTGGGCGCTGTTGCTGATTCTGGTGTGTTTCCTGATTATGGCACGTCAGGTATTGCTGAATATCGACTGGAGCCTGCTGGTGGTCTTCATCGTGATGTTCCTGGATGTCTTCCTGCTGACGCGTTTACCGGTGATGCAGGCACATTTCGATGCCATTACCCATCTTGGCAAAGGGGAACTCTATCTGCTGGCTATCGGCTTGTCGCAGATCATCAGTAATGTCCCTGCGACGATCCTGCTGTTGCAAAAAGTGCCGCCAACGGAAGCGCTCGCCTGGGCAGTTAATATCGGTGGGTTCGGTTTGTTACCCGGCTCACTTGCTAACCTTATTGCGTTACGTATGGCCAAAGATCGCGCCATCTGGTGGCGTTTCCACCTGTTCTCCGTTCCGTTACTCGCCTGGTCCATGCTCACCGGCTGGCTGTTGCTAAAACTCGTCGCCTGATCCAGACACATCCTGCCACGGTGCAGGATGTGCTGCCTTTCTCAAGTTACGTAAAGTTGTACTGGATTTTGTCAGTTTTCGATCTAATGTTTAGTGGACTTTCTACGCCCAGGATAGAGGGCCTTAGCCAGCGACGGAAACTATGAGCGAGAACAACAACCGCGATTCACATCAGGAAGACGCAGAACACGCGCCGGATAACAACAGCCAGTCCCACGATAACCCGAGTAATAACGATGAAAAACCGCGTAAACGCCCCGGTAAAAAACCGTTAATTATTTTGGCCGTTATCGTGGTGGTGATGGTGATCGTGGCCTTTTTCTTTTGGTTTACCACCCGTAACGAAGAAATCACTGACGATGCTTTCACTGAAGGCAATGCGGTAACTATCGCCGCTAAAGCGTCTGGCTATGTCGTCAAGTTACTGGTGAAAGATAACCAACGGGTGAAGAAGGGCGATTTACTGGTAGAAATCGACCCCAGCGACAACGAAGCCCAGCGCGCCCAGGCTAAAGCTCAACTTGGTCTGGCAATGGCACAACTGCACCAGGCCCAGGCGCAGCTCGCGCTCTCACGTGTTCAGTATCCGGCCCAGCGCGATCAGGCTCTGGCAGACCAGGCGAAAGCCGAAGCAAATTACCTGAATGCGCAGGCTGACTACCGTCGTCAGCGTGGCGTTGATCCTCGCGCTACCAGCCAACGCAATATTGACGCTGCTTCTGCTCAGTTGCGTTCTGCGCAGGCCCAGTTGCAAAGTGCCAAAGCGCAGGTGGAAGTTGCCTCGCAGGTTGCGCTGCAAATCCGCCAGCAGGAAACCAATGTTGAAGCACGTCAGGAACAGGTTGAGCAGGCAAAAGCCCAGCTCAACGTGGCGGAGCTAAACCTCTCTTATACCCAGGTTCGTGCGCCTTATGATGGCTTTGTGACGAAGCGCAACGTGCAGATGGGCACCCTGGTGCAGGCAGGCAGCGCCTTGTTCTCGCTGGTTTCTCCGGATATCTGGATTACCGCCAACTTTAAAGAGTCGCAGTTGGAGCGGATGAATCCGGGTGACAAAGTGACGATCAGCGTTGATGCCTGGCCGGATATGAAGCTGGAAGGCCACGTCGACAGCGTTCAGATGGGCACAGGATCGCGTTTCTCAACCTTCCCGTCTGAGAATGCCACCGGGAACTACGTGAAAATTGTTCAGCGCGTACCGGTAAAAATCGTGATTGATAAAGGACTTGATCCAAACCGGCCACTGCCACTGGGATTATCGGTTGAACCGAAGGTAACCGTGGAATGAGCGAATCGCAGAGCTGGAAACCCGCCAGTAATCCCTGGCTAGTGGCCATTACGGTCACGCTGGCGGTATTTATGGAAATCCTCGATACCACCATCGTAAACGTGGCCCTGCCGCATATCGCGGGTTCACTCTCCTCCAGTTACGATGAATCGACCTGGGTGTTGACGTCGTATCTGGTGGCGAACGGTATCGTGCTGCCCATCTCTGCCTTTTTCAGCCGTCTGTTTGGCCGTAAACAGTTTTTTTTAATCTGCATCGTGATGTTTACCATCTGTTCATTCCTGTGTGGTATCGCCACTGAACTCTGGCAGATCATTCTGTTTCGCATCCTGCAGGGCTTTTTTGGCGGTGGCCTTCAGCCTGTACAACAGTCGGTCCTGCTCGACTATTTCAAACCGGAAGATCGGGGCAAAGCCTTCGGCCTTTCCTCTATCGCCATCATCGTGGCACCGGTTATTGGCCCGACGCTGGGCGGCTGGATTACGGATAATTACAGCTGGCGCTGGGTTTTCTTTATCAATATCCCGGTCGGCGTGCTGACCATCATGGCCATTTTACCTTTGCTGGAAGATCCGCCGTGGGAGCGTAAATGGGCCAAGGGTAAACTCAAGATCGACTATATCGGCATCAGCCTGATTACGCTGGGCCTGGGCTGTTTGCAGGTCATGCTGGATCGCGGTGAAGACGAAGACTGGTTCGCCTCGCACTTTATCGTTTTGTTTGCCGTGCTGGCGCTTGTTGGCATCGTCGGGGCTATTTACTGGTTGATGTATGCCCGTAAGCCCGTGGTCGACATTCTGGTGATGAAGGATCGCAATTTCTGGGTCGCAGGCTTATTAATGGCCGGGATGGCGATGATACTGTACGGCAGCTCGGTGGTCTTGCCGCAGTTGGCACAGCAGGATCTTGGTTATACCGCCACCTGGTCGGGACTGGTGCTGTCCCCTGGCGCGGTGTTGATTGTCCTGACCATTCCGCTGGTCTTGAAACTGATGCCGGTGGTGCAGACCCGCTATATTATTGCCTTTGGTTTTAGCTGCCTGGCATTAGCCTTTTTCTATTCGGCATCCTTAACGCCGAATGTGGACTTCACCACGCTGGTGCTGATGCGCAGTGCACAATCCATTGGCCTGGGTTTCCTGTTTGTGCCGCTGACCACCATTGCCTTTATTACGATCCCCCAACGGTTAAATGCGGACGCCTCGGCGCTGTTTACCATGTTCCGTAATGTCGCGGGGTCGATTGGCATCTCGTTGTCCACGGCGGCGATTACAGAGCGAGAGCAGGCGCGCTCGGCCCATATGGTGCACAACATGACGCCGCTGAATGAACAGTTCAATATTACGGTTCAGCACTGGGCACAGGCGATCCGCGACTTCACCTCTGCAGTGGGCGATCCCGTCACGTTGGCAACCGGTCAGCTCTATAAAGAGATGATTGTCCAGTCACGCATTCTGGCTTATATCGACGTCTTTTCAGGCTTAAGTATCGTTGCCCTGATTTTGATTCCATTTTGTTGGCTGCTGTCGCCTGTCAAAAGCGAAGGCAGTGCAGGAGCACACTGACATGAAAGTTATGAGTACGCATCGCCTGAATCCGCTCAACCTGATGCTGGTGTTAGCGCTGGCGGGCTGCAGCGTCGGCCCGGACTATCAGGCACCTAAGCCCCAGATGCCGGGCAGCTATCACGCCCTGGATTCGCAGGAAAATTCGAAGCCACAAACGTCAGCGGTGGATTCACGCTGGTGGCATAACTTTAAGGACCCGCAACTCGACAGCCTGATTGCACGCGCTATCGAAGGTAATCTGTCCTTACAACAGACGGTATTGCGGATTGCCGGCGCGCGTGAGCAACTATCGCAGGCGCAGGGCGGATTATTTCCCAGCCTTAACGGTTCAGCCAAGGTCACGCGACAGCAACTGGGGCTGGAAGGGCTGCTGAAAGCGAACGGTGCCGACCAGCTCGACAGCAACGTTGCCAGCCAGCTGAACGGTCTGACGCAACCGGTCACCTTGTATCAGGGCAGTTTCGACGCCAGTTGGGAACTGGATCTGTGGGGCAAAGTGCGGCGCCAGGTGGAGTCAGCCAATGCCCAGCAGCAGGCAGCTATTGAGCAGCGCAACGACGCACTGGTGTCGCTCGAAGCGGAAGTGGTGCGCGCATGGCTTCAGCTGCGCGGCGCGCAGGCAACGGTAAATACGCTGCAACAACAGATTGCCGTGGCCGATCAGACCTGGCAGTTGACGGAAAGCCAGCAGCGTAACGGCCTGGCACCGGTGACCAATGTGGAAAATGCCCGCGCGCAGTTAAGCAGCCTGCAGGCGCAGTTGCCGCAGTATCAGGCCCAAACGCGCCAGGCGATGAACGGTCTCGCTGTACTGCTGGGTAAAACGCCGGGTGCGCTGGATGCCGAACTGAGTGAGCCGAAAGCGCTGCCCACATTACCCGCGTTTGTCTCTGTCGGCATTCCCTCTACGCTGGCACGACGTCGTCCCGATATTCGTCAGGCAGAAGCCACACTTCATGCTCAAACCGCCGAGATTGGCGTTTCTGTCGCCCAGCTGTTCCCCAGTCTGTCGCTGACCGGCCAGTTGGGTGTCCGTAACACTGACGTCAGTTACCTTGACGACTGGAGCAGCCATTTCTACAGCGTGGGGCCGTCGTTATCCATTCCCATTTTCCAGGGTGGAAGATTGGTTTCAAGCGTGAAGCTGGCGCGTGCTCAGCAGGCCAACGCGGCACTCAACTATCGTCAGACGGTGCTGACGGCTCTGCAGGATGTGGAAAATGCCTTGGTCAGTTACCGTGCCGACCAGCAGCGCGTCACCGCACTGGATGAAACCACTGGCGCGCTGCAACGCACCTTCGATCTCGCCAGTGACAGCTATCGCCAGGGATTATCGACTTTCCTTGAAGTACTTGATGCCCAGCGTCAACTGGCGCAGGCGCAGGAACAGGCTACTCAGGCGCGCATGCAAAGTGGACTGGATCTTGTCGCCCTCTACAAAGCCTTAGGCGGTGGCTGGGAAACCTACCAGAACGTGCAACTGCCGCAGTACGACGTATTTGGTCCGGCAACGCAGGTGAATTAACCGGTCTGGCCGTGGCCCTGTAACGGGACACGGCCGGAAAAAACCGTACTGATACCCGCGATGTATTATTTATGCGTTACATCGTCAAATAAAAATCATCAAACTTCCCTGTGCAGTCCCGTGATAACCCGCATCTGAAATAGCCTCTGCTATTTATCTTTCCAACATTACCCAGCAAAAAAATGCGCGGCGGGTGTGAGTGCCAGGCCTGCCAGCCCTTTATCCTCTTTCTGACGCGCCCGCGTGCTTTTACGTCAGCTACACGCCAGAGAAGGGCGGCATAATCAACGTGGTTAGAAAAATTAACCCCGCTGTTATCCGCAAGCCACGGGATAAATCCCCCGTTACACGCTGGCTATTTCAGTGGAATTCACTCTGGCGACGGCAAGAAAAACGGGCAGCCGGACAAGGCATTTAATCCAAATTCGTTGAGGATGATAAAAATAACCGGCAAGAACGTTATAAAATCTGAGGCATGATTCATGCAGTAAGCGTAATCAATGAAATCGTTTACATTGTGCGAGGATAGCCGCTATTTAGTGTTAATTCGTGGTTAATAATCTCTCCACATAAGCATCCTGAATACTTCACGGGCATTTAAAAAACCTATCGGAATTATCTGTAGTAATAAATTAATTTATTTTTTTATTTGAATTAGGTAATCTTGTCGCTACAGTTTAATTAAACCCCCTTAATCAAGGATATTGTGATGAGTGACGCATTTAAAGTTCTAAACAACATTCGCACATTACGTGCCCAGGCTCGTGAACTGCCACTGAGCGATCTGGAAGAAATTCTTGAGAAATTGACGGTCGTTGTAACTGAACGCCGTGAAGAAGCCCATGCTGAAGAACAACAGAATCGTGAAAAAGAAGAGAAGTTATCTAAATATCGCGAAATGCTGCTGGCTGACGGCATCGATCCTAATGAATTATTAGGTGCCCTGGAGCAGGGTAAAAAACGCACTAAGCGTGCGCCACGTCCGGCTAAATATTCTTATACCGATGAAAACGGTGAGAAGAAATCATGGACCGGCCAGGGCCGTACCCCAGCAGCAATTAAAAAAGCGCTGGATGAAGGTAAAAGCCTGGACAGTTTCCTGATCGATTAATCGACACAATCCTTGTAAGCGGTAGCCGGAGACATTTATGTCTCCGGCTTTTTTTATTTAAAAAACCCCTTTGTACTCTCTGACTATTTCTGGCATCGGCCTGTTAATTAATCGCCTGTTGGGTCAGGCAGAAGCCGTGCCGTTAGCGAATGCCACCGCGGCTTGCGTTTGCGCGGTGCTGAGCAGGCGAAAATCGGCAGGGGCAATAATTAAAAGCGTCGCGTTTTCAAGGGGCATTCAGGCAATCCTTGCCGGAGGCTGGCGTGCGCTACATCACATCTGGCATAATAGCCGCCGTTTTTCCATCCACTCTCTTCACTAAGGTCAATGCCGTGTTAGTTAGCAGCAATATCACCATGCAGTTTGGCAGCAAGCCACTGTTCGAAAATATCTCCGTAAAATTTGGCGGCGGTAATCGTTACGGTTTAATCGGTGCGAACGGCAGCGGAAAATCCACCTTCATGAAGATTTTGGGTGGCGATTTGGTGCCATCGGGCGGCAATGTCTCTTACGATCCCAATGAACGTATCGGTAAATTACGCCAGGATCAGTTTGCCTTCGAAGAATATAGCGTGCTGGATACGGTAATCATGGGGCACCATGAATTATGGGAAGTGAAGCAGGAACGTGACCGTATTTATTCGTTACCCGAAATGACGGAAGAGGAAGGCTACAAAGTCGCTGACCTTGAAGTCCTGTATGGTGAAATGGATGGTTACAGTGCTGAACCGCGTGCGGGTGAGTTATTACTTGGTGTGGGTATTCCGGTAGAGCAGCATTATGGCCCGATGAGCGAAATTGCACCGGGCTTTAAATTACGTGTTCTTCTGGCACAGGCATTGTTCTCTAATCCTGATATTTTGCTGCTGGACGAACCGACCAACAACCTGGATATCGATACTATTCGTTGGCTGGAGCAGGTGTTAAACGAACGCGACAGCACCATGATTATCATTTCGCATGACCGTCACTTCCTCAATATGGTCTGTACCCACATGGCCGATTTGGACTACGGTGAGCTGCGTGTTTATTCCGGTAATTATGATGAATATATGACCGCTGCCACCCAGGCGCGCGAGCGACTGTTATCGGACAATGCCAAGAAAAAAGCACAAATTGCCGATCTGCAATCCTTTGTCAGCCGTTTTAGTGCTAACGCCTCTAAATCGCGCCAGGCGACATCACGTGCCAAACAGATGGACAAAATAAAGCTGGAAGAGGTCAAAGCCTCCAGTCGTCAGAACCCCTTTATTCGATTTGAGCAGGACAAGAAACTGTTCCGTAATGCGCTGGAAGTCGAAGCGATCACCAAAGGGTTTGATAATGGTCCACTGTTTAAAAATTTAAATCTGCTGCTGGAAGTCGGTGAAAAACTGGCGATATTAGGGGCTAACGGTATTGGTAAATCCACCCTGTTAAAAACCCTGGTCGGCGAACTGACGCCGGAAAGCGGCAGCGTTAAATGGTCTGAAAATGCCAAGATTGGTTATTACGCCCAGGATCACGCAGACGATTTTGCCGACGACCTGACGGTATTTGACTGGATGAGCCAGTGGAAACAGCAGGGCGATGATGAGCAGGCCGTACGTGGCATCCTTGGCCGTCTGTTGTTTTCACAGGACGATATTAAAAAGCCCGCCAAAGTGCTGTCCGGGGGTGAGAAAGGGCGCATGCTGTTTGGCAAGCTGATGATGGAAAAGCCCAATATCCTGATTATGGACGAACCAACCAACCACCTTGATATGGAATCCATTGAGTCATTAAATATGGCGCTGGAAATGTATGAAGGAACGTTGATTTTCGTTTCTCACGACCGTGAGTTCGTGAGTTCACTGGCGACGCGCGTGATAGAGATGAAAGCCGATCGTATTGTGGACTTCACCGGTAATTACGAAGATTACCTGCGCAGTCAGGGCATCGTATAAACATAATGGGGTAGCGATAGCTACCCCATTATCGTTTGGGTCTGTGCGTCAGGTTGGATTGCCTGCGACGATCCGGCTTAACATCCTTTCTTTACCTGACCTGCAGCCCCCTCCGCTTTACGCATGAACTCTATCAATTAACGGCTCAATCATGATGACCGCACACTTCACACTCGGGGTCCTGCGATACCTTCATGGTGCGAAACTCAGCGCTCAACGCATCGTACATCAGCAAACGTGAGCGAGCAGGAGAGCCGAAGTGCGTCAGCAGCTTGAGGGTTTCCATCGCCTGCATCGCACCCACCACGCCCACCAGCGGCGCCATGACGCCCGCTTCCACACAGCTCAGCACCTGAGATCCAAACAAACGGCTGATGCAGCGGTAACAGGGCGCACCGGGTTGCCAGTCAAACACGCTGAGCTGACCTTCCATACGGATTGCCGCACCCGATACCAGCGGCACTTTCAACTGATAACACAACCGGTTGATTTGCTCGCGCACCACCACATTGTCCGTACAGTCCACGACCACCTGCTGCTGGGCGATAAGCGCCTTGAGTGCCTCATCGTCCAGTTGGCCGTGCACCGGATGCAACTGACAGTGAGGATTAATGGCCGCCAGGCTTTCACGGGCCGATTCCACCTTGTTGCGACCAATATCCGCATCATGATGCAAAATCTGTCGCTGCAAATTAGAGAGTGATACCGTATCAAAGTCCAGTAGCGAAAGATTTCCTACGCCCGCCGCTGCCAGATAGGGCGAGGCTGCACAGCCTAAACCGCCCAGCCCCACGACCAGCACGTGGCTGGCTTTTAAGGTTTCCTGACCGTCAAAGTCAAAACCACGCAACACAATCTGTCGGTTGTAGCGCAGCATCTCGTCGTGGCTCAGTTCGGGCAACATTATCCCTCCAGCAGCGGGTTAAAGGGTTCGACGTCCACCCATTCACCTGCTGCAACCGGGCCGCGCTCGCGTTCCAGTACAATAAAGCAATTGGCCTGAGAAAAAGAACTGTAAACGTGGGAGCCCTGCGCACCGGTGCTGATCACCTCTGGCTCACCCTGGCTATTCTGACGCAGAACGCCGCGCTGAAAATCCAGTCGACCGGGCGATTTTTTCAACGCGGTTGCCGTACGTACGCGCAGGCGAGCGGGCAGAGCGGAGGCGGTTTGCCCCGTCAGGGTGGCCAGCAGCGGTTGCACCAGTTGATAAAAGGTCACGACGGCAGAAACCGGATTGCCGGGAAGGCCGCAGAACCAACTGTTCGCCAGGCGACCAAAAGCAAAAGGTTTACCGGGTTTCATCGCCAGCTTCCAGAAGCTAATCACCCCCAGCTCTTCCAGCATCGATTTGGTAAAGTCGGCTTCACCCACCGAGACGCCGCCGGTGCTGATGACCACATCAGCCTGGCGATCGGCTTCAGTAAAGGCGCTACGCAGTGCAGTGGGATCGTCTTTAATAATGCCGAGATCGATGACCTCGCATCCCAGCTTGTGCAACATCAGCGAAATCGCAAAGCGGTTGGTGTCGTAGATCTGCCCGGCCGCTAAGGGCTGGCCCACAGGTTGCAGCTCGTCCCCAGTTGAAAAAATAGCGACGCGCAGTTTACGCAAAACCTTTACCGTGGCGATGCCCAGCGAAGCCAGCAGGGGCAGTTCGGCCGCGCCCAGGCGCACGCCTGCCGCCAGAACCTGATGACCGGCACGGATATCATCACCCGTCAGTCGAATATTTTGTCCGGCGTTGACCGGCGCGGTGATGACAATATTATTGTCCTGCAGGCGGGTTTCCTCCTGCATGACGACCGCGTCACAACCGGCAGGAACAGGCGCGCCTGTCATAATTCTGATGACGCTTTCCGCTGGCCACTCTCCGCTAAACGGCGCGCCGGCAAAAGCCTTACCGGCCACCCGCAAAGGCTGTCCGCTGGCAACCTCCGCCAGCCTGACGGCGTAACCGTCCATAGCGGCGTTGTTAAAGGGCGGTACGTCTATCGGTGAGGTGATCGCGCAGGCTGTGATGCGCCCGGCGGCTTCTGGCAGGGTCAGCTCAAGCGACTCTGTGATGGGCGTCAGCTGCGCCAGCATCTTATGTTGCGCGTCCTCAAGGGAAATCAGTCCGGCAGTAAAGCTTTCCATTCTATTCTTAGCCTGTCTGTTGCAATGGCTGTCTATTATGGTGACTTTTCCTTTCAGAGTCACATCGGCATAAGCCACAACGAAAGGTTATTAGCGCAATGTCAGTTTCCGCTTTACAACCTTTAGCGGGCTTTCTATATTCAAAAATGGTCTAAATTGACTTAAAACCATTCAAAATCAGTGTTTTTCCTTCTGATGCAACCACAGGGTAACGCTATGGCTAAAGCAGCGATCGCCATTCATGGTGGTGCGGGGGCAATAACCCGTGCGGCGATGAGCGCAGAAAAAGAGCAGGCATACCGTCAGGCGCTTTACGAGATTGTAACGCATGGGCAGAACATGCTGGCTCAAGGCGCATCTGCGCTGGATACGGTGACGGAGGCGGTACGTCGGCTTGAAGAGTGCCCATTATTCAATGCCGGTAAAGGCGCGGTGTTTACGCAGCAGGGGACGCATGAGCTGGATGCCAGCATCATGGATGGCAGGACGTTACAGGCCGGAGCCGTCGCAGGCGTTTCCCGTATTCGTAATCCAATACTGGCGGCACGTGCGCTGTTAGATAACAGCCCTCATGTCCTGTTAACGGGGACGGGCGCTGAAGATTTTGCCCGCGCGCAAGGCCTTGAACAGGTTGAACCTGATTTCTTTTCTACGCCCGAACGCTGGGAGCAGCTGCAGCGCGCGCTCGGCAGCGACACCGCGCTGCTGGATCATGATGGCGCGGCGCAAAGTGGCGATCCGCTTGATCCGGATCGTAAGTTCGGCACGGTGGGAGCCGTCGCCCTGGACAATGAGGGTAACCTTGCCGCCGCCACCTCAACCGGCGGTATGACCAATAAACACGTGGGCCGGATTGGCGACTCGCCGTTACCCGGTGCAGGTTGTTATGCCAGCAACGACAGCGTGGCCGTATCCTGTACCGGCACCGGTGAAGTGTTTATTCGCACGCTGGCCGCCTACGATGTGGCGGCACAAATGCGTTATGGCGGGCGCTCGTTACAACAGGCCAGCGTGAATGTTATTCACGACAGTGTGCTGGAGTTGGGCGGCAGCGGTGGGTTGATTGCTATCGATCGTGATGGCAACGTGGCGCTGCCCTTCAACAGTGAAGGCATGTACCGGGCTTTCGCCCGCGCAGATGAGGCCGCAGAGGTGGCAATTTACCGTGAAAGCTGACCGCGAGACCGTCCAGAACACGCCGCCCGGCGCAACACCGTTAACTGACGATCAGGTACTGGCCGTACGCGATCTCAACGTGCGTTTTCAGAACGATGGCATCGTGACGGAGGCGGTGCGCCACCTTTCACTCGACGTTTACCGGGGAAAGACACTGGCTCTGGTGGGAGAGTCCGGCTCGGGCAAGTCCGTGACCTCGCTGGCGTTGATGCGCCTGATTGAGCAGGCCGGCGGTGAGGTGAGTGGCGAGATTATGCTGCGTCGCCGCAACGGCGAGGTACGGGATCTGATGCGTCTGCCACGCGGCCAGATGCGCCAGGTGCGCGGGGCCGATATGGCGATGATCTTTCAGGAACCCATGACCTCGCTGAATCCGGTGTTCTCGGTGGGTGAACAGATCGCCGAATCCATTCGTTTACATCAAGGCCAAACCCACGCCGGGGCGCTGGCAGAAGCGCGGCGCATGCTTGATCGGGTGCGCATCCCCGACGCGCAAAACATTCTGGGGCGTTTTCCTCACCAGCTCTCAGGCGGTATGCGTCAGCGTGTGATGATTGCCATGGCGCTGTCGTGCAAACCTGCGCTGTTGATTGCTGATGAACCGACCACGGCGCTTGACGTGACGATTCAGGCGCAGATTCTGCAGCTGATTCGTGAACTGCAAAAAGAGATGCAGATGGGGGTGATTTTTATCACCCATGATATGGGCGTGGTGGCTGAAATGGCTGACCGCGTGCAGGTGATGTATCGCGGAGAAGTGGTCGAGAATGCCGAGACGGTGCAACTGTTCAGCGCGCCGCAGCAGCCTTATACCCGTGCTTTACTCGCCGCCGTCCCGGCGCTGGGGGCGATGCGGGGCCAGCCGCTCCCTGCGAAGTTTCCCCTGATTGATAGTGATGAAAAGCCGGACGAGCCGCAAAATACCGTACGCCATGACCAGCCACCGATTTTACAGGTGCGTAATTTGGTCACCCGTTTCGATATCCGCTCAGGTTTATTGAATCGGGTGATAAGGCGGGTACACGCGGTCGAAAATATCAGTTTTGACCTCTATGCGGGCGAAACCCTGGCGCTGGTGGGGGAATCCGGATGCGGTAAATCCACCACCGGACGCTCCCTGTTGAAGCTGGTTGCCAGCCAGGGCGGTAGCATCACCTTTAACGGTCAACGTATCAACGATCTGTCAGGCCCCGCGCTGGCGCATCTGCGGCGCGATATTCAGTTTATTTTTCAGGACCCCTATGCGTCGCTGGACCCGCGCCTGACCGTCGGCTTCTCGATTATGGAGCCGTTACTGGTGCACAAGGTCATGCCGCGCCGTGAGGCGGAACAGCGCGTCGCGTGGCTGCTGGAGAAAGTGGGATTATTACCGGAGCACGCAAGGCGTTATCCCCATGAATTTTCCGGCGGTCAGCGTCAACGTATTTGCATTGCACGGGCGCTGGCGCTCAATCCCAAAGTCGTGATTGCCGATGAGTCGGTTTCTGCGCTGGATGTTTCCATTCAGGCGCAGATCATCAACCTGATGCTCGATTTACAGCGCGAGTTTGGCATCGCCTTTCTGTTTATTTCCCATGATATGGCGGTCGTTGAACGCATCAGCCACCGTGTGGCGGTGATGTATCTGGGACAAATTGTCGAGATGGGGCCGCGCCAGGCGGTGTTTGAACATCCGCAGCATCCCTATACCCAAAAGCTTATGGCGGCGGTGCCGATTGCCGATCCCTCGCACCGACAGCGCGAGCGTAGTTTATTAGTCGATGAGATTCCCAGCCCAATTCGTTCATTGGGCGATGAACCCGAAACGGTTTCGCTCAGGGAAGTGGCCCCCGGCCATTTTGTGGCGCGTCACGCCCTGAGCGCGAGCTGAATAATTAAGCGGTCGCTGCGGCGACAAATCAGACAGGGATTACAAGGAGAAGATAATGCAGATAACGATGCGTAAAGGGTTACTGGCTGCGGGCGTACTGAGCAGCGCAATGGCGTTACCCGCGTGGGCAGCACAGGATGCAGTGATTGCCGTTGCCTCTAATTTCACCACGCTTGATCCCTACGATGCCAATGACACCTTGTCACAGGCGGTAGCGAAATCCTTTTATCAGGGGCTGTTTGGCTTCGATAAAGATATGAAGCGCATCAATGTACTGGCCGACAGCTACCAGGTGAGCGAAGACGGCCTGATCTATACGATTAAGCTGCATTCAGGCGTGAAATTTCAGGACGGCACCGACTTTAATGCCGAGGCGGTTAAAGCCAACCTCGATCGCGCCAGCAATCCTGATAATCATCTAAAACGCTATAACCTGTTCAAATACATCGCCAGCACTGAAGCTGTCGATCCTACGACGGTGAAAATCACACTCAAGCAGCCTTTTTCAGCCTTTATCAACAATCTGGCGCACCCTGCCGCGGTGATGATCTCGCCTGCAGCGCTGAAAAAATATGGCAAAGACATTGGTTTCCATCCGGTGGGAACCGGGCCGTTTGAGCTTGTGACCTGGAACCAGACCGATTTTGTTAAGGTGAAAAAATGGGATGGCTACTGGAAAAAGGGCTATCCAAAACTCGACAGCATCACCTGGCGTCCGGTGGTGGATAACAATACCCGTGCGGCTATGTTGCAAACGGGCGAGGCGAACTTTGCCTTTCCTGTGCCTTATGAGCAGGCCAAACTGCTGGAGAAAAACAGCAAGCTTGATGTTGTCACCACGCCATCGATCATGCAGCGTTATATCAGCCTGAATGTGACGCAAAAACCTTTTGATAACCCCAAGGTGCGAGAAGCGCTAGAATATGCGATTAACCGTCAGGCATTAGTCAAAGTCGCGTTTGCCGGTTATGCCACCCCGGCCACCGGCGTGGTACCGCCGTCAATTGAGTACGCACAAACCTATCCGCCCATTCCTTACGATCCGGCCAAAGCGAAAGCCTTGCTGAAAGAAGCGGGCTATCCGAACGGGTTCGACACCACGCTCTGGTCATCTCACAATCACAGTACGGCACAGAAAGTCCTGCAGTTTGTTCAGCAGCAGCTGGCGCAGGTGGGCGTTAAGGTGAAAGTGACGGCGATGGATGCGGGACAGCGTGCGGCGGAAGTGGAAGGCAAAGGTCAGAAAGAGAGCGGCGTACGCATGTTTTATACCGGCTGGTCAGCCTCTACAGGAGAAGCTGACTGGGCATTAACGCCGCTGTTTGCCACGGCTGCCTGGCCACCGGCGATCTTTAATACGGCCTTCTACAGCAACCCTAAAGTGGATAAAGATTTAGCGGATGCGCTGAAAACTACCGACAGCAAGCAAAAAGCCGAACGTTATAAAGATGCGCAGGATATTATCTGGAACGATCATCCGTGGATTCCACTGGTGGTGGAGCAGCTGGTTTCAGCCCACAGCAAAAACCTGAGTGGCTTTTATGTGATGCCGGATACGTCATTCAGTTTTGACGATGCCGAGCTGAAGTAATCCGGCGCGCCCGTTCAGGTTGTCGACAGCTGGGCGCTGCCCAGGGTTGAAACCTGAGCGGGTTTTTTGATGCCCGCTGTTTCAGTGCGTACTGAGGCTGCGCTGACGATACCGGGCAGGTCAGCCACGACGGCTGGCTGCTGTGTAGGATGTGACATGTTTAACTATTTTCTTAAACGACTGTTGGGCCTGATTCCCACCCTGCTTATCGTGGCGGTGCTGGTGTTTATGTTTGTGCACTTGCTGCCGGGCGATCCGGCGCGCCTGATTGCGGGTCAGGATGCGGATGCCACGGTTGTGGCGCTGGTGCGACAGGAACTGGGACTGGATCAGCCGCTGCCGCTGCAGTTCTGGCATTTTATCGTGAATGCCCTGCAGGGGGATTTTGGTCAGTCGCTGGTGTCAAGACGGCCGGTATCAGAGGAGATTGCCGCGCGTTTTATGCCGACCCTGTGGCTGACATTAGTCAGCATGGTATGGGCGGTGATTCTGGGGATGGCGATTGGTATTGTTTCTGCGGTATGGCGCAATCGCTGGCCGGATCGCCTGGGAATGACGCTGGCCGTGTCGGGCATTTCCTTTCCGGCGTTTGCCTTGGGCATGTTGCTGATGCAGGTGTTTTCGGTGCAGTTGGGCTGGTTGCCCACGGTGGGTGCCGATAGCTGGCAGCACTATATTTTGCCGTCTGTTACCCTGGGTGCCGCGGTCGCCGCCGTGATGGCGCGCTTTACCCGCGCCTCGTTTGTTGAGGTGATGCAGGAAGATTACATGCGCACCGCGCGAGCCAAGGGAGTGCGTGAGTCGCGTGTGGTGATTAAACACGGGTTACGTAATGCCATGATTCCGGTTGTCACCATGATGGGCCTGCAGTTTGGTTTCCTGCTTGGCGGCTCGATTGTGGTCGAGGTGGTATTCAACTGGCCGGGGTTAGGTCGTCTGCTGGTGGATTCGGTGCAGATGCGCGATTACCCCGTTATTCAGGCGGAGGTGCTGCTGTTTTCGCTGGAGTTTATCCTGATTAACCTGTTTGTCGATATGTTATATGCCGTCATTAACCCGGCGATTCGCTTTAAGGACACCTGATGAAAAACTGGCGACGGGAAGCGGCACTTAAAACGATGCCGCTGTTAAACGGCAACCGGGTAAGAACACCGTGGCGGGAATTCTGGCGGCGTTTTCGCCATCAGCCTGTGGCATTGCTGGCTGGCGTCTTCGTGCTGGTGCTGATTGTGTTGGCCTTTACGGCTCCGGCTATTGCGCCGTTCGACGCAGAAAATTACTTTGACTATGACCGCCTGAACGACGGCCCTTCGCTGATGCACTGGTTTGGGGTGGATTCACTGGGGCGCGATATCTTTAGTCGTGTGTTGGTGGGCACCCGAATTTCGCTGATTGCCGGTTTTGTTTCCGTGGCGATAGGCGCGTTTATTGGCACCCTGGCGGGCCTGCTGGCGGGCTACTACGAAGGCTGGTGGGACAGGATAACCATGCGCGTATGCGATGTGCTGTTTGCCTTCCCCGGTATTCTGCTCGCCATTGCTGTGGTGGCCATTATGGGCACCGGTATCAGCAATGTGATTATCGCCGTGGCAATCTTCAGCATTCCGGCCTTTGCCCGTCTGGTGCGCGGCAATACATTGGTGTTGAAACATCAAACCTATATTGAGTCCGCACGAAGCATTGGTGCCTCCGACTGGACGATCATTCTGCGCCACCTGTTACCCGGCACGGTATCGTCCATTGTGGTGTATTTCACCATGCGCATCGGCACCTCGATTATCACGGCGGCGAGCCTGTCGTTTTTGGGGCTGGGCGCGCAGCCGCCGACACCCGAATGGGGCGCGATGCTGAACGAAGCGCGAGCCGATATGGTGATCGCCCCTCACGTGGCGGTTTTTCCGGCGCTGGCGATTTTTTTCACTGTTTTAGCGTTTAATTTGCTTGGCGACGGGCTACGTGACGCACTTGATCCTAAACTCAAGACATGAAACCTTTTGATTACGAACAAGACTTCAGCACTATCGATTTTCGCAAACAGCCTGAACGTTATCAGGTCGGCCGCGGGGAGCAGGGCGTGCTGATGGTCCAGCCCTATAAAGACGAAATCTTACCGCACTGGCGTTTTCGCACCGTTGAGGTGGCGAAAGCGTCTGCAGAAGAAATCATGACGTTGTTCGAAGCCTATCGCCAGCAGGATGACTTTGTGGGGATGGACATGGCGCGCAAATTTATCCAGATGGGTTATACCCGCGCCCGTCGCTACAGCAACCACAAAGGTGGCCGTAAATACGCTGCGGATGGCAAGGAGCTGCCCCGAGGCAGGGACGAAGAAAAGGCCGCTGCGGCGGCCATTTTCAAAGCGTACTGGGACAGGTTACGTGCAGACGATGACTATCTGGCGCGCAAGAAAGCGCACCAGCAGAAGTACGGTTAAGCGCGGCTGGCCCACAAATCGTATTCGTCCGCGTGTTCAACCTTCACGCGCAGGACGTCGCCCGGCTTAACATTGCTTTCACCATTCAGGTAGACGGCGCCGTCGATTTCAGGCGCATCTGCCATGCTACGACCAATCGCGCCTTCTTCATCCACTTCATCAATGATGACCATAATTTCACGTCCCACTTTTTCCTGCAGGCGTTCGGCAGAGATCTGCTGCTGCAACTGCATAAAGCGGTCATAACGTGCTTGCTTAACGGCTTCATCGACCGGATCGGGCAGTTGGTTAGCCGTTGCGCCCTCAACCGGGCTATACTGGAAGCAACCAACGCGATCCAGACGGGCTTCTTTAATAAAGTCCAGCAGCATCTGGAAGTCTTCTTCGGTCTCACCGGGGAAGCCGACGATAAAGGTTGAGCGCAGCGTTAATTCAGGACAGATTTCACGCCAGCGCTTAATGCGCTCCAGCGTACGTTCTACCGCGCCAGGGCGTTTCATCAGCTTCAGGATGCGCGGGCTGGCATGCTGTAACGGGATATCCAGATACGGCAGAATTTTGCCTTCCGCCATCAGTGGAATGACGTCATCAACGTGCGGATAAGGATAAACATAGTGCAGGCGAACCCAAACGCCGAGTTTCGCTAACTGCTCACACAGGCTCACCATGCTGGTCTTAACCGGCGCACCGTTCCAGAAGCCCGTACGGTGTTTCACATCCACCCCATAGGCAGAGGTATCCTGCGAAATCACCAGCAGTTCTTTGACGCCGGCTTCAACCAGGCGCTTCGCTTCATCCAGCACTTCACCAATGGCCCGGCTGTCGAGATCGCCACGCATTGAAGGGATGATGCAGAAGGTGCAGCGATGATTACAGCCTTCAGAAATTTTCAGGTAGGCGTAATGGCGCGGCGTCAGCTTCACGCCCTGTTCCGGCACCAGGCTCAGAAACGGGTTGTGCTGCGGCTTTGGCACGTAGCGATGGACATGCGACAGCACTTGTTCATAGCTGTGTGGGCCGGTGATCTCCAGCACCTTTGGATGCACCTCACGAATCTGGTCGACTTTAGCGCCCAGACAGCCGGTCACGATGACCTTGCCGTTTTCGTTCAGGGCTTCACCGATCGCTTCCAGAGATTCCTGTACGGCGCTGTCGATAAATCCGCAGGTGTTGACGATAACGATTTCAGCATCGTCATAGCGTGGCACCACCTCATAGCCCTCGGTGCGCAGTTCCGTCAGGATGCGCTCGGAGTCGACAAGGTTTTTTGGGCAGCCAAGCGAGACAAATCCTACGCGCGGCGGCAGTGTATTCGTAGTGGACATAAGGTGGTTTCCGGTTCAGCACAGCAATGGCGCGCGATTTTACCTGTGTTGTGATGAAAATTGTAGCGTTATCTGTAAGGGATTGGTTAAGCGTAAAGTAACGCAAAAACCGGTAAAGGTCAGACGCGGTTGCCGTTGACGAAACGGCAGAGCAGGCGGGCGGGGGGAAAGCACTAACTCACCGTTCTGTAAAAGAAATTCTAATAAACACCTAATAACTGGAGGGAATAAATATTTAACAATCCTGACTTTACTGGCGGGCTTTTGCCCAGATTCTCGGTTGATATTTGCTTGTTTTCATTAATAATGAATCGCTTAACAAGTACTGAAGGCACCGTTTCTTCAGATCATGACGTGGATAATGTGAGAGCGAAATAATGAAAGAGATCATCAACGGGTTTCTGAGTTTTCAGCAGACAGTCTTTCCCGAAAGAAAAGCGCTTTTTAAAAGTCTGGCATCAAACCAGAATCCAAAAGCGCTGTTTATCTCTTGCTCAGACAGCCGTCTGGTGCCGGAACTGGTGACGCAGCAGGAACCTGGGCAGCTGTTCGTTATCCGCAATGCGGGCAACATTGTGCCCTCATTTGGCCCGGAGCCGGGCGGTGTGTCAGCGACCATTGAGTACGCGGTCATGGCGCTGGGCGTTTCTGATATCATCATCTGTGGTCACTCCAACTGTGGCGCAATGAACGCCATCGCCTCCTGTGCCTGTATGGATTCGATGCCAGCCGTTGAGCACTGGCTGCGTTATGCCGATGCGGCAAAAGCGGTGGTTGAGCAGCGTGAATATGATTCGCCTGAGAAAAAACTCAACGAAATGGTGCAGGAAAACGTGATTGCCCAGCTAAACAACATGAAAACTCACCCGTCGGTATCGGTCGGGTTACGCCAGGGTAAGCTGCGGCTGCACGGCTGGGTGTACGATATTGAAAGCGGCACGATTCTGGCTCTGACGCCAGGCGGTAAAGAGTTTATCTCACTGGCGGAAAACCCGGACACCTGTTTCGAATAACCGCTTCCGCCCGCTATCTTACTGCGGGCGGTCTCTTCTCTTCACGATACCTTTTCGGTCGGCTTCTCCCGCGCCTGCCATTGCGCATCCTGCTGCCAACACCTTGTTTAATCTTTTGTAAATCCTTAACAGCATCCCCGACCCGCTGACTACGCTTAACAACACTGCACCCTGTGAGGAGAAGGCTATGTCCCGTGTTTCGATCCCGCTGTTATTCAGTGGCGCGCTACTCTTTTCCAGCCCGCTGTGGGCTGATGAACTCAAGGTTGAGGTGCTCCAGGATAAGCTGGATCATCCCTGGTCAGTGGCGTTTTTGCCGGATAATCAAACCCTGCTGATCACCGAACGATCCGGTCAACTGCGCAGCTGGCGGCCAGACAGCGGCTTGTCCGAACCGATTCAGGGCGTGCCGAAGGTCTGGGCGCAGCGTCAGAGCGGACTTCTGGACGTGGTGCTGGCACCCGATTTTGCGCAGAGCCGCCGCGTCTGGCTCAGCTATACCGAAGCGGACAGCAACGGCAAGGCCGGCGCCGTGGTGGGCTACGGCAAACTCAGTAACGATAATCGCCAGTTAACCGATTTTCATGCGGTAATTCAGCAAACGCCGCGCCTCTCAAGCGGTAACAACATCGGGACCCGACTGGCCTTTGATCGTCAGGGCTTTTTATGGATTGCCTTTGGCGACAACTTTGTCAGCAGCGCCGCACAGGACCTCGATAAACTTCAGGGCAAACTGCTGCGCCTGAACGCGGACGGCAGCGTGCCAAAAGATAATCCTTTCGTTGACAGGCAGGGCGCGCGGCCAGAAATCTGGGCCTATGGCCTGCGCAATCCGCAAGGTCTGGCGCTGAATCCCTGGACGCAGACGATGTGGGAAAGTGAACACGGTCCGCGCGGTGGAGATGAGGTGAATATCATCCAGAAGGGCAAAAACTATGGCTGGCCGCTGGCCACCTACGGTATTGATTACAACGGCAGTAAGGTCCCGGAATCTAAAGGCACGCACGTTGAGGGCACGGAACAGCCCGCGTTTTACTGGAAAGTCTCACCGGCGATCAGTGGTATGGCCTTTTATAACAGCGCGCGTTTCCCGCAGTGGAAAAACTCCCTGTTTATCGGGGCGCTGAAAGAGAAGAACCTGATTCGGTTGCACATTAACGGCGAGAAAGTGGTGGAAGAGCAACGCTTACTGGACGGGCGAAATGAACGCATCCGCGATGTCCGCCAGGGGCCAGATGGTTATCTCTATGTCTTAACGGATGAAGCCGAAGGTAAATTGCTGAAGGTAGGGCTGAAGCAGGACGCCAGCGCGTCCCGCGGTTAAATTAGCGGACCCAGTGGCAGACCTGCCAGCCGCGTTTTTCGGCTTCCTGGCGCAGCGGCTCGGCCGGGTTTATCACGTGTGCATAATCGGCCTGCGCCAGCATGGGCAGGTCATTCATGGAGTCACTGTAGGCCCAGGTATATGCGTACTGTTCCGCAGGGCGTTCAGCCTTCCATTCTTCCACCCGTTTCACTTTGCCCTGCTGAAACGTCATGGTGCCATAGGTATTGCCGCTGTAGCGCTCATCCACCACTTCCACGCCAATAGCCAGTGCGCCGCAGGCACCAAGCTGGCTGGCAATTGGATTCACCAGATGCTCGCCGCTGGCGGAAATGACGATAATTCTGTCTCCGCGCGCCTGATGCCAGTCGAGACGCGCCCGCGCTTCAGGAAAGACGCGCGGCATAATATCGCGGTGAATAAAGCGCCGAACCCATCCTTCCACCGTCATCGTTGCCATCCCGGCTAAAGGGGAGAGGGTTTTACGCATGTACTCGTCAATGGACAGCGTTCCGGCGTAATACTGGCGCATTAATTCCTGTTCTTCATCAAGCAGGTCACTGGAGGCGAAGCCTTGTGAGACCAGCCAGCGCAGCCACAGGCCGGTACTGTCCTCGCTAATCAGCGTTTCATCCAGATCAAACAGGGCTAAATCCATAGGGGGTTCTCCTCGATTGAATAAAGTCAGGTTAACCCAGTTTTGTGACGGCCTTAACTTTTTGATTAAAAAATCAGAATTTAGCGCATTTTTATGTGCGACATTCGTGAGGGAAAATGGCAGGCGCGCGGCGCTCAGACCAGGGTTAATCTACTAAAATCTATAAAACTTTACGATTAAGCGGTTTTTTTCATTGACGCCAGCGGGTAGCGTTCTCACAGAAGGTGTTAAGCCTTTGACTTTCGTTTTACTAAGGACAATCCGGCCAAGCCCATGACAAATACTTGCTTTTCATCTCCCCTGCGGCGCATCGCTGCGACCTCGTTGTTACTCATCGCGCCGATGGCTGTTTTTGCTGAACAGGCACCCGCCGCGCCTCAAATTGATGCCAGGGCCTGGATCTTAATCGACTACGCCAGCGGTAAAGTTCTGACAGAGTCGAATGCCGATCAGCGGCTCGATCCTGCCAGCCTGACAAAAATGATGACCAGCTATGTGGTTGGGCAGGCAATCAAATCCGGCAAAATTAAACCCGATGATATGGTGACGGTGGGGCAGGATGCCTGGGCTACCGGCAACCCCAAACTGCGCGGTTCTTCGCTGATGTTTCTTAAGCCCGGTGACCGCATTCCGGTGCATGAGCTGAACAAAGGCATTGTGATCCAGTCCGGGAACGATGCCTGCATCGCACTCGCGGACTATGTGGCTGGCAGTCAGGATTCCTTTATTGGTCTGATGAATAACTATGTCAATGCGCTTGGCCTGAAAAACACCCATTTTATGACGGTGCATGGCCTGGATGCCGAGGGGCAGTACAGTACCGCGCGCGACATGGCGCTGATTGGTCAGGCGTTGATTCGCGATGTGCCGGAAGAGTATGCCCTGAACAAGGAAAAAGAGTTTACCTTTAACAACATCCGTCAGATAAACCGTAACCGTCTGCTCTGGAGCAGCAATCTGAAGGTGGACGGTATCAAAACCGGTCACACCTCCGGTGCCGGTAATAATCTGGTGGCCTCAGCCACCGAAGGCGATATGCGGCTGATCTCGGTTGTTTTGGGAACCGCCAGCGATGCCATTCGCTTCCGCGAGAGTGAAAAATTACTGACGTGGGGTTTCCGCTTTTTTGAAACCGTGACCCCAATTAAAGCGGATGCCCCTTTTGCCCAGCAGCGCGTCTGGTTTGGCGAACAGAATCAGGTCAACCTTGGCGTGGAAAAAGACGCGGCACTGACCATTCCTAAAGGGCAGATGAAAAACCTGAAAGCCAGCTACAGCCTGACATCGCCGCAGCTAGAGGCGCCGTTGAAGAAAAACCAGGTGGTCGGCACCATTGATTTTCAACTGGACGGCAAAACGATTGAACAGCGTCCGCTGGTGGTGCTGCAGGATGTGCCGGAAGGCGGCTTCTTCAACCGTATCATTGATTTTGTGATGATGAAGTTTAACGGCTGGTTCGGGAAGTGGTTCAGCTAAAAAACGGAAGGGACGCCGCGGCGTCCCTTGTGTATTACCCTTGTGTCCAGCCTTTACGTATCGGTAAAGCGAACAGCGCCCGATAGAACGGGTTAATGATATTAAGCAGACGTTCGCCATACAGCTGCCAGGCAAGGTGCGACGCCAGGCAACTCAGCATTCCCACCAGAAAACCGCCCAGCATATCCATTGGCCAGTGCACGCCAAGATAAACACGCGACCAGGCAATCGCAGTGGCGACCACCATCAGGATAATGCCCGACCAGAGCCGGTGCCAGAACAGGAAAGCCAGCGCAAAGGTGAAAATCGTGGTGCCGTGATCGCTGGGATACGAGTCGTCGGCAGCGTGTGCCAGAAACTGATGGCCGAAATTGATCGCAAACGGACGCGGATGCGGGAACAGTTGTCCCACGCACCAGGAAATGGCTAATGCATAGAGCAGCGCGATGCCGGTTTTTAACACCAGCACTCGCTGTGACGCCACCTGATCGCGCGGTCCCCACAGCCACAATGCCACAATCAGCAGCGGGACAATGGCAATGACGTCTTTGGCTATGAAGAGGGCAAGCTGCAATAACCAGTGAGGTGAGTCTGAGGTAGCGTTAATCGCCATAAATAGGGTGCGGTTCAATTCTTCCATTACGTGGTCGGTTCCTCTTACTGATGTTCAGATTCTCTCAATCCCGGAAAAAGGGCTTAAGCCAACGGGCAAAAGCAGATTGAGTCTGTCGCATCTGCTAGCACATGTTGCTAACAAAATAAGCTGCCTATCCTGCGTGCAGACGGGCAGAGAGTCCATCACAAGGTTCTTAATCTGCACTAAGGTTGCAAAATGGTTTAAGTTTGGTGAAGTTTTAATGTTGAAGTGGGGCGGGCAGGATGCAAGGCATAAAAAAACCCGCTGGGAAAAAGACCAGCGGGCTCCACAATTTGGGGATTTCAAAGAAAAGCAGTGGCACTTATTCAGACTGTGGTCGGTAAAAAAAGTTCTGGACGTCAGTAAAAAAATTTTATAAGGGTAGTAACGGCCAGATAATAACGATTAATGTGCCCGCCAGCGTCAGCAAAACGTTCGCAATGGCGTAGGTGCCGGCATAGCCCAGCGCAGGAATATTACTGCGCGCCGTATCGCTGATAATCTCCATAGCCGGTGCGCAGGTGCGTGCACCCATAATGGCCCCGAAAAGCAGCGCGCGGTTCATGCGTAGAACATAAGCGCCAAACAGGTAGCAAATCACTACCGGCAACAGGCTGACCAACAGGCCGCACAAGAGCATCAGCGCGCCGTTAGCCGATATGCCATGGTCGATACCGCTCCCGGCACTCAGGCCAACGCCTGCCATAAACACCATCAGCCCAAACTCTTTAACCATCGTCAGCGCACCTTGCGGAATATAGCCAAAGGTGGGATGGTTAGCGCGCAGGAAGCCCAGCATAATGCCGGCAAACAGCAACCCTGCGGCATTACCGATGCCAAAACTGAAGTTGCTGAATTGAAACGTAATCAACCCGACCATCAGGCCGATGATAAAAAAGGCACAGAATGCCAGCAGGTCGGTTATCTGGCTGTGAATTGCAATAAAGCCAATGCGATCCGCCACACTTTTTACCCGCCGCGCCTCACCACTGACCTGCAACACATCGCCTTTATTGAGCATGATATTGTCGTCAATTGGCATCTCAATCTGGCTGCGAATCACGCGGTTTAAAAAGCAGCCGTGATCGGTAAGATTGAGTTTGCTCAGCCGCTTGTTTACGGCGTTGTGGTTTTTTACCACAATCTCTTCGGTCACAATCCGCATATCCAGCAAATCGCGGTCAAAGACTTCTTTTCCGTTACGGAAGCTGGCATCCAGTCGCGCGTGCGCATCCGGATAGCCCACCAGCGAAATATCATCCCCCAGTTGCAGCACCGCATCGCCATCCGGACTGGCGAGGATGCCATTACGGCGGATACGTTCGATATAGCAGCCTGTCTGGCGATAGATCCCGAGCTCACGTAGATTCTTACCGCCGCTCCATGCCACCAGCTCCGGGCCCACACGATAAGCACGAATCACCGGCAGAAACACTTTGCGCTGGCTGTCAGCGTCAAGGCCGCGCTCACGTGCAATTTGTTGTGCGCTGGTGGGTAAGTCCTGATGTTGCAGACGGGGGAGATAGCGAGCGCCAAAAATCAGGCTGACTAACCCTATCAGGTAGGTAACGGCATAGCCCAGACTGAGTTGATCCTGCATCATGCTGAGCTGTTTAGGATCGCTGATGCTCTGGCGCAACGTATCGCCTGCACCGACCAGTACCGGCGTAGAGGTCATGGAACCGGCCAGAAGGCCCGCGGTCAGCCCGATATCCCAGCCAAAGAATTTGCCAAATCCCAGGGCCAACAGCAGGGCGCTGACCACCATCACGATGGCGAGCATGAAATAATTTTTGCCGTCCCGAAAGAAAATAGAAAAAAAGTTGGGACCCGCCTCAATACCGACACAAAAAATAAACAACATAAAGCCCAGGCTTAGGGCATCTGTATTCATCGAGAAGTGCTGCTGGCCTAATAATAACGAAACCACTAATACGCCAATGGAATTGCCGAGTTGCACCGAGCCAAAACGTAATTTCCCCAGACAAAGTCCCAGAGCCAGCACGAAAAATAATAACAGAATGTCATTACCTCTTAACAATTCTGCGATGTTAACATTCAACATTTTAACTTCTTGTTTACTTGTAACCTATTGAAGAGAGGCTTGTTTTTCGCTATCTTGAGCAAGCCGTAAGATTACCTTCAGCGATCATCGATTTCTGAAAAGGTAACGAGGCCAATATTCTAATCAGAAAAACCATTCTCAGCCATTGGCGACTTTCATTCGTATGGCAAACGACTGTTTATTTTTATTTCCACCGGGCTCAGCAAGGTCACAGACGATGTTTTGGCGAGTTTTTAATGAGTGGGGAGTTATGCCGCAGCGTTATTATTTCTGGGCAACCTGCCTGTCAGGTGGCGTGTTTTATTGTTTAGTCTTTATGTTTACTCAGGATTTCCGGCTGTTAGATAAGCAGGTGTTACACAGCCAGCCTGAACTGCTGTTTTTTTTGCTACCTGGTGCATTAATGGCGCTGATGCAGCAAGAAGCACCGCTAAAAAGTACGCTGATTATGGCGTTTACCGGGACGCTACTGGCCGCGCTGTTATTGCATGGCGTTTTCGCTGAGCCTACCCGATGGGATTATATTGCTATCTGGAGCCTGAGCGGCATGTTTTGGGCGGGATGCGGTGCACTACTCGTGCGGTTGCTGCGACTGATCGCCGCGTCCAGACGTTAAGTGCTTATACGGGGTTATGTACTGCTCGTTATCCTGTTGAGTCAGGTCAGCCATTTCATTAAGGCGCGGCTGGCATCACGCCAGCGCGCACATTCAGGTTACCGCCTCTGTTGCTCAGGCAACAAATCCCAGATTCTCTTTTGTCCACGCCGCAAACTCGGTGTAGCCACCGATATGCTGATCGTCCAGGAAAATCTGCGGTACGGTGCTGACCGGTTTGCCCGCACTGGCTTCGAGATCGGCTTTGGTAATGCCTTCCGCCTGAATATCAACATACTGGTAGTTGAAATCATCACGATCGGCCTGCAGTTTATCCGCCAGTTCTTTGGCGCGAACGCAGTAAGGGCAGCCGGGACGACCAAAAATAACAGCAATCATTGAGAACTCCTTGCGAGGTACGTTGTGTGATGATGATCACACGACAAAGTCAGGAAAGCCGATAATGATGCCCGCTCGTCGCGCTTAAAGAAAGCAGGATTTACCTGTTAGTCTGATGCCTGCATCCTATGAATCCACAAAGTGAGTCAGAGCGCGATCTGAAACCGCTGATGTGCAATTTAAGGGATGTTATCCATAATTGAGAGTCAATTAGCCTTGAGGCAGGAGAAAGCTATGCGGAACATCGCAACGTTGCCTAAGACCATACTGGCAATGGAAGCGCTGGGCGGTTTGCTTATTGTCGGCGCGCTGGTCGTGGTTAACCGTTGGTTACCTGGCCTGCCCAACGGTGCCGGAAGTAAGCACTTAGCGACCGCGCTGTTTATCATCGGCATTATGCTGATGTTACCTGCCGCCTGGCTGTTGATGTGGCGCTGTGCCAAAGCACTGGCGCCGCAGTTGTTCAACCAATCTGAAAAAAAAGAGAATTAGCTGGAGATTTTATGACACCGACTATCGATTTACTGTGCAGCCACCGTTCAATCCGTTCTTTCACTGACCAGAAGGTGAGTACTGAACAGCGTGACGCGATTATTGCTGCGGCGCAATCGGCGTCCACATCCAGCTTTTTGCAGTGCTCATCCATTGTACGCGTGACCGATCCGGCGTTACGCGATCAACTGGTTACCCTGACGGGCGGCCAGACGTGGGTGGCCGATGCGGCGGAATTTTGGGTATTTTGCGCGGACTTTAATCGTCATCTGCAAATCTGCCCGGATGCCCAGTTAGGCCGGGCAGAACAGCTGCTGCTCGGCTGTGTGGATACAGCACTGATGGCGCAGAATGCCATGGTAGCAGCAGAATCCCTGGGGCTGGGCGGCGTATTTATTGGTGGTATTCGTAACAACATCGCCCAGGTAACCGAGCTGCTGGGGCTGCCAAAGTTTGTGCTGCCGCTGTTTGGTTTCTGCCTGGGCTATCCTGAATCCGTGCCGGATGTGAAACCACGTATTCCGCAGTCGATGCTGGTACATGAAAATCGTTATCAACCTGTGGACCCGGCTGTGCTGGCTGATTACGATAGCCGTACGGCGATCTACTATGAACAACGCGACAGCAATCAGCGTAGCGAAACCTGGAGCCAGTTGATTCAGCGCCTGATCATCAAAGAAACCCGCCCGTTTATGCTGGATTACCTGCATCAGCAGGGCTGGGCAACACGCTAATTTAACGCAAGGATTTTGATGGATGAAAATGGCCATTCTGTCGCGCGATGGAACGCTTTATTCCTGTCGCCGTTTACGTGACGTCGCCGAACAGCGCGGTCATTTTGTGCAGATCATTGATCCTCTCTCTTGTTATATGAACATTAACCCCGCCTCGCCCGGTATTCACTACCGCGGCGAGCTGTTGGGGCATTTCGATGCCGTTATTCCGCGCATTGGCACCGGTATTACCTTTTATGGCACCGCGGTGTTACGCCAGTTCGAAATGTGCGGCAGTTATCCGTTAAACGAATCCGCCGCTGTGACCCGCGCGCGCGACAAACTCCGTTCCCTGCAACTGCTGGCCCGGGACGGGATAGATATGCCGGTAACGGGTTTTGCCTCTTCTCCGGATGATACTCAGGACCTGATCGCCATGGTGGGCGGTGCACCGCTGGTGGTGAAACTGGTCGAGGGAACCCAGGGCATTGGCGTCGTACTGGCCGAGACGCGCCAGGCGGCAGAAAGCGTCATTGATGCCTTTCGCGGGCTTAATGCACATATTTTAGTGCAGGAGTTTATCCAGGAAGCGCGTGGGCGCGATGTGCGTTGCCTGGTGATCGGCGATCGTGTCGTGGCAGCCATTGAGCGTCAGGCGAAAGAAGGGGATTTCCGTTCGAATTTACATCGAGGCGGTACCGCCTGTACGGTTGACATCAGCGAGCAGGAACGTGAGATGGCGGTGAAAGCTGCCGCTGTATTGGGGCTGGATGTGGCAGGCGTGGATATTCTGCGCTCAAAACGTGGCCCGTTGGTCATGGAGGTAAATGCGTCTCCCGGCCTGGAAGGCATTGAAACCACAAGCGGTCTGGACATTGCCGGCATGATGATCGACCACATTGAACGGCATGCTACCCCCGGGCTCCGTCCTAAAACCGCGGGTTGACCCGCGTTTTCCAGTGGTTTTCGTGGAATCTCACCCGGTTTTTCCGTAAGCTAGGTCGCTTATTTATCACCCCATGGGATTTTACAATGGATTCTCTTGTCGTTCCGGATATCGACCTGCTGCGTCGTTGGCTGGATCAGCAAAATATCACTTGGTTTGAATGTGATGCTTGCCAGGCGCTTCATTTGCCGCATATGCAAAACTTCGACGGGGTGTTTGACGCTAAAATCGACCTGGTCGATAACGTCATTCTGTTTTCAGCACTGGCGGAAGTCAAACCGACCGCATTAATTCCGCTGGTGGGTGACTTATCGCAAATCAACGCCAGTTCGTTGACGGTTAAGGCGTTCATCGATATACAGGATGACAATCTGCCTAAGCTTATTGTTTGCCAGTCAATGATGACCACGGCCGGGTTAACCTTCGGTCAGTTCTCGCATTTTATGAAGCAGAGTGAAGAAGAGATTTCCATGGTCATCATGGAAGCCTTTGCCAATAATTTGCTGATGATAGGTGAAGATGAAGAGCATGTTGCAAGCAGCGCCATGCATTCTGTCCTGCATTAAACCCCTGCGTTGATTAAGCCGTCATCATTGACGGCTTTTTTATTTCCGACGCGCCCTCTGTTACCTGCCACGTATTTCCCCTCCTGGCTGACGCCACAACGACGATTTTTGCGGTTCAGCGCCTGTAATTCTTAATGTTATCAATTGTGAACAACACAGGTTAATTTATAACCGTAATGTTTTATTCTGCATTAAGCCCTTAATTGCCAGATTAATGACGTTGTTTATGCCATAAAAGCCGAACCTCATAGCTTAAACATGCATAAAATATTGAGTTCAGGCGTTTTTTACGCTGAGATCTGGTTAACCCTGAACGGGGGGGCTATGCTTGCGGGGCGGCGACAACAGTGAGAATGCCGTGCAGGTATAGGTTTTTACTATTAAACGTCCACTGAATAATGATTCATTGTGTAACTGATTTTTAATCACTAAACGCAAAACCGAATCACTGATGTGCAGCGTTGTTATAACCCGCTCAGGAGGATTAAAAGCATGTTCAACCAACGTCAAAAATGGTTGTCAGGTGTGGTGGCTGGGGTGCTGATGGCTGCTTCAGCCAGTACCATGGCGGAAGATAAGACGCTGCACGTTTATAACTGGTCGGATTATATTTCGCCAGATACCGTGCCTAATTTTGAAAAGCAGACCGGTATTAAAGTGGTCTATGACGTGTTTGATTCCAATGAAGTCCTGGAAGGCAAACTGATGGCTGGTAGCACCGGCTATGACATCGTGGTGCCTTCATCGAGTTTCCTGGGACGTCAACTTCAGTCTGGCGTGTTTCAGCCGCTGGATAAAAGCAAACTGCCAAACTATAAAAATCTGGACCCTGCCTTGATGGCGAAAGTCGCCCAGCATGACCCGGATAATAAATATGCCATTCCATATTTGTGGGGCACCACCGGAATTGGTTATAACGTCGAAAAAGTTAAAGCCGCGCTGGGCGCTGATGCGCCGGTAAACAGTTGGGATCTGGTGATGAAACCAGAAAACCTGGAAAAACTGAAAAGCTGTGGCGTTTCTTTCCTGGATGCGCCCGAAGAGATCTTTGCCACCGTACTTAACTACCTGGGCAAAGATCCTAACAGCAGCGATGCGAAAGATTATTCCGGTGCCGCGACGGATCTCTTGCTGAAGCTGCGTCCCAATATTCGTTACTTCCACTCTTCGCAATATATTAACGACCTGGCGAACGGCAATATCTGTGTGGCCATTGGCTGGTCGGGCGATATTCTTCAGGCGAAAAACCGCGCGGAGAAAGCGAAGAATGGCGTCAACATTGGTTACAGCGTACCGAAAGAGGGCGCACTCGCGTTCTTCGATATGATGGCGATTCCTAAAGACGCCAAAGATATTGATGCGGCTTACGCCTGGCTGAACTACATCATGGATCCGAAAGTCATTGCTGACGTGTCCAATAAAATGAATTACGCCAACGGCAATAAAGCCTCACTGCCGTTAATTAATGCCGATATCCGTAACAACCCCGGTATTTACCCCACACCGGATGCGATGGCCAAACTGTTTGTGCTGAAGATTCAGGACCCGAAACTGGATCGCGTGCGCACACGTGCATGGACTAAGGTTAAAAGCGGTAAGTAATTCGACAGCATATGTTATGCAACAGCAACAGAGGCGCAGTACAGGCCTCTGTTGTGCCATTTTTAGCGGCACTGTTTGCCGCGTTGTTCCGCCTGGCTCCGGAGAACTACATTCGTGAACGATGCCATCCCTCGCCCGCAAAATAAAACAGCAAAAGCGTTAACGCCGCTGCTGGAAATTCGTAATCTGACCAAATCCTTTGACGGCCAGCATGCCGTGGACGACGTCAGCCTGACCATTTATAAAGGCGAGATTTTTGCCCTGCTCGGCGCGTCCGGCTGTGGCAAATCAACCCTGTTACGCATGTTGGCAGGGTTTGAACAGCCCACCAGCGGCCAGATTGTATTGGATGGTCACGATCTGTCGCATGTCGCGCCCTATCAACGCCCTATTAATATGATGTTCCAGAGCTACGCGCTGTTTCCCCATATGACGGTAGAGCAGAACATTGCTTTTGGCCTGAAGCAGGACAAACTGGCAAAAGGGGAAATCACCCAACGCGTCGAAGAAATGCTGTCGCTGGTACACATGCAGGAATTTGCCAAACGCAAACCGCACCAGCTTTCGGGTGGTCAACGTCAGCGCGTGGCGCTGGCGCGCAGCCTGGCGAAGCGGCCGAAACTGCTGCTGCTGGATGAACCTATGGGGGCGCTGGACAAAAAGCTACGCGACCGCATGCAGCTGGAAGTGGTGGACATTCTGGAGCGCGTTGGGGCGACCTGTGTAATGGTGACGCACGATCAGGAAGAAGCCATGACGATGGCAGGGCGTATTGCCATCATGAACCGCGGCAAATTCGTGCAGATCGGTGAGCCGGAAGAGATTTACGAGCATCCTACCAGCCGCTACAGCGCCGAGTTTATCGGCTCGGTAAACGTGTTTGAGGGCCTGCTGCGCGAACGTCAGGAAGACGGTCTGGTGATTGACAGCCCCGGCCTGAAGCATCCTCTTAAAGTCGATTCAGACGTATCGGTGGTGGATAACGTGCCGGTTCACGTCGCCCTGCGCCCTGAAAAAGTAATGCTGTGTGAAGACGTGCCTGCCGAGGGTTGTAACTTTGCTGACGGTGAGGTGGTCCACATTGCCTATCTGGGCGATCTCTCCATTTACCATGTTCGCCTGCACAGTGGCCAGATGCTCAGTGCCCAGCTACAAAATGCACATCGCTACCGCAAAGGGTTACCGACCTGGGGCGATCAAGTGCGTCTGTGTTGGGACAGTGACAGCTGCGTGGTATTGACGGTTTAAGGAGGCGCGATGAACCAGATTTTTCAACGCACGAAAGCCCCGGCTAAGCTGCTCGGTACGCCGTTGCAGCGCTGGGCAACGCGCATAAAGATGCAGCACGGGCGCAAGCTCGTCATTGCATTACCTTACCTGTGGCTGATTCTCTTTTTTCTGCTGCCGTTCCTGATTGTTTTGAAAATCAGCTTCGCGGATATTGCCCGGGCGATTCCGCCTTATACCGAACTGGTCAACTGGGCTGACGATCAACTCAGCCTGGTGCTGAATCTGGGCAACTATGTCACGCTGAGCGACGATCCGCTGTATATCGACGCCTATTTACAGTCGTTAAAAGTGGCGGCTATCTCCACCGTGATCTGCCTGCTGATTGGTTATCCGCTGGCGTGGGCCGTGGCGCACAGCAAGCCTTCGATGCGTTCTGTCCTGCTGTTACTGGTGATCCTGCCGTCGTGGACGTCGTTTCTGGTGCGGGTTTATGCCTGGATGGGACTGCTGAACAACAACGGTATTCTCAACCGCTTTCTGCTGTGGACGGGCGTGATCGACCATCCGTTAGTGATTCTGTATACCAATACGGCGGTCTATATCGGGATTGTCTACTGCTATCTGCCCTTTATGGTGCTGCCTATTTATACCGCGCTGACGCGAATCGATTATTCGCTGGTGGAAGCCTCACTGGATCTGGGCGCGCGCCCGCTGAAAACCTTCTTCAGCGTGATCGTGCCCCTGACAAAGGGCGGTATCATTGCCGGTTCCATGCTGGTGTTTATCCCGGCGGTGGGCGAGTACGTGATCCCCGAACTGCTGGGCGGTCCGGACAGTATTATGATTGGCCGTATTCTTTGGCAGGAGTTCTTTAACAATCGTGACTGGCCTGTGGCCTCTGCGCTGGCGGTGATCATTTTGCTGATTTTGATTCTGCCGATTATTTGGTTCCACAAACATCAAAACCGTGAAATGGGAGAGAAGGGATGAACAATCTGCCAACGATCCGCTCTCCCTGGCGTACGGCGATTTTAGCCTGCTGCTTTTTGTTTCTTTATGCACCGATGCTGCTGCTGGTGGTTTACTCCTTCAACAGTTCGCAACTGGTGACGGTCTGGGAAGGGTTTTCATTCAACTGGTATCGGGTGCTGTTTCAGGACAATGCCATGATCGATGCGGTGCTGCTGAGCCTGACCATTGCCGGGCTTTCAGCCTCGATGGCGGTGGTGCTGGGCACGATGGCGGCGGTGATTATCGTGCGGTTTGGGCGCTTTCGTGGTCATAACGGCTTTGCCTTTATGCTGACCGCACCGCTGGTGATGCCTGATGTGATCACCGGGCTGTCACTGTTACTGCTGTTTGTCGGCTTAGGAAATGCGCTGGGCTGGCCAACGGAACGCGGTACGCTTACCATCTGGCTGGCACACGTGACGTTCTGTACCGCTTATGTGGCGGTGGTGATTAACTCGCGGCTGCGGGAGCTGGACCGATCTATCGAAGAGGCGGCGATGGATCTGGGCGCGACGCCGTTGAAAGTCTTCTTTGTGATTACGGTCCCGATGATTGCACCAGCGAT
The DNA here is from genome assembly GCF_024520835.1 of Pantoea sp. Fr+CA_20. Taxonomy (NCBI): domain Bacteria; kingdom Pseudomonadati; phylum Pseudomonadota; class Gammaproteobacteria; order Enterobacterales; family Erwiniaceae; genus Pantoea; species Pantoea sp. Fr+CA_20. Next base: position 136,655 of record NZ_JALNPN010000003.1, read on the forward strand.
TGTGACGGGCTGGCTGCTGGCCTTTACGCTGTCACTGGATGACCTGGTGATTGCCAGCTTTGTGACCGGGCCGGGCGCCACCACCTTGCCAATGGCTATTTTCGCCACGGTGCGACGTGGGGTGAATCCGGAGATTAACGCGCTGGCTTCCCTGATCCTGTTCGTCGTGGGCATCGTGGGCTTTATTGCCTGGCGCGTGATGGCGCATGAAGAAAAGCAGCGTATAAGCGATATTCAGAAAGCGAAACGTGGCTAAAACCGCCGACTTTTGCCATTCTGTGACGAGGCTGGTTAATCCAGCCTCTTTATCGTCATGGTGGAGTAAAAGACATGTCGGAAACCCTTAAACACGGCTCTGTTTTACCCTCAGCCCCGGTGCCCGTCACGGTGGCTGGCGTGGCGATTATTGCCACGCGCTGTCTGAGCGTGTTAATGCTGGCGAATGCGCTGGGTTACGCCGAAATAGCCAACTTTGTGCACCGCAGTGCGCAGTCATGGGATTCCACGCTGATCTTTATCGCCAGTCAGGTCATTTTCTTATTTGAACTGCGTTGTGCTTTTACCCTGATGCGCGGCAGCAACCGGGGACGCTGGGGATTCGTGGTGGCGCAAATCGTGGTGCTGTTTTATATGCTCATGGCTTCCACCGGCTGGATCTACCCGGAAATCTTCAGCATTCAAGGGGATAATAACCTGCAGATTATCCATCGCACGCTGCTGCAAAAACTGCCCGATCTGGTGGTGCTGTTGCTGCTTTTTCTCCCCGCCAGCAGCCGCGCATTTTTCCGTAAGCGGTGATACAATCGCGCTCCGCCAACCCTTCCGACCGTTAACACAGGCTTTACCATGCACTGCGCGCTCTATGACGCTAACCGTTGCCGCTCTTGCCAGTGGCTCGAAAAACCTTATCCCCAGCAGCTTGATGAGAAACAGTCCCAACTGACCCAGCTGCTGGCCGCGTTTCCGGTTAAACACTGGCTGCCGCCGGTCACGTCGGCCCAGCAAGGATTCCGTAATAAGGCAAAGATGGTGGTGAGCGGCAGCGTTGAGCGCCCGATTTTCGGTATCGTACAGCGTAACGGTGAGGCGACGGATCTTTGCGCCTGTCCGCTCTATCCCGACAGCTTTTCCCCGGTACTGGCGAGCTTAAAACCCTTTATCGCGCGTGCAGGCTTAACCCCTTACAACATCGAACGGCAGCGCGGTGAACTCAAGTATTTGCTGCTGACCGAAAGTACCCAGGGCGGGATGATGCTGCGCTTTGTTCTGCGATCGCACACCAAGCTGGAGCAACTGCGAAACGCACTGCCCTGGCTACAGCAGCAGTTGCCGCAGCTGAGTGTGATTTCAGCCAACATTCAGCCGGTGCATATGGCCATTCTGGAAGGGGATGAGGAGATCGCGCTGACGCCAACGCAGTCGCTGGCCGACGTTTTTAACGGTGTTCCGCTGTGGATACGGCCCCAAAGTTTTTTCCAGACCAATCCCCAGGTGGCCAGTGCGCTGTACGCGACGGCGCGCGACTGGGTGCGTCAGCTTCCGATTACCAGCATGTGGGATCTGTTTTGCGGCGTGGGAGGATTTGGCCTGCATTGCGCTTCACCAGAGATACAGCTGACCGGGATCGAGATCAGTGCTGACGCCATTGCCTGCGCGCAACGCTCAGCACAAATGCTGGGTCTGGATAACGTCAGTTTTGCCGCACTCGATTCCACCGCCTTTGCCACTGAGCGTGATGCGGTGCCGCAGCTGGTGCTGGTGAATCCGCCGCGCCGGGGGATTGGAAAGGGGCTGTGTGATTATCTCCGCACGATGGCGCCTGACTATGTGCTCTATTCAAGCTGTAATCCGCAGACGATGGCGCAGGATATTGCCCGGCTGAGCGATTACGATGTGACACAGGTACAGCTGTTCGATATGTTCCCGCATACGGCGCATTTTGAAGTGCTGACGCTACTGACGCATCAACGGCTGGGTGGGCCAGTCAGGTAATCTGCTGAACTGAGGACAGTGCAGAACCGGTCAGCAGAACACGCCGCTGGCCCATAATACTTATTCAGGGAACCATTTCTGATTAATTTTCTGCCAGCTACCGTTCGCTTTCAACGCCGCCAGAGCCTGATTAAATTTATCGCGCAGTGGGTCATTACCTTTGCGTACTGCAATGCCCAGGCCGGTACCAAAGTAATCGGCATCCGTTACGTGCTCACCGACGCTGGCCAGTTCGCTGTTACTTTTTAACCACTGATTGACGACTGCGCTGTCACCAAATACGCCGTCAAGACGACCGCTTTTCATATCCAGAATGGCATTCTGATAGCTGTCATACGCCACAACTGTAATTTCAGGGTGCTTGTCCTGCAGATATTTCTGGTGCGTCGTACCATTCTCAACGCCAATACGTTTACCTTTCAATGCATCGACAGAACTGAACTTCCCTTTCGGCGCAATCACGATGGCGGAGTTCGCGTAATAGGGCTGAGTGAAATCAACCTGCCTGCTGCGTTCGGCAGTGATATCCATACCTGCAATGACGGCGTCATAGCGGCGGAACTTGAGCGAAGGGATCAGGCTGTCAAACGCTGTATTAGTAAATGAGCATTCCGCTTTCATCTGCGCACACAGCGCTTTCGCCAGGTCAATGTCGAAACCCACAATCTGGTTGTCGCTGTTCAGCGATTCAAAAGGAGGGTAGGTAGCAGAGGTGGCGAAGCGAATTTTGTCAGCCGCCTGGGCGCTTACCGCCAGGCTTGCCAGTACGGCGGCAATCATCCATTTTTTCATTACAGGCTCCCGTTAGCCATCAATAACACAGCAAGTGAATGCGCCACACGATGCCAGTAAATGAATTTTTATGCAATAAATATGATTATAAAATTAATCAGGCAGGTTGCCCTGCCGAAGGATTAATTCCGCCGTTCAAACGCCAGGGCGCGTTTTTCAATCAGGCGCATCATGAGGGTAAGCAGACCGTTAACACACAGGTAAATCAGCCCGGCAGCCGCGTAAACCGTGACGTCATAGGTTCGGCCATACAGCAGTTGACCATGCCCCATCACCTCCATCAGCGTAATAGTAAACGCCAGTGATGTGCCTTTAAACACCAGCACCACTTCGTTGGAGTAGGAAGACAGCGCACGCTTAAACGCATAAGGCAGCAGAATACGCAGGGTTTGCCGGGGCGTCATGCCCAGCGCTTCACAGGACTGCCACTGACCAGAAGGAATCGCCCGAACGGCACCGTAAAACAGCTGCGTCGTATAGGCCGCGCTGTTGAGTGACAACGCCAGCATGGCGCACAGCCATGGCTGCGACAGCAGGTGCCATAACCAGGGCACCGTTTGCAGGCTAGGAAACTGCCCCGGCCCGTAATAGATCAGGAAGATCTGCACCAGCAGCGGCGTGCCGGTAAACAGGGTAATAAAGCCTTTTACCAGCGGCGAAAACAGCGGCGTTTTCAAGGCCAGCACGATGGTAAACATCAGCGACAGCAGCAGCGCGGTCACCAGGGAAGCGGCGGTTAAGCTCAGGCTGGTATTCAGCCCTTTCAACAGTTCGGGTAGATAGTGCAGCATCAGCGGTCCCCCCGCTCAAAACGGGTAGTGCGCAATTCAATTCGACGCAGCACGGCCTGACTGAACAGCGTGATCAGCAGGTAAATGGCCGCCGCCACTAAAAACCAGGTGAAAGGTTCCTGGGTTCGGGTCGCGATACTTTTGGTCTGCAACATAAGGTCGTTAACGCTAATCAGCGACACCAGTGCGGTATCTTTCAGCAACACCAGCCACTGGTTTCCCAGGCCTGGCAACGCATGACGCCACATTTGCGGCATGATCAGGCGGACAAAAATCGCTGACTTTTTCATGCCGAGCGCCTGGCCTGATTCCCACTGCCCAATCGGCACGGCTTTCAGCGCGCCGCGCAGCGTTTGCGACGCATAGGCGGCATAGAGCATCGCCAGCGCTATCACGCCACAGAGAAACGGGCTGACGTCAAAATTTTCAATCTGCATCTGAACCGGCAGCCTGAAAAAGCCGAAGTTCAGGACAACGCCATCGGATAAGGTCAGTAACACCTGTGATGCGCCAAAGTAGATAAACAGCACGACCAGGATTTCCGGCAGGCCGCGAATCAGCGTGACCAGAGCGGTACCGATCCATGCCAGCGGCTTCAGCCGCATTGACTCCCAGCCGGCAAAAATCATCGCCAGCACCAGGCCAGCGATGAGGGCACAAACAGCAAGGCCGACGGTCATACCGGCGGCGCTTGCAAGCGGGATTATTTCATTCATCAGAAATTACTGCTGGAACCATTTGCTGTAGATGGTTTTGTAGGTGCCATCGGCTTTGATTTTATCAAGCGCGGCATTGAATTTGCTTTGCAGCTCAGTATTTCCCTGACGAACGGCAATGCCCAGACCGGTTCCGAAATAGTCTTTATCGGTCACTTTCTCACCCACCGGGGCCAGGTTTGCGTTCTGCTTAAGCCACTCGTTGACGACCGCGCTGTCGCCAAAAACGGCATCAATGCGGCCATTTTTCAGATCCAGCACCGCATTCTGGTAGCTGTCGTAGGGCACCACGGTAATATCCGAATGCTTATCTGTCAGGTATTTTTGATGGGTCGTCCCGTTCTGTACGCCAACGCGCTTGCCTTTCAGCGCTTCAATGCTGGCGACTTTGCCTTTCTGCGCAACGAAGGTGGCAGAGTTGTCATAGTAAGGTTTGCTGAACAGCACCTGCTTTTCACGTTCAGGCGTAATGTCCATGCCGGCCATCACCGCATCAAAACGGCGAAATTTCAGGCTGGGGATCAGGCTGTCGAAAGCCTGATTGGTGAACGTACAGGTCGCATCCATCTCTTTACACAGCGCATTAGCCAGATCGACATCAAAGCCCTGAATTTTGTTATTCGCATCAACAAACTCAAAAGGAGGATAGGAAGCCTCGGTAGCAATACGAATGGTTTCGGCAGCGGAAGCGCTCAGGCTTAATCCGGCAAGCAGTGCAGCAAGTACGACTTTTTTCATTGTTAGCATCCTGACTTAGTGCGAAAGATAGTGTGCAAACGCCTCGGTTTGCGGCTGTGTAAAGCGGCTGGCATCGCCCTGTTCCACAATGTGACCGTTTTCCATGTACACCACGCGGCTGGCCGTTTTACGTGCCACTTCCACTTCATGGGTGACGATCACCTGGGTAATCTGGGTCTGCGCCAGTTCGCGAATGATACTGACGATCTGTGCGGTGATCTCGGGATCAAGCGCGGCGGTAGGTTCATCAAATAACAGCACCTGCGGCTCCATCATCAGCGCGCGGGCAATGGCAACGCGCTGCTGCTGTCCGCCAGAAAGGTGCAGAGGAAAGCGGTCGCTGTAGCTGGTGAGACGCAGGCGATCGAGCAGTTTGTCGGCTCTGGCCCGGGCATCGGCTTTGCTTAAACCCAGTACGCGGCAGGGGGCTTCCATCAGGTTTTGCAGCACGGTCAGGTGCGGCCAGAGATTGTACTGCTGGAAAACCATTCCCACGTTTTGACGCAGTTCACGTATCGCGGCCTCAGAAGGGGTTTTGCTGAAGTCGAAATCATTACCTGCAATGTGCAACTGACCGGAGCGGGGATGCTCAAGCAGATTCAGCACACGCAACAGCGAGCTTTTGCCTGCGCCGCTTGGGCCAAGCAGCACCAGCGTTTCGCCCTGCGGACAGTCCAGGTTGATATCAAACAGCGCCTGATGAGCACCGTAGAAACAATTAATCGCGTTTAGTTGAATACTCATGCGCCAATTTTGAATAGCTATTAGTTTTGCGGATTTTAACGTCACCAAAATAGTTATGCAATTAAGGTGGCTTAAAATTTACGAATAAGCGGTAAACACCCAAAAGATTAGCACAAGATGTTGTGAGGTGACCGGCAGGCGTTTCTGGAAAGCAGACAGGATGCCGTCTGAAAACGCACGGCCTTCAGGTCGGCGCTTTCAGACGTGAAAGTGAATCAGACGTGAGAATGAGCAGGGGTTATTTTTTCGCCTTTTCAAGCATCTGGCTCAGCGAACCGCCTGCGGGATGCGATCCCTCTGCGACATAGCGCACATCGTCCACCACCCAGCAACTGCCCTGGTGGATCATCAGCACTTCATCCTGCCACTGCTTATTGTCGCGGCTCATTTTTACCCGTAGCGGAATATTGCGGGCATCCCGGTTCGGGATGGTTGATGCATCGGCAACGTCAGCCTGAGCGGGCCCCTGAGCAAGGCTGGAGAACACATCGCCGTTGCGCCATTTGGCGGCATTTTGGCTTTGACTCGCTTCCTGAAGCGAATGATAAAGCCCTTCGCTCAGGTAGGGACGATAGTTTGCCAGTGTCGTGCTATCAGGCAGACCGGAGGTAGGATGTTCAATCCGCATATCATAGAACTTTTGTGCCACGGTATCCGGGCCGCCTTCAATGCAAGGGGCGGTTCGTGGGCCATTATCCTTGGTTACCGGCTCTACTGTCGTACAGGCACTCAGCAGTAGCGCGGCCGGGAGCAAAAGCGCAAAACCTTTGTTTCTCATCTCGATTTCCTTATTGTTCTCTGGCAAGGTGCCTTTTTAACATAGAGTATAGTTCTGCTTTTAGGTGAAAGAGCCTTTGGTCGGTTTACGCAACGGGAGAACAGGATGAAATTTTCGACGACGCCCACGCTGGAAGGCCACAGTATTACGGATTACTGTGGCGTGGTGACCGGGGAAGCGATTCTCGGTGCTAACATTTTCCGCGATTTTTTCGCCGGTATCCGCGATATCGTTGGCGGCCGCTCGGGCGCTTATGAAAAAGAACTGCGCAAGGCGCGGGAGATCGCATTCAAAGAGCTGGAAGAGCAGGCCAACGCGCTGGGGGCCAATGCGGTGGTCGGCATAGATATCGATTACGAAACCGTGGGTAAAGACAGCAGTATGCTGATGGTGAGCGTGACGGGCACGGCGGTTATTATTCGTTGAAACGGCTGCTGCTGCTGTTGACGGTCTGGCTGCTGGTGGGCTGTCAGTCGGGCATAGAATCGCGACCAGGCTACTGGGTCGATCTGCGTCACCCTGCTCAGGGCGCACGACCACGGGTTAAAGTGGTGGTGATACATTATACCGCCGAGGATTTTTCCTCTTCTCTGGCGACGCTGACCGATCGTGAGGTCAGCGTCCATTATCTTATTCCCCGTCAGCCGCCGCAGCGTAAGGGCCAGGGCATTATCTGGCAACTGGTACCGGAGACGGACCTGGCCTGGCACGCCGGGCCAAGTTTCTGGCGCGGCGCAACCCGCATCAATGACACATCCGTCGGTATCGAGCTGGTCAATAACGGCTATCGCCGGACGCTCACCGGGCTGACGTGGCAAGCTTTTCCGCCTGGGCAAATCCGCGCCCTCATCGCCCTCATCAACGACATCACCCGACGTTATGGTATTGCGCCAGAAAATATCGTGGGCCACAGTGATATCGGCCCTCAGCGTAAACAGGACCCAGGCCCGCAGTTTCCGTGGCAGCAGCTGGCTGAACAGGGCATCGGGGCATGGCCCGATCCGCAACGCGTCGCTTTTTACTTAGCCGGGCAAGATCGTGAAGCCGCCGTTCCGGTTCCCCTCCTGCTTGATCGTTTGCAGCGTTACGGCTATCAGGTAACTGAAGGAATGACGGCGCGTGAGCAACAGAACCTGATTGCGGCTTTTCAGATGCATTTCCGTCCTGCTCACTATCAGGGGTTCGCGGATGCTGAAACGCTGGCGATTGCGGAGGCGCTGCTGGAAAAATATGGGGAAGCGCAATAACCGGCGGTTACTGCGCTTCCGATCTAGCGACCCGCGTAAGGGGACGCCGACAGGGTAGGTGTGTTGACGGCGGCATCGGGACGATGCTGCGCTAAAAACGCCCGCCAGTAGCCCAGTACCTTTTCCAGCACCGGGCGCTCAGCATCCAGATGGGTGACGATTCGGGTGACGGGACCAACGCTCATCAGGACATCATGGGATTTCATCCACTGTCCCAGCGCGTTAACCTGGTCTGACGGCACGCGCACGAACAACATATTTGTCTGCTGCTCGGTCACCTCGACGCCGATTTTTTGCAACTCCTGTCCCAGCCAGGCGGCATTCTCGTGATCGGTCTGCAAACGCGCAACGTTATGTTGCAGCGCATACAGCCCAGCCGCGGCCAGCACGCCAGCCTGGCGCATACCGCCGCCTGTCATCTTGCGCCAGCGGCGCGCACGTTCAATATAATCCGCATCGCCACAGAGCAGCGAACCCACGGGCGCGCCCAGGCCTTTCGACAAGCAGATGGTTAACGTATCGCAATAGCGGGCAAGGTTTTCAAGGGTGGTTTGCTGCGCCACGACGGCATTAAAAATACGCGCCCCGTCAATGTGCAGCGCCAGCTTATGCTCGCGGGTGAAATGCCACGCCTGCTCCAGATAGGCTGCAGGCAGGGCTTTGCCATGATGGGTGTTCTCAAGGCTAAGCAGTCGGGTGGGCGCAAAATGGATATCGTCGGGTTTGATAAATTCGGCCACCACATCCAGCGGCAAGCTACCATCGGCGGCAGCCAGAATGGGCTGGGGTTGAATGCTTCCCAGCACCGCTGCGCCGCCCGCTTCGTACTTATAGTTATGTGCCTGCTGGCCCACAATGTACTCTTCACCACGCTGGCAGTGGCTCATTAACGCCACCAGGTTGGCCTGGGTACCGGTTGGCAAAAACAGCGCAGCGGCTTTGCCGCTCAGTCGTGCCGCTTCGGCTTCAAGTGCGTTAACGGTGGGATCGTCCCGATAAACGTCATCGCCGGTTTCAGCTGTCATCATCGCCTGTAACATGGCAGCGCTGGGACGGGTTACGGTATCACTGCGTAGATCAATCACATTGTGCTCCTGGGCAGCGGAAAGCCAGGCGGGCGGAGAGCCCGCCTGTAACATCCATCTGTTTTACCGCAGCCAGTTAGTTTTTGCCAGTTCAAGTACTTCGTCACCGCGACCGTTTATGATGGCGCGCAACATGTACAGGCTGAACCCTTTGGCCTGCTCCAGCTTAATCTCTGGCGGCATCGCCAGCTCCTCTTTCGCGGTAATCACATCCACCAGGACCGGGCCATCGTGAGCAAAGGCCTGTTCCAGCGCGCCATTCAGCTCGGAGGCTTTCTCCACCCGAATGCCTTTCACGCCGCAGGCCTGAGCAATGGCGGCAAAATCAGGATTGTGCAGGTCGGTGCCATCGGTGAGGTAACCGCCCGCTTTCATTTCCATGGCGACAAAGCCCAAAGAGCTGTTGTTGAAAATCACCAGTTTTACCGGCAACTTCAACTGGGCAACAGTCAGGAAATCGCCCATCAGCATACTGAACCCGCCGTCGCCGCATAGCGCCACGACCTGGCGGTCACGGTTAAGTGACTGTGCGCCCATCGCCTGTGGCATCGCGTTTGCCATTGAACCGTGGTTAAAGGAACCCAGCAGGCGGCGTTTACCGTTCATTTTCAAATAGCGTGCTGCCCACACGGTTGGGGTTCCCACATCGCAGGTGAAAATCGCGTCGTCGGCGGCGAGCTCACTGATTTGTTGTGCCACATATTGCGGATGAATCGGCTGGTCATCATTGGCTGTTGCCAGCGAATCCAGATCTTTACGCGCCTCGGCATAATGCTTCAGTGCACTGTCCAGGTGACGCTGCTCGGTTTTGACCTGCAGTTTGGGCAGCAGAGCACGCAGCGTGGTTTTGACATCGCCGATATAGGCCTGATCCACATGGCAGTGCGAGCCCAGGCTGCCGGGGTTAATATCGATTTGAATGATTTTCGCTTTTTCAGGGTAGAAGGCGCGGTAAGGGAACTGGGTACCAAGCAGCACCAGGGTATCCGCATTCATCATGGCATGAAAGCCTGAGGAGAAACCAATCAGCCCGGTCATGCCGACATCATAGGGATTGTCGTATTCGATGTGCTCTTTACCGCGAAGCGCATGCACAACTGGCGCTTTCAGCATCGCCGCCAACTCGACGACTTCACGATGTGCACCCGCACAACCACTGCCGCACATCAGCGTAATATTGGTCGCGCCGTTCAGGGTTTGCGCCAGGGTAGACAGCTCATCGGCGGACGGTAGCACGACCGGCAACTGCGGCGGATACCAGTCTGCGCGTGCGGATTCCGGTGCTGGCTGCAGCGCCACATCACCGGGCAGCACAATCACGGATACGCCGCGATTCAGAATGGCTTTCCGCATGGCAATGCCCAGCACCTGTGGCAGTTGCTCGGGATTCGACACCAGCTCGCAGTAGTGGCTACATTCGCGGAACAGCTCCTGAGGATGGGTTTCCTGAAAATAACCACTGCCGATTTCGCTGGAGGGAATATGCGCGGCAATCGCCAGTACGGGCACCCGGTTGCGGTGGCAGTCAAAAAGCCCGTTAATTAAATGCAGGTTACCGGGACCACAGGAGCCGGCGCACACCGCCAGTTCGCCACTGGCGTGCGCCTCTGCGCCTGCCGAGAAGGCAGCCACTTCTTCATGTCGGGTTGGCATCCACTCAATGGTGCCCATTCGGTTCAGACTGTCACTCAGGCCGTTTAGTGAGTCACCTGTGACGCCCCAAATACGTTTTACGCCGGCGTTTTCCAGGGTTTTGGCCACCAGCGCCGCTACGGTTTGTTTCATCTTCTTCTCCTTGGTAATCCGTCGCCATCCAGGGGATAGCAGAATCAAACAACTCAAAGAAGCGTAGACGACGCTGATTCAACTCAACCGTAAAAAATTGCATCAAAAGTTGAATTGGACGGTCAGGCGGAGAACAGGGCGATGAGTACCGGTGCCAGCAGGCTCATGACAAAGCCATGCACAATCGCGGCTGGGACGATTTCTGTACCGCCTGCCTGTTGCAAAACCGGTAAGGTAAAATCCATAGAGGTTGCGCCGCATAAGCCCAGTGCAGTACTGCGGTGACGGGCGATCAGCGCAGGGATCAACATAATCGCGATAAGCTCTCGCAGCAGATCGTTGAAGAAGGCGGCGCTGCCAATTACCGGGCCGAAGGCTTCCGTCATCAGAATCCCCGATAAAGAGTACCAGCCGAAGCCACTGGCCAGGGCCAGCCCGGTTTTCAGCGGCAGTCCCAGTACCAGAGCCGCGATCATTCCCCCCAGCAGCGCACTGAGCAGCACCGCGAGCGCGACCATCATGCCACGACGGTTTAAGACCATCTGGCGCAACGTCATCCCACTACCGCGCAGCTGAATGCCCACCAGCAGGAGCAGAAAGATTAATGCATATTCACTGGCGGCGGCGGCATGATGCAGCCAGGGCCATTGGGTCAGGCCCAGCGCAAAGCCTACGACAACCACACCACATAACGTCAGTGATTCCAGCGCCATATGCAGACGTGAAGGAAGCTTTTGCGGTTTGTGACTGTGCTGCCAGGGCAGCCGTTGCTCCAGCCAATGCAACGCCAGCAGGTTACATAGCAGAATGCATGTCGCTGTTACTGCCGCAGTATAAAACACCGTAAGCAGATTGCTGCTGAGATTATCGAGAAAGGCCAGGCTGATGCCCATAAAAAACAGAATGACGTAGACCATCCAGCCTAACAGTCGGTTGACGGCCTTGAGAAACGTCACGTGTCGAAGCGGTAACAGCCAGCCTGCCAGCAGGGGCAACAGGATAATTAAGAGTCCGGAATACATATTGATCGGTTCGTCCATGTCGAAAGTCTCGACACGCTAGCGAAAAAGCCCGGGTGAGTAAACCCTTACAACAAAGTGACTTGACCGCCTGATGAAGCCGCTTCATTCTGCGGACAACAAAGAGGATAAAAACGCTATGATTCTGGAACATATCGATATCCGGGGATTTCGCGGCATTAATCAGCTCTCTTTACCCCTGACGCGTATAAACCTGCTGATTGGCGAAAACGCCTGGGGTAAATCCAGTTTGCTGGACGCGCTCAGCCTGCTGCTGTCGCCCCACTCGCGCGAGTATGTGTTTTCTCCTGACGATTTTCACTTTACGCCGGGCGAAGTCGACGATCGGGTTCATCGCCTGTCGGTCGTTTTCCACTTCAGGGATGACGACGCGGAAAACAGCGACCTGCTACAGCCGTTCTGGCAACCCGCCGAACAGGGACAACGCCGACTGAGTTACAGCGTGCACGCCCGGCGACGTGACGGCCAGATCACCTCAACACGGCGCTTTATCGATAGCCATGGTCATGTGCTAGCGGAAGAGGGAAGTGCGGCGGCGATAAGTTATCTGCTGCGCATGAATCCAGTATTACGGCTGCGCGATGCACGTTTTAGCCGACGTGTTCGCCCGGTCGAAAGCGGTATTGATGCCCGTCTGTCCACCCTGAATCAACTGGCGAAAGAGCTGGATAAACTGACTCGGGATCTGGAACAGCATCCACAGCAATTGAGTAATGACATGCTGCGTCAGGGATTACAGACCATGCAGCAGCTGATGGAACACTACTTTCTGGTTCAGCATCCTGAGAATGGCGGACAGATGCACCGCGTCGATCCACAATCACGTGACGGTATTCAGGGCTGGCGTTCACTGGACCAGCTGAATCACCTGATTGCCGCCACGGACGTCCGCAGCCGCCAACTTATTTTATTACGCATGTTTAGCTTGCTGGTCCAGGCGCGAGGAAGCGAACCTTTGGCACCGGGCGCCCGGCCGTTGTTGCTGATTGAAGATCCGGAAACCCGGCTGCATCCCATCATGTTATCCGTAGCATGGAACCTTCTCACGTTGCTCCCGTTACAGAAGATTGCGACGACCAATTCTGGAGAGCTGCTTTCTCAGGTCGCGGTGGAGAACGTTTGCCGATTGGTACGTGAGCCAACGCGCGTGGCCGCATGGCGCATTGGTCCCGAAGGGCTGAGTGCGGAAGAGAGCCGCCGCATCGGCTTCCATATTAAAGTCAACCGGCCTTCAGCCCTGTTTGCCCGCTGCTGGCTTCTGGTTGAAGGTGAAACCGAAGTCTGGATCATTAACGAAATGGCGCGACAATGCGGCTTTCACTTCGCCGCTGAAGGAATTAAAGTCATTGAGTTTGCACAGTCCGGGCTAAAACCGCTGTTAAAATTTGCCCGACGTATGGGCATTGCCTGGCATGTGCTGACTGACGGGGATATGGCAGGGAAAAAATATGCAGCCACGGCGCGCAGCCAGCTCCAGCCTCATGATGTCGAGAAGCATCACCTGACGCAGCTCCCGGCGGCGGATATGGAGCAGTTCCTTTACCAACATGGCTTTAGTGATGTGTATCATGAGGCAGCGCACCTGCCGTTAAACGTACCTGTTAATCCCAGGCGTATTATTACCAAAGCTATTCATCGTGCATCAAAACCTGAACTGGCTATCACGGTCGCTATGGCAGCAGCCGAATGCGGCAGCGAGGCAATCCCGGAACGCCTGCGGGAGATGTTTTCCCAGGTGATTACCCTGGCGCAGGGCAAAGCGGGATAGGGGTTACAGCGTAAAAATGCCAGCGCGGCAGGCTGGCATTTTTGACGGAGCGGTCCAACGTTGGGGGGATCTCAGGCTACGGCCTGTTGCACTTCAACAGGTACAATCAGACTGGCATGGTTGCCTTTAGGGCCTTGATGAACGTCAAAATGAACCTGCTGGCCCGCTTTTAGCGTTCTGTAACCATCCATCTGTATCGTTGAGTAGTGTGCGAAGATATCTTCTCCGCCCCCGATTGGACAGATAAAGCCGAAACCTTTGGCGTTATTGAACCATTTAACGGTACCTGTCTCCATGCTTTTACTTCCCTCGCAAGACATTTTATAAGTAGGTGAGGTCACTGAAGCCGTGAGTCGGGTTTGATTAAAACTCAATCAGCTTATGAAGGTAGAATGTAGAGAAACTGCCACGGTCGTCAAGCAAAGCACCGGGCAACGTGGGGAAAAAATCATCAAAATTTGAGGTAGTTAACGCTATTTGAAATTTTGTGATACAGGTCGCGTGCAGGGTTTTTTGCCTGAGAATGCATTAGCGACAGTGCACTTGACACACGTGTTAAACTCTACAGATGACCCTGGATTTGATGACGATGTACAGAATCACAACGGAACACTATGGCAAACACAAATGACTGGCTAAATTTTGAACACTTGGCCGACGAAAAAGTACGCGAAGGGTTAAAACCGCCTTCCATGTATAAAGTCATTCTGAATAATGACGATTATACACCTATGGAATTTGTTATTGACGTTCTGCAAAAGTTCTTTTCTTATGATATTGAACGTGCAACGCAACTGATGCTGAAAGTTCACTACCACGGTAAAGCAATCTGTGGTGTATTTACCGCAGAGGTCGCTGAGACCAAAGCGGCGCAGGTGAATAATTACGCGCGGGACAATCATCATCCGTTGCTGTGTACGCTTGAAAAAGCCTGAGCCTCTCTCCATACAGGAAGCAGGTCAGAGCGATTAACTGGAGGAGGTGCCTAATGCTCAATCAAGAACTGGAACTCAGTTTAAACATGGCTTTCGCCAGAGCGCGTGAGCACCGTCATGAGTTTATGACCGTCGAGCATCTGTTACTGGCGTTGCTCAGTAACCCGTCGGCCAGAGAGGCACTGGAAGCCTGTACGGTGGACATTGTGGCTCTACGGCAGGAACTCGAAGCCTTCATTGAACAGACCACGCCTGTGCTGCCTGCCAGCGAAGAAGAGCGTGATACGCAACCGACGCTCAGCTTCCAACGTGTACTACAGCGTGCGGTTTTCCATGTTCAGTCATCCGGACGCAGTGAAGTTACCGGTGCTAACGTACTGGTTGCCATTTTCAGCGAGCAAGAGTCGCAAGCGGCTTACCTGCTGCGCAAACACGAAGTCAGCCGCCTTGATGTGGTGAATTTCATCTCTCACGGCACGCGTAAAGACGAACCTGGCCAGGCACCTGGTGCTGAAAACCCGGTTAACGAAGAGCAAGCAGGCGGGGAGGAACGTATGGAAAACTTCACCACCAATCTTAATCAGCTTGCTCGCGTTGGCGGAATTGACCCGCTGATTGGTCGCGACAAAGAGCTGGAACGCACTATTCAGGTTCTGTGTCGCCGCCGTAAAAATAACCCGCTGCTGGTGGGGGAATCCGGTGTCGGTAAAACAGCCATTGCGGAAGGTTTAGCCTGGCGCATTGTGCAGGGTGACGTGCCTGAGGTGATGAAGGACTGCACCATCTACTCTCTGGATATCGGCTCTCTGCTGGCGGGCACTAAGTACCGTGGCGACTTTGAGAAACGTTTCAAAGCCCTGTTAAAACAGCTGGAGCAGGATAACAGCAGCATCCTGTTTATTGATGAGATTCACACCATCATCGGTGCGGGTGCAGCATCGGGTGGGCAGGTCGATGCCGCCAACCTGATTAAGCCACTGCTTTCTAGCGGTAAAATCCGCGTGATGGGTTCCACGACCTATCAGGAATTCAGCAACATCTTTGAAAAAGATCGCGCCCTGGCGCGCCGTTTCCAGAAAATCGACATTACCGAGCCGTCGGTAGAAGAAACGGTACAGATTCTTAACGGCCTGAAAACCAAATATGAAGCGCACCATGACGTTCGTTACACCGCGAAAGCCGTGCGTGCGGCAGTCGAACTGGCGGTGAAATATATCAACGATCGCCATCTGCCAGATAAAGCCATTGACGTTATCGATGAAGCGGGTGCCCGTGCACGCCTGATGCCAGCCAGCAAACGCAAGAAAACCGTAAATGTGGCTGATATTGAAACCGTGGTCGCGCGTATCGCGCGTATTCCGGAGCAGAGCGTGTCCGCCACCGATCGCGATACGCTGAAAAACCTGGGCGACCGCCTGAAAATGCTGGTGTTTGGTCAGGATAATGCCATTGAAGCCTTGACCGAAGCGATCAAGATGAGCCGTGCAGGTCTGGGACAGGATCGCAAACCGGTGGGTTCATTCCTGTTTGCTGGTCCAACGGGCGTCGGTAAAACCGAAGTTACCGTTCAGCTGGCGAAAGCGCTGGGGATTGAACTGCTGCGTTTTGACATGTCCGAGTACATGGAGCGTCACACCGTCAGCCGCCTGATTGGTGCGCCTCCGGGCTATGTTGGCTTTGATCAGGGTGGTCTGCTGACTGATGCGGTGATCAAACATCCTCATGCCGTCGTACTGCTGGATGAGATTGAGAAAGCGCATCCGGATGTGTTTAACCTGTTGCTGCAGGTAATGGATAACGGCATGTTGACCGATAACAACGGTCGCAAGGCGGATTTCCGCAACGTGGTACTGGTGATGACAACCAATGCTGGCGTGCGCGAAACCGAGCGTAAATCTATTGGCCTGATTCATCAGGACAACAGCACTGACGCAATGGAAGAGATTAAAAAAATCTTTACGCCTGAATTCCGTAACCGTCTGGACAACATTATCTGGTTCAGCCACTTGTCGGCCGAAGTCATTCATCAGGTGGTGGACAAGTTTATCGTTGAACTGCAGGCCCAACTGGATGCTAAAGGCGTTTCACTTGAGGTCAGTGATGAAGCGCGTGACTGGCTGGCAGAGAAAGGCTACGACAAAGCGATGGGTGCACGTCCAATGGCGCGTACCGTTCAGGAAAGCCTGAAGAAACCGTTGGCCAATGAACTGCTGTTTGGTTCGCTGGTGGAAGGGGGTTCAGTATCGGTTGCACTGGATAAAGAGAAAGGCCAGTTAACTTATCACTTCCTGAGTGCGCAAAAACGTAAAGCGGAAGGCACTGTGCACTAAGCACTGTGTGACGGAAAGAGAAAAGGCCGGATAATATCCGGCCTTTTTTTTATTGCCTCGGCTGGAGGCAATAGCATCAACGCAACTCAGCGACTACGGAAGACAATGCGGCCTTTGCTCAGGTCGTACGGGGTCAGCTCGACAGTCACTTTGTCGCCCGTCAGGATGCGGATGTAGTTTTTACGCATTTTACCGGAGATATGAGCGGTAACCACGTGTCCGTTCTCAAGTTCTACGCGGAACATGGTGTTAGGTAACGTATCCAGTACGGTACCTTGCATTTCAATATTGTCTTCTTTGGCCATCGAATCCTCTGGGTGTACTACCTTTCAGTTGAACCGGCAAGATAATGCCCAATTCAACGAGTTATGTAAAGAACCGTCGGCAATAAAGCCAACGCATCGCCGTGCTTCGCTTATAACGCGAGCATGTCGGTTAAATTAGGGTGTTTATGTGACGTCTGCGGGGGATTAGCGGGCTAAGAATCTGAATCAACCGGTAACACGCGCACGATTGAAACAGTCCCGAGAGTGCGATGAGATTCCCAGCCTGGCAATTCCGGCTTGAAATTCAAGCGCGGACGACATACCAAACGCCGCTATTATAGCACTTAACCGACTTTGTGTGTGCAAAACATCTGCGCGAGCTTTAAAAAAGGGTCTGATTGAGCCAGCAGCCGCTGTCAACGGGTTGAGATGACAGGTTTTTTACCGATTCCAGGTAAGCCTCACGCGGGATTTCGACCGCGCCCAACGATGCCGTATGGGGATTAAGTATCTGACAATCCACCAGGCGTCCTTTGTGCTTAATGAAATGCTGACAAAAAACCCATAGTGCGGTTTTTGAAGCATTGGTTTGCAGGCTGAACATGGATTCACCACAAAATATCTGGCCCAGTGCCAGCCCGTACATGCCGCCTGCCAGCTGTTGCCCGCGCCAGACTTCAATGGAGTGAGCATGGCCCAGCTCATAGAGTTTCAGCCATGCGCGTTTCACCTCAAAGGTGATCCAGGTTCCTTCTTCGCGGCCCATGGCACAGCCCTCAACGACATCAGCAAAGGCTTCGTTCATGGTGACGCGATAAGGCGACTGCTGATGAAAGCGTTTCATACTGCGGCTAAGATGAAAATGTTCAGGGATCAACACCGCACGGGGATCGGGTGACCACCACAGAATCGGATCGCCCGGCGAAAACCAGGGGAAAATACCTTGCTGATAGGCGCTGAGCAGACGGGCAGGCGAAAGATCGCCGCCCATGGCCAGCAGACCATTGGGCTCGCGCAGGGCCATTTCCGGGGGAGGAAAGAGCAACGATTCCCGTGACAGTTGAACCAGTCTCATCGCGTTACGTTATCCATCAGCTTTTGCACGAAACTATAACGCAAAGCGTTGCTGGAAACGCCAGTAACGTCCACCTTTTGCGACTAATTCGGAATGATTTCCCTGCTCAATGATTCGGCCGCTGTCCATAAGGCAAATTCTGTCCATCTGCGCCAGGCCTGTCAGACGGTGAGTGACCATAATGACGGTTTTGCCTGCCGTAAGCTGCTGCAGCAAGGCGAGAATATGCTGCTCGGTCGCCGCATCAAGGCCTTCCGTTGGTTCATCCAATAGCCACAGGTCGCCGTTATGCAGCAGGGCACGGGCAAGCGCCAGACGTCGCAGTTCGCCCCCAGACAGCGGACGACCGCCTTCGCCCAGCCAGGCATTTAATCCTTCCTCGTTATCCAGCAGGGTCTGCAGACCAGTCTGCATCAATGCCGCAGTCAGTGTTTCGTCGCTGGCGTTGGGGCAGGCCAGCAATAAATTGTCACGCAGGGTCTGGCTGAACAGATGAACACGCTGGGTGACAACGCTGATGCGTTGCCGGAGTTGCGCCTCATCCCACTCAGTAAGGGGAACTGCGTTTAACCTAATCTCACCTTGCTGACTATCCCAGGCGCGCGTAAGCAGCCCAAGCAATGTCGATTTTCCACAGCCGGTCGGTCCGAGCAGCGCAACGTGTTCTCCCGCCTCAATGCTTAATGAAAACTGATTCAACACTTTTTCAGAGCGTCCCGGATAGCAAAAATCAAGCGCCTGTAGGCTTACGTGTAATGCACCAGAAGGGATAACAGTTTTAGAGGGAAAAACAATCGCTGGTGTTTGTTCGATAATTTCATTGACGCGTTGGGCCGCCGTTATCACCTGAGACAGCGGCAAAAATGCGCCCGCGACAGGGGCCAGGGCTTCAAAAGCGGCCAGGGCACAAAATACCACCAGCGCAATGAATGGCCCGGGAAGTTGCTGCTGCGCAATGCTCTCTGCGCTGAGCCAGAGCAGCGCAGTAACCGTCATGCCGCTGCATATCAGTAACAGACTTTGCGCCAGCGCCTGTAAACGCTCTTGTTGACGCTGCGCCTCCTGCCACTGTTGTTCACAGCTGTCGAGTCTGGTGCGCCAGACTGCAGCGTTACCATATAACGTCAGTTCAGCCTGGCCTGCCAGCCAGTGCATTAACTGCACGCGCCAGTGCGAACGCTGACGGGTAATCGCAACGCCCGCCGGTGCACCCAGATGGTAAAAGAGCGGTGGCAAGATGCAGAGCAGGGCGAGCAGGGCGCCGCCCAGGGTGAGAGCCAGTTGCAGGTCAATCAGGCTTAAACCGACCGTCACCACCACAATGACGATAAACGCACCCAGCAGCGGTGAGATTACCCGCAGATAGAGATGATCCAGCGTGTCGACATCACCGACAAAACGGTTGAGCAGATCCGCCTGACGAAAGGCTGCAAGCTGAGCGGGTGCCAGCGAAATCAAACGACTGAAGGTGAAAACGCGTAAATGTTGCAACACCCGAAACGTCGCGTCGTGAGTGACCAGCCGTTCAAAGTAACGGGCCGCCGTGCGGATAATTGCCGCGCCGCGCACACCTGCTGCGGGAAGCATATAGTTAAAACTGTACAGTCCCGCAACGCCAGCGACAGACGAGGCCGCCAGAAACCACCCGGATAAGGTCAGCAAGCCAATGCTGGCTAACAGCGTGACGATGGCCAGAACCATTCCCAGCGTCAGCCGGAAGGGATGACGCAGCCACAATCGCATAAAAGGACGCAGAGCAGACATCAGATGCACTCCTGTTGACGATGTTGCAGCAATTCACGGAACGGCCCAGGCTGTGAGGTAAGTTGCTGCCAGTGGCCCTGCTGCACCAGTTTTCCTTCCTCCATGAGCCAGATTTCATCCCAGTCTTGCAGCGAATCAATCTGATGCGTAATCATCAGGGTGGTTTGCTGCGTCGCGGCCTGATTTAACGCCAGCATAACGTGATGTTCACTGAGCGCATCCAGGCTGGCGGCAGGCTCATCCAGTAGCAATAGCTGAGCCGGTTTGTACAGCGCTCGCGCTACCGCAATACGCTGTGCCTGTCCCACGGACAACGCGTTACTGGCATCGCCAGGCGCGGTATCCAGCCCTTCAGGCAGCCGGGGGAGGAATTCGTTGATGCCACAGGCGGCGGTTAACCTGTCCAGGCGTTCAGTATCCAGGGGCGCGTCCATGACGATATTTTCACGCAACGTCGCGGCCGGTAACTGTGGGTTTTGTCCAACCCAGGCAAGATGCTGATGCCAGTCGCGTCGTGCCAGGTCGCGAAGCTCAATGCCATTGGCTTTGAGCGAACCCGCATAGGGTAAAAACCCCAGCAGGGCATTTAACAGCGCGGTTTTGCCTGCACCGCTTTTGCCGACCAGCGCCACGCGCCCGCTTGCCCGTAGGGTGAAATGTAGAGGGCCGCACAGAACCTTGCCGCCGGGGGCGCAGACCACAAGATTGTCAGCAACCAGCTCCAGCGGCGAAGTGGCGCTAAACGCGACATTACCTGAGGCCCTGTCTGACGACGGAGTGTCCTGCATAAACCGCTCAAGGGCATCGGCCCCGCCGATTGCCTGTGCCTTAGCGTGATAGAAGGTGCCAAGATCGCGCAGAGGTTGAAAGAATTCGGGGGCCAGAATCAACACCAGGAAACCGGCAAACAGCGTGACGCCTTTACCATAATCGCCAAAATGCAGCTCGCCCAGATACGAGAAACCAAAATAAACCGCCACCACGGCGATGGCTAATGAGGCAAAAAACTCCAGCACTGAGGAGGAGAGAAAGGCCAGGCGTAAAACCTCCATCGTCCGTTGACGAAAATCTGTCGTCGTGGCGGCAATTGCCTGCTTCTCTGCATCAGCCCGGTGAAACAGCCGCAGCGTTTCCCGCCCGCGTAAGCGATCAAGGAAGTCACCGCTCAGGCGTGCCAGGGCCAGGAAGTTGCGGCGATTAGCATCGGCCGCGCCCATGCCCACCATCGCCATAAAGAGCGGAATCAGCGGTGCCGTAGCCAGCAGAATCAATCCGGCGGCCCAGTTCAGGGGGAACAGGGTAATCAGAATGCAGCAAGGGATTACCGCTGCCAGCGTCATCTGCGGCAGATAGCGCGCATAGTACGCCTGCATATCTTCGGTTTGTTCCAGAAGCAGTGTTGCCCAACTGCCTGCGGGTTTGCCCTGTATCCAGGCGGGCCCCAGATCGGATAAACGATCCAAAACCTGTTTACGCAGTGCCTGGCGGATGGCCTGACCGGCCCGAAAGCCTGCCTGCTCGCGGGCATAGTTCAGCACCGCGCGCAGCACAAAGCACAACAGCAGTAACATAAAGCGGGGCAGGAGGGATTGCGGCGCTTGCTGCTCGACGATAAGTGCCTGCAGTAACGAAGCCAGCAGCCAGGCCTGCATGATAATCAGTAGTGCGCCTGCTGAACCTAAGAGTGAGGCAAGTCGTAGCCAGGGACCGGCATGATGGCGCTGTTGACGAAGCCAACGGGTAAGGTGCTGCTGCCGCGATTTGTTCATGCGAAACCCACTGTGGCGAAGACAAATGAAATGAGGCAAGTCCCTCACGCCTGGCGCATGAATTTAGCATGGTGATAATAAAAAAGGCGACTGAAAAACAGTCGCCTCAAACAATTAAGATCAGGTTATTAACAACTTACTTATCGTTCTTAACCAGACCATCAAGATAACGCTCTGCATCTAAGGCAGCCATACAGCCAGTACCCGCAGAGGTAATGGCCTGGCGATAGATATGATCCATCACGTCACCCGCGGCAAACACACCCGGAATACTGGTCTGGGTGGCATTGCCGTGCAGTCCTGACTGCACCTTGATATAGCCATTCTCAAGCGCTAACTGACCGTCGAAAATCGCCGTGTTTGGGCTATGGCCAATGGCCACAAACAGGCCAGCAACCTCCAGCGCTTCCGTTTCATCATTCAGCGTTGAACGCAGCGTCAGCCCGGTCACGCCCATCTGATCGCCCACAACTTCTTCCAACGTGCGATGAGTGTGCAGCACGATGTTGCCGTTGCTGACTTTTTGCATCAGGCGATCAATTAAAATTTTCTCCGCACGGAAGCTGTCGCGACGGTGAATCAAATGCACTTCAGCGGCAATATTGGCCAGATAAAGTGCCTCTTCTACCGCCGTATTACCGCCGCCGATAACGGCGACTTTCTGATTACGGTAGAAGAAACCATCGCAGGTGGCGCAGGCTGAAACGCCTTTGCCTTTAAACGCCTCTTCTGACGGCAGGCCGAGATAGCGCGCCGACGCGCCCGTGGCAATAATCAGCGCATCTGCGGTGTATTCGCCGCTGTCACCGGTTAAACGGAACGGACGATTCTGCAGATCAACGCTATGAATGTGGTCAAAAATGATCTCAGTGTTAAATTTCTCAGCATGCTCGTGCATGCGTTCCATTAACGACGGACCTGTCAGATCGTGCGGGTCGCCCGGCCAGTTTTCCACGTCCGTCGTGGTGGTCAGCTGTCCGCCTTTTTCCAGCCCGGTAATCAATACCGGATTCAGATTTGCGCGTGCAGCATAGACGGCTGCGGTATAACCTGCTGGACCAGAGCCCAGAATGAGCAACTTACTGTGTTTAGCCGTACTCATGCGTTCCTCAGTTTCATTCGCCTGACATAGTCTGCGATTGTAGGGAATAAGCCGCATCATTGACAACACTTGCGCGCTTTTGTTGGCGATTGCTGTAAACGGCGTAGACGATGAATACGTTTTTCGCCTGTCACTTGTGCCAAAAGGGGGCAAAAATTCATTTCGTTGCACCATGCCGCACGAAAATACTCATTTAAAAACAGTGACCCAGCGAAGTGTCTGGCATCTTGTCCTGAATTTAGACATTTTACTTTGACAATCGCCTGCGCATTTGCGAAAACAGTGTAAGAAGCGAATGACATCTTCGGAACAAAACGGGTTTTGCCGCCGGGTTTTGGGCAATGTGCCGAACGAATTTTGTCGTCTGATATGGGTCATGACGCATGATGTGGACAGGCAACATGCGTCATACGTCATACACATAGGTGCGAACGCACTCAGACTTTGTTATTTCACTTCAAAAAATGCCCCGAACAATGAGCGTTTTCAGGGGATGGCAGGTAAAGGGAAGGAATTAAGAGAGACAATAATAATGGTAGATAATAAGAAACGCCCCGGTAAAGACCTCGACAGGATCGACAGAAACATTCTGAATGAATTGCAGAAAGACGGTCGCATCTCAAACGTGGAACTTTCCAAACGTGTAGGATTATCGCCTACACCTTGTCTTGAGCGTGTACGTCGTCTTGAACGCCAGGGATTCATCCTTGGTTATACTGCGCAACTTAACCCTCACTACCTGGACGCCTCATTACTGGTATTCGTTGAGATTACTCTGAATCGTGGCGCGCCAGATGTGTTTGAACAATTTAACGCCGCCGTACAAAAACTTGAGGAAACTCAAGAGTGTCACCTGGTTTCTGGTGATTTCGACTACCTGCTTAAAACGCGCGTGCCTGATATGTCCGCCTACCGCAAGCTGCTGGGTGAAACCTTGCTGCGCCTGCCAGGTGTAAACGACACGCGGACTTACGTGGTGATGGAAGAGGTCAAACAGAGTAACCGTCTGGTGATCAAAACGCGCTGATGCGTGGCAGGTGCAAAGCCTGTGAAATTTCGGTACACTCCTGTGAATACATACAGGACCAGCGTCGGGTGAGCCCGGCGCTGTTGTTTCTTACTTTACAGGCACCTGGAGAGTTCTCTTGAGCCAGGAATACACAGAAGATAAAGACGTTTCGTTACAGTCGCTGAGCAGTGGACGCCGTCTGCTGGAAGCGTTGCTCATCCTGGTGGCGTTGTTTGCCATCTATCTGATGGTTTCCCTCGTCAGTTTTAATCCTTCCGACCCGAGCTGGTCGCAGACGGCCTGGCATGAACCTATCCATAATATTGGTGGCAAGGTAGGCGCGTGGCTGGCTGATACCTTACTGTTCATCTTTGGTGTGATGGCGTACGCCATTCCGCCGGTGATTTTGGGGCTGTGCTGGATAGCGTTTCGCCAGCGCGATAATCAGGACTACTTTGACTATTTCGCCATCGGTTTACGCTTAATCGGCGTACTGGCGTTGGTGGTGACCACCTGCGGTATGGCGGCACTCAATGCCGACGACATCTGGTACTTTGCCTCGGGTGGCGTCATCGGCAGTCTTGTCAGTAATGCGATTTCGCCCTGGTTTAGTCCAGCAGGCGGAACGCTGACACTGCTCTGCATCTGGGCTGCCGGGATTACGCTTTATACCGGCTGGTCATGGTTAACCATTGCGGAAAGAATCGGCGGCGTTGTCATGGGCGTGCTGACCTTTGCCAGCAACCGTTCACGCCATGACGAACCCTGGCAGGAAGAGGATGAGGCAGAACATCATGAAGAGGCTGTGCCTGTCCTTCACGCTCAGCCGCATGAAGACGATGACGTTTTGCTTGCCGCACCGCGTAAAGCTCAGCCCGATCTGGATGAGAACGATCCGCTGCTGGCTAAGGCGGCAACAGCCACTCGCGCCGCCGTCGCTGCAACCGTCGACGCTTCCGATATGCCGGTGGCGTCCGCTGCGGTGCCGACCCAGCAGCCTGCCGTTGCCCCGGCGCTGTCCAATGCGGCGACCGCACAGTCAGTAGCCCCTGTCGCTCAGCCAGTGGGCGCTGTACCTGCACAATCCGCCCATTTTTCCGCCGCGTCCGCGCAGGAATCGGCAGCACATTATTCTACTCCCGTGCGCAATGCTGCGCCGCTTGATCCTGTTCCGCAGGATAAACCGGTGAGCGAACCGCCTCTGTACCGTTTTGAAATGCCGGATGAAACGCCTGCATCCTCAAGCCCCTTTACGGCTTATGAGGATGATGAGCCGAAAATGGGCAACTGGCGCGAGGCAGCCTCTGCCGCGACGCTGAGCAGCGCGGTGACATCAGCCGTTGCCGCAAAGCAGGCGTCATCGATGTCGCCCCTGTTTGAACCGGTACCTGAAAATCAGGCGAATCCGCAGGTGAAGCAGGGGATTGGCCCGGCGCTGCCCCGGCCGAATCCAGTGAAATTACCGACCCGACGCGAACTGGCCTCGTACGGTATCAAACTGCCTTCGCAGCGCATGGCGGAAGAGAAAGCGAAGCTGTCTGAAAGCCCCGCGTCTCAGCCAGTGCCTGAGGATACGCACAACCCGGACTGGTCTGCAGAGGAGCAAGACGCGCTGCAACAGGCCGAGTTACGCCACGCGTTTCAGTCGGAACAGCAACAGCGTTATGGCGAGCGCTGGCAACAGGATGAGCAGCACGAGGACGATGAACTGGCGCTGCAGCAGGCATCGCTGGCACGTCAGTTCGCCGAACAGCAGCAACAGCGCTATGAGGCGGAGCCCGACAACAACGCGCCGGTTTTCAATCTGGATACCTCGGCGGCTTTTGATTTCTCACCGATGAAAGATTTGGTCGATGATGGACCTGTTGAGCCGCTGTTCACCATTGCGGCTGCGCCTGAAACGGATGACGTGGCGGCAAAACATGAGCCGTGGCAGCAAATGCAGGCCGCCCCAGAACAGGCGGCAGCCCAGAGAACGGTGCCGACACAGAGCGTGGTGTCGGATACCTTCGCGGCACCTGTTCAACAGCCAGAACCCGTCGAAGACACAAAACCGTCGCTGCATGACAGCCTGATTCACCCTTTCCTGATGCGTCATGAGCAGCCGCTGGAAAAACCCTCCACGCCATTGCCTTCGCTGGATCTGTTAACCGCGCCGCCTGTCGAAGAGGAGCCGGTTGATATGTTTGCGCTGGAGCAGACGGCACGTCTGGTTGAATCACGCCTGGGCGATTATCGTGTTAAGGCGGAAGTCGTCGGCATTTCTCCAGGCCCGGTGATTACCCGCTTTGAACTGGATCTGGCGCCTGGCGTGAAAGCCGCGCGTATTTCTAACCTGTCACGCGATCTGGCCCGTTCACTGTCGACCACGGCAGTGCGCGTTGTTGAAGTGATTCCCGGTAAGCCCTATGTCGGACTGGAATTACCGAATAAGCATCGTCAGACCGTTTACTTACGTGAAGTGCTGGATTGTCCAAAATTCCGTGACAATCCTTCACCTCTGGCCGTGGTACTGGGTA
Organism: Pantoea sp. Fr+CA_20; assembly: GCF_024520835.1. Classification (NCBI taxonomy): domain Bacteria; kingdom Pseudomonadati; phylum Pseudomonadota; class Gammaproteobacteria; order Enterobacterales; family Erwiniaceae; genus Pantoea; species Pantoea sp. Fr+CA_20. The sequence goes on from NZ_JALNPN010000003.1 coordinate 162,900, forward strand.
AAGACATTGCCGGTCAGCCGGTAGTGGCCGATTTGGCGAAAATGCCACACTTACTGGTAGCGGGTACCACCGGTTCGGGTAAGTCAGTCGGTGTGAACGCCATGATTCTCAGCATGTTGTATAAAGCCACGCCGGAAGAAGTGCGCTTTATTATGATCGACCCGAAAATGCTTGAGCTGTCGGTCTATGAAGGCATTCCGCATCTACTCACCGAAGTCGTCACCGATATGAAAGATGCGGCGAATGCGCTGCGCTGGAGCGTCGGTGAGATGGAGCGCCGCTATAAACTGATGTCGGCGCTTGGCGTGCGTAATCTTGCGGGCTACAACGAGAAAGTTGAGCAGGCGGAGGCGATGGGCCGTCCAATTCCCGATCCGTTCTGGAAACCGGGCGACAGTATGGACATGACGCCACCGGTGCTGGAAAAATTGCCTTACATTGTGGTGATGGTGGATGAGTTCGCCGACCTGATGATGGCCGTGGGTAAAAAAGTGGAAGAGCTGATTGCCCGCCTGGCGCAGAAAGCACGTGCGGCAGGTATCCACCTGGTGCTGGCAACCCAGCGTCCCTCGGTGGATGTGATTACCGGTCTGATCAAAGCGAACATCCCGACCCGTATTGCCTTTACCGTATCAAGTAAAATTGACTCGCGTACTATTCTCGACCAGGGCGGCGCGGAGTCGTTGCTGGGGATGGGTGACATGCTCTATATGCCGCCAAACTCCTCCATGCCGGTCCGTGTTCACGGTGCCTTCGTGCGCGATCAGGAAGTTCATGCCGTTGTGCAGGACTGGAAAGCGCGTGGCCGTCCGCAATACATTGAGAGCATTACGGCGGGTGAAGAGAGCGAAGGTGCAGGCGGTATCGACAGCGATGAAGAACTGGACCCGTTGTTCGATCAGGCGGTGGGCTTTGTGGTAGACAAGCGTCGCGCCTCTATTTCGGGCGTTCAGCGTCAGTTCCGTATCGGCTATAACCGCGCCGCGCGCATCATTGAGCAGATGGAAGCACAAGGAATTGTCTCGGCGCCGGGTCATAACGGTAACCGCGAAGTCCTGTCACCACCGCCACATGATATGTAGAGCCTGAGCGATAAGCTTTGAAACATAAATCAATGAGCCAGTTCTTGCTGGCTCATTGTTTTTTAGCGGTTAACCCCCATAGTTGATTAGGCTTTCGGTTTTTTCTCCTGTATTAAATGCAGGACAGCGACCAGGCTTAGTATCGTTATCAACGGGAAACGATTTAATAAGGATTTAAGCAGATGAAATTACGCGTAATCGCCTTCGGCCTGATGGCCGCTTTGGGTTCAGCCAGCGCTTTCGCTGATGCATCGACTGACCTGCAACAGCGTTTAAATAAAGTAAACAGCTTCCACGCCAGCTTTACTCAAAAGGTTACCGATGGCAGCGGTGCTAACGTGCAGGACGGGGAAGGTGAGCTGTGGGTTAAACGCCCAAGCCTGTTCAACTGGCACATGACCGCGCCTGACGAGAGCGTCATCATCTCTGACGGAAAATCGTTATGGTTCTACAACCCGTTTGTAGAACAGGCCACGGTAAGCCTGTTAAAAAACGCCACCAGTAATACGCCATTTATGTTGATTGCCCGTAATCAGTCGAGTGACTGGAAGCAATATAACGTCAAGCAGCAGGGCGACAAATTTGAACTGACGCCGAAGAAAAGCGATGGCAATCTCAAGCAGTTCACGATTGATGTGACGCCAGACGGCACCATCAATCAGTTCAGCGCCATAGAGCAGGATGGGCAGCGCAGTAACTACCAGTTAAAGAGCCAGAAAAACGGCCCTATCAGCCCGGATAAATTCACTTTCACCCCGCCTAAAGGCGTCACGGTGGATGATCAACGTCAGTGAGGTGGTAGTGAGTAACCTGTCCCTGGATTTCTCCAGCGAAGATTTTAAACCACTGGCCGCGCGTATGCGGCCAGAAACCCTGAAGCACTATATTGGTCAGCAACACCTGTTGGCTGCGGGTAAACCGCTGCCGCGCGCGATTGAGGCTGGCCATTTGCATTCAATGATTCTCTGGGGACCGCCAGGAACAGGCAAAACCACGCTGGCCGAGATTATAGCGCACTACGGCAACGCGGACGTTGAACGCATCTCTGCCGTCACATCAGGTGTCAAAGAAATTCGTGAAGCGATAGAACGTGCGCGCCTGAGCAAGCAGGCCGGCCGTCGCACGATTCTTTTCGTGGATGAGGTGCACCGTTTCAATAAAAGCCAGCAGGATGCCTTTCTGCCGCATATTGAAGACGGCACAATCACCTTTATTGGTGCAACGACCGAAAACCCCAGCTTCGAGCTTAATTCCGCCCTGTTGTCACGCGCCCGCGTTTATTTGCTCAAGTCCCTGACCACAGAGGACATCGAGCAGGTACTTGACCAGGCTATGCAGGACGCCGATCGAGGCTATGGCAACAGCGATATCCTGCTACCGGATAATACGCGGCGCATGATCGCTGAGTTGGTGAACGGCGATGCGCGCCGTGCGCTGAACACGCTGGAAATGATGGCGGATATGGCCGAAACCCGTGCGGACGGGAAAAGGGAATTAACGCCACAGCTGTTAACCGAGGTGGCCGGTGAGCGTTCTGCGCGCTTTGATAACAAGGGCGACCGTTTTTACGACCTCATTTCTGCGTTACATAAGTCTGTTCGCGGTTCGGCACCGGATGCTGCCCTCTACTGGTACGCACGGATTATTACCGCAGGTGGCGATCCGCTCTATGTGGCACGTCGCCTGCTGGCGATTGCCTCTGAAGATGTCGGCAACGCCGATCCTCGCGGTATGCAGGTTGCGATTTCGGCCTGGGATTGTTTTACCCGCGTCGGCCCCGCGGAAGGGGAGCGGGCGATTGCACAAGCCATTGTTTATCTGGCCTGCGCGCCAAAAAGTAACGCCGTTTATAACGCGTTTAAGGCCGCGATGCGTGATGCGCGCGACCATCCCGATTTTGATGTCCCCGACCATTTGCGCAATGCGCCCACTAAGCTAATGAAAGAGATGGGCCTGGGTGAAAGCTACCGCTATGCCCATGATGAAGCCAACGCCTACGCGGCTGGCGAGGTCTATTTCCCCCCTGAAATGGCACAAACACGTTACTATCATCCAACACAACGTGGTCTTGAAGGCAAAATTGGCGAAAAGCTGGCCTGGCTTACTGAACTCGATCAAAATAGCCAGACAAAACGCTACCGCTAAAACAGACGTTGCGGTAATGTGGTCAATGTTTTCAACGCATTCCAGCAGGAATGCGTCCCTTCTTTTAACTCATAAATACACAGGATAAGCATGCTCGATCCAAATCTGCTGCGTAATGAGCCAGACGCAGTCGCAGAAAAACTGGCACGCCGGGGATTCAAACTGGATGTGGAAATGCTGCGTTCGCTCGAAGAGCGTCGCAAAGTCTTGCAGGTAGAAACCGAAAACCTGCAGGCCGAGCGTAACTCCCGATCCAAATCCATCGGTCAGGCCAAAGCACGTGGGGAAGACATCGAGCCACTGCGTCAGGAAGTGAACAGCCTGGGCGAACGCCTGGATGCTGCCAAAGCAGAACTGGATGAACTGCAAAATCAGATCCGCGACTTTAGCCTGGCGCTGCCGAATATTCCTGCGGATGAAGTGCCGCTGGGCAAAGACGACAGCGAGAATCAGGAAGTCAGCCGCTGGGGTGAGCCACGCCAGTTAGATTTTCAGGTAAAAGATCATGTTGAGCTGGGCGAAGCCGCGAAAGGGCTGGATTTTGCCGCGGCAGTAAAGCTTACCGGTTCACGCTTCGTCGTGATGCAGGGACAGATTGCCCGCCTGCACCGTGCGCTTAGCCAGTTTATGATCGATCTGCACACCGAGCAGCATGGCTACCTGGAAACCTATGTGCCTTATCTGGTTAACCACGCGACGTTGTACGGAACAGGACAGCTACCTAAGTTTGGTGAAGATCTGTTTCATACCCGACCACTGGAAGAAGAATCAGAAAGCAGCCACTATGCGCTGATTCCTACCGCAGAAGTGCCATTGACCAACCTTGTACGCGATGAAATCGTCGAGGAAGAGAACCTGCCGCTGAAGCTGACGGCTCATACGCCGTGTTTCCGCTCTGAAGCGGGCTCCTATGGCCGTGATACCCGCGGACTTATCCGTATGCACCAGTTCGATAAAGTCGAGATGGTACAGATCGTCGCGCCAGAAACCTCAATGGATGCCCTGGAAGAGTTGGTCGGTCATGCCGAAAAAGTCTTACAGCTGCTGAATCTGCCCTACCGTAAAGTGCTGCTGTGTACGGGCGATATGGGCTTTGGCTCCACTAAAACCTACGATTTAGAAGTGTGGTTACCGGCGCAGAATACGTACCGTGAAATCTCTTCCTGCTCAAATATGGGGGATTTCCAGGCCCGCCGTATGCAGGCCCGCACCCGTAATAAGCAGGATAAAAAGCCGCGTCTGGTCCATACATTAAATGGTTCCGGTCTGGCTGTGGGCCGCACCCTGGTGGCGGTGCTGGAAAACTACCAGCAGCAAGACGGCCGCATTGCCGTGCCAGAGGTACTGCGCCCTTATATGAAGGGCCTGGAATTTATTGGTTAATCGCCCGTTATCCTCTGAAAAACCCAGCGCCCGCTGGGTTTTTTTTTGGTCCAAATGGCGGAACGATGTCTACGAACCGCATAAGCATTTATCACAAATAAACGTTATCGATGTATCGCGCTGCCGGAAGCGTAAAAATCTACATTATCATAGAGATAGCTTTATTTTTATCGGCGTAAAATATCCCGCTAACTTACTGAAGATAAATAAATTAAATTGTCGGGCAGCAAAATGTGCTGAGGCCTGTTTCTCCCCGTTGACTTTAAAAAACGCAATGGCAAACTGCGCGCAATTTCCTTCATTTCTTTTGGTTTTTAATCCCTATGTCGACCTGGTCACGTCCTGTGATATTGCTGCTTTGCGGCCTGTTATTAATGACAGTTTCTATTGCTGTGCTGAATACGTTGGTTCCACTCTGGCTGACGCATGATTCTCTCGCTACCTGGCAGGTGGGCGTAGTGAGTTCGTCATATTATACCGGCAATCTGCTCGGGACCTTAACGGCGGGCTGGTTGATCAAACATTATGGATTTAACCGTAGCTATTATCTGGCTACCGGTCTGTTTGCCGGGGCCACGCTGTGCATGATGATGATGTCGGGATTCTGGTCATGGACGCTGTTACGCTTTACGGCGGGCATCGGTTGCGCGTTAGTCTGGGTCGTGGTTGAAAGCGCTTTATTATGTAGCGGCACGGTACGCAACCGTGGACAACTGCTAGCTGCTTATATGATCGTCTATTACCTGGGAACGGTTGCCGGCCAACTGCTGGTGAGCAAGCTTTCGACTGCGTTGTTAAGTGTGATCCCCTGGGTAACTGCGACGGTGATTTGTGCCATTTTACCGCTCATCTTCACTCAGGTTGCCACCCACAGCGACCCAGCTGAAGCGCTGCCGGGTGGACGCATTTTACCTATGCTGCGTCGCCGCAGTTCTCGCCTTGGCATCAACGGTTGCATCATCTCAGGTATTGTTTTGGGTTCGCTGTATGGTTTGATGCCGCTGTATCTTTCCCACCAGGGCATGAGTGACGCGAACGTTGGCTACTGGATGGCGCTACTGGTCAGTGCAGGCATTGTCGGGCAGTGGCCGATTGGTCGTCTGGCCGATCGCTTTGGCCGCATGATGGTGCTGCGTGTGCAGGTATTTGTGGTGATCCTGGGCGCTATTGCGATGCTGACCAATGCCGCGATGGCACCCGCATTGTTTGTACTGGGGCTGGCCGGTTTTACGCTTTATCCCGTGGCGATGTCGTGGGCCTGTGAAACCGTTGCACACCACGAACTGGTGGCTATGAATCAGGCGTTGTTGCTGAGCTATACGCTGGGCAGCCTGGCTGGTCCAAGCATGACCGCGATGCTGATGCAGAGTTATTCTGACCGCGTGTTGTTCGTTATGATTGCGGCAGTGGCGCTGGTTTACCTGGTTATGCTGTTGCGTAAAGCCGATCATCATGCCACGCCCGTGGCGCATGCCTGACCGACTTCTCAGAGGGCTGCCCTGTGCTTCGTTGGCACATCGCAGCCCGAGGGTTGGGTGATTCGTTTCTGTGAGTGGGGTGAATTGAGCGGGGTGACTATTCCCGGCATCGTCATCAATACATCACTTCATGCCCGTAGCTGGCGAGAATGTTTTTTACCCGCTCCATTGTCTCTTTACTGGGCGGCTTCACCCCATCAAGTTTGTACTCTTCACCCATCGCAATCCATTTGTGTTTACCCAGTTCGTGATAAGGCAGCAGCTCTATCTTCTCAACGTTTTCCATATCCTGAGTAAAAACGCCTAAGCGATGGACTGTGTCATCATCGTCAGAATAGCCGGGCACCACGACGAAACGGATCCACGTACGTTTCCCTTTTTTCTGTAAATAGCGGGCGAAATCAAGCGTGCGATGATTGGACACGCCGACCAGGATCTGGTGAACCTCGTCATTCATCTGTTTGAGGTCCAGCATGACCAAATCCGTCGCGTCCAGTAATTCATCAATAACCGGATCGTAGCGGCGAACAAAGCCATTGGTATCAAGGCAGGTATGAATGCCTTCTGCTTTACAGGCGCGAAACCAGTCGCGCACAAACTCGGCCTGCAGAATCGCTTCGCCACCCGATGCGGTAACCCCGCCACCTGATGCATTCATAAAGTGACGATAGGACAGAACATCCGCCATCAGCGCCTCAACGGTGATGTCTTTACCGCCGTGCGTGTCCCAGGTATCACGATTATGACAGTAAAGGCAGCGCATCAGGCAGCCCTGGAAAAAGGTGATAAACCGAATACCGGGACCGTCTACGGTACCGCATGATTCAAATGAGTGGATGCGACCAATGGCTGACATTGCGATGTATTCTCCAGGTAAGCCTGCGGAGCAGGTGGCACACTCTCTGGCGTGCTCTGAACAGGAAATCGATTCTGGTTGTTATCCGTGTCTCAGACAACCACCAAAGCAGACTTTGAATAAGAGGCTCCATGAAGGAGCCTCAGATAAGCGTAGTGGCTAACGTACTTACAGGGACTGTGTAAAGGTACGGGTAATCACGTCCTGCTGTTGCTCTTTAGTGAGCGAGTTAAAGCGCACGGCGTAACCGGAGACGCGAATGGTCAACTGAGGATATTTTTCAGGGTTATCCATCGCATCCATTAACATTTCCCGATTCATGACGTTCACATTAAGATGCTGACCGCCTTCAATGCTGGTCTCATGATGGAAGTAACCGTCCATCAATCCTGCCAGATTGGTTTTACGCACGTTGTCATCTTTACCTAACGCGTTTGGAACGATAGAGAAGGTATAGGAAATACCATCTTTTGCGTAAGCAAACGGCAGTTTAGCGACCGAGGTCAGGGATGCCACCGCACCTTTCTGATCGCGACCGTGCATCGGGTTAGCGCCTGGGCCAAAAGGCGCGCCTGCACGGCGACCGTCTGGCGTATTACCGGTTTTCTTACCGTAAACCACGTTAGAGGTAATGGTCAGCACTGACTGGGTCGGTACTGCGTGACGGTAGGTTTCGAGTTGCTGAATTTTTTTCATAAAACGTTCAACAAGGTCGCAAGCCAGGTCGTCAACGCGTGGGTCGTTGTTACCGAACTGTGGATATTCACCTTCAATATCAAAATCAATGGCCAAACCGTCTTCGTCGCGTACCGGTTTCACCTTCGCGTATTTGATTGCAGACAGTGAGTCCGCAGCGACAGACAGGCCGGCAATACCACATGCCATGGTGCGATAAACATCACGGTCATGCAGTGCCATCAGCGACGCTTCATAGCTGTATTTATCATGCATGAAGTGGATAATGTTCAATGCAGTGACATACTGTTTTGCCAGCCAGTCCATGAAGTGATCCAGACGTGCCATCACGATGTCGAAATCAAGCACATCGTCGGTGATTTTGGCCTCTTTTGGACCCACCTGCATTTTCAGTTTTTCATCCACGCCGCCGTTGATTGCGTAGAGCAAGGTTTTCGCCAGGTTCGCGCGGGCACCAAAGAACTGCATTTGCTTGCCGACAATCATCGGGCTGACGCAGCAGGCAATCGCATAGTCATCGTTGTCAAAGTCAGGGCGCATTAAGTCGTCATTTTCATACTGCAGTGACGAGGTATCGATAGATACTTTCGCCGCATACTTTTTGAAGTTAACCGGCAGGTTTTCAGACCACAAAATGGTCATATTAGGTTCGGGTGACGGCCCCATGGTGTACAGCGTGTTCAGGAAGCGGAAGGTGGTTTTGCTCACCAGCGTACGACCATCAACACCCATACCGGCCAGCGATTCAGTAGCCCAAATAGGGTCACCAGAGAACAGTTCATCATACTCAGGCGTGCGCAGGAAGCGCACCATACGCAGTTTCATCACCAGATGGTCAATCAGTTCCTGAGCCTGCTCTTCATTCAGTTTGCCTGCTTTAAGATCGCGCTCGATGAACACATCCAGGAAGGTTGAAACACGACCAAACGACATGGCCGCGCCATTTTGTGATTTTACTGCGGCCAGATAGCCGTAATAGGTCCACTGAACCGCTTCCACGGCATTAGTGGCTGGACCAGAGATATCGTGACCATATTTGGCTGCCATCTCTTTAATCTGTCCCAGCGCACGATGCTGATCAGCAATTTCTTCACGCAGACGAATAGTGGCTTCCAGGTTTACGCCATTTTCCAGATCGCTCTGCAGGGAAGTAAACTGAGCAAACTTATCGGCCATCAGATAGTCAATGCCGTATAATGCGATGCGACGGTAATCACCGATGATGCGCCCACGGCCGTAGGCATCTGGCAGGCCGGTTAATACACCCGATTTACGGCAGCGTAAAATGTCTGGGGTATAAACATCAAACACACCCTGATTATGGGTTTTACGATATTCAGTGAAGGTTTTTTTCAGTGCGGCATCAAGTTCACGACCGTAAACTTTGCATGAGCCCTCGACCATCTTGATACCGCCAAAGGGAATAATGGCGCGTTTTAATGGGGCTTCAGTTTGCAGGCCAACAATTTTTTCCAGCGATTTATTGATGTAACCGGCATCGTGGGACGTAATGGTAGAAGCAAGATCGGTATCAAAATCTACGGGGGCGTGAGTGCGGTTTTCAACTTTAATGCCTTCCAGCACGCTTTCCCAGAGTTTGGTTGTGGCTTCGGTGGCACCTGCCAGAAAAGATTCATCGCCTTCATACGGCGTATAGTTTTTCTGGATGAAGTCGCGTACGTTGACGCTGTTCTGCCATTCGCCTTCAGTAAAACCTTGCCAGGCTGAGGCGAGTTTTGCGTTAAGTTCGGTCATATTATACCTGCCTTATTTAAGGAGACTTTTGCTCTCGGGTATATCGGGTTGTGATGCACCGTCGAGACAGGATTAGTGCGTTTCGTGCCCACCGCGTAAGTAAATTACCCAGTAGGTCAATCCAACTAACAGGCCGCCGCCGATGATGTTGCCGAGCGTGACCGGAATCAGATTGTCGAAAATAAAGTTTTTTACAGAGAGGGCCGGGAACTGTGCTGCGGTCGTGCCAGCGGCATGCCAGAATTCAGGGCCAGAAAAATCACGAATAATGATGGCGAAAGGAATCAGAAACATATTTGCGATACTGTGTTCAAAACCACAGGCAACAAACATCGCCACCGGCAAAATCATAATCAGGCTTTTATCTGTTAAGGTGCGCCCTGAATAGCTCATCCAGACCGCCAGACAGACCATCAAATTTGCCAGGATGCCCAGACAAACGGCTTCGATAAACGTGTGATGCATTTTATGGTCGGCCGTTTGCAACACGTTTAAACCCCATGCGCCGTTGGCCACCATATGCTCACCGGAAAACCACATCAGTGTCACAAAAAACAGTGCACCGGCCAGGTTACCTAAATAAACGTTAATCCAGTTACGTGCCAGTTGCCCCCAGGTGATACGGCCACTCGCTTTAGCGACCACAATCAGCACGGTAGAGGTGAACAGATCGGCACCGCAGACCACGACAAGGATTAAGCCCAGTGAAAAACAGATACCGCCGATGAGTTTTGCCATACCGTAGGCCATTTCACCGCTGCCGGTGGTGGCCGTAATGTAAAACACAAAAGCGATAGAGATGAACATGCCCGCAGTAAACGCGAGAAAGGTCGTTGTCAGGGGATGCTTGGTTGCTTTATAAACGCCAGCGTCTTCAGCAACTTTCGCCATCGCGGCGGGTAATAACAGGTTAAAAGGATTGTCAGCTTTCACACTAACTCACTCCAAAAGTTGTCTGAAAAAATAATAACAAAGGCAACAGAGGTAGAAGTTGATTTAGATCATGTTCGGCCGGGCAATGGCGGAAAAATTCTGACAAAAAAGAATGGTTTTTTGAATAAGTTATTGAAAATAAATAATTAAATTTATTTTAAATAATGCAGGTTTTGTTTAATTGACGAGGTGCTGCAGCTGTCGACGTCACTGTGCTGTTAACAAAATATCTCTATTGTGTTGTTTTTATTCTGGATAATAAAAACGATGATCTATTAATAACTGAAATGCTTAATGGGTAAAAAAGAAAGGCACTAATGAGTATTAGTGCCTTTGCGTTTATCGCAAACTTAATCTGACAGAATGCCGCAAATAATTATGCGTTTTCCCAGTAGCGACGTTTAGCACGCTGCAGTTTCTCATAAGCCGCCAGTAGCGCCTGGTGGGCAGGGAAAGCGGTGAGATCGCTGTCCACCGGCTGGAGCCCGTTGAAGGCCGCTTCACCACTGATCGCCGCAGAGGCTGCTTCTACAGCCTCACTACCATACATGCGTACAAAGGCAGCATGATATTCCAGTGGATTACGCTCATCTTCCATGGCCAGAAGCAGCAAGGTTTGCAGGCAACGATAGTAATTTGCACGTGCTGGGCTGAAAACGGAGCCGTTAAACTCCATGGTCCATTCTGTCCAGATTAACGCCTGATCCAGGTCACCACCGGCCAGCGCCAGCATCGCTTTAAGCTCGCCGATGCGTAAGGTGTACCAGCCGTTATCTTTACCCGTTGCCAGACCCAGCAGCTCGCGGACGCGGGTGAAGTCATCAAAACCTTCTTCGTCCAGCTGAGAAATCAGATCGAGGTACTCTTCCGGGTTCCAGTTGCTTCCAGGCAGGGCAAGCAGCGTTTCACGTATGCCCGCGCCCATGCTGTTGTTAGCCAGTAGCAGGTCTTCAGCCGGATAAATATCTGACATGCCAGGCACGATAATGCGGCATGCATAAACACCTAAGTGCTCGTAGTCCGCGATATAGACTTCCTGACCTTCGGCCGCGAAAATCGCCATCAGCGTGCTGAATTCTTGCTCGGTAGTGCCATCAAATTTCCAGTCCACAAACGGATAATCAGCCGTCTCTTTGAACATATCCCAGGAAATCAGGCCGCTTGAATCAATAAAGTGTGTTTCCAGGTTAGCGTGTTCAGCCACTTCTTCATCATCAAAGGTAGGCGGCGTAAAGACGTCCAAATCCTTGAGGCTACGGCCCTGAAGCAGCTCAGTGACGGTACGCTCCAGCGCCACGCCAAAGTCCGGATGCGCGCCGAAAGAGGCAAAACAGGTACCGTTAGCAGGATTAAACAGCACGACGCAAATAACCGGGTACTTACCGCCTAATGACGCATCATAAGCAAAGATTGGGAAGCCTTCCGCCTCCAGGCGAGCAATGGCTTCCACCACGGCAGGATAGCGTGCCATCACCGACTCAGGAATGGTGGGAAGGCTGACAGACTCCGCAATAATACGGTTCTTAATGTAACGCTCAAAGACTTCAGATAATCCCTGAACCCGTGCCTCATTGGCCGTATTACCGGCTGACATGCCGTTCGATACGTACAGGTTGCCAATGATGTTCATCGGAATATAAACGGTTTGCTGATCGGACTGGCGCGTGAAAGGCAGGGCGCAAATACCGCGCTCGTGGTTACCCGACTGAAGATCGATCAAATCTGACGCAGCCACTTCATTTTCAGGATCGTAAAAGGCGCGCAGACGCGCATCCAGAATGCCTTCTGGCAGGCTGTCATCTTCAGGCAGGGGGAACCACTTTTCATTGGGGTAATGGACAAAATCGCCTTGAGCGATGCTGTTACCCAACCAGAAATCGGCAAAGAAGTAGTTGGTGGACAGACGTTCAAAATACTCACCCAGCGCCGAAGCCAGAGCGGCTTTCTTGCTGGCACCCTTGCCGTTGGTAAAGCAGAGTGGGCAGTCGCGGTCGCGGATATGCACAGACCAGACGTGTGGAACGGGATTAAGCCAGGAGGCTTCTTCTATATTAAAGCCCAGATCCTGCAGTTTGGTCTGGAAACGCGTAATGGAGTCTTCCAGGGCGGCATCTTTGCCCGGGATAAAAGTTTGCGTCATGGTGCCGCTCTCTCTGTAAAATAGGGTGCGTAAAGCGCGCAATGATACGTTTTTTGCTGCCTGTTCGCTATCAAGGCGCAGCAATTTTACCGGACGTTTTCTCATACCCTGGTTTATCTGCCAATGCCGAGACTGAACGAAAGGAACTCGCCTCACAATATTTCGTGTTGGATTGCATTGGTAATATAACCTTCGGTGCGATGTGCTGGAAAAATGTGACCGGTGTTAGATTTATGATTGCAGCCACCAGAATGCAGTGATAAAACCGAATCGTTATTCATAACCGTTTTATATGACAGTGGTGAGGGAAATGACGCAAATTTATAATTTTAGCTCTGGGCCAGCGATGCTGCCGAGCGAAGTGCTCCGCCGTGCAGAACAAGAACTGACAAACTGGCACGGCCTGGGGACTTCCGTAATGGAGATCAGTCACCGCAGTAAAGAATTTATTCAGGTGGCTGAGGAAGCAGAGGCGGACTTTCGCGATCTGCTAAAAATACCCTCTAATTACAAAGTTTTATTCTGCCATGGCGGCGCACGCGCGCAGTTTGCTGCGGTACCGGGTAACCTGCTGGGTAGTGCCACCAGTGCAGATTATGCCGACGGCGGCTACTGGGCGCACAGCGCTATTAAAGAAGCGGCTAAATATTGCTCGCCACGTACCCTGGATGTCAAAACCACCCTTGAGGGTAAGCGTGCCATTCTGCCGATGCGTGAGTGGGATGTCAGTGACACGGCCGCTTATTTGCACTTCTGTCCTAATGAAACCATCGACGGCGTTGCCATTGATGAAGAACCTGATTTTGGCAACAAAGTCGTCGTTGCCGATCTCTCCTCCACGATTTTATCCCGTACTCTCGATATCAACCGCTATGGCGTGATTTACGCGGGTGCGCAGAAAAATATTGGCCCGGCGGGGATTACCCTGGTCATTGTCCGGGACGATCTGTTAGGTAAAGCCGATAAGAGCGTGCCTTCTATCCTGGATTACAGCGTTCTGGCAGAAAATGATTCGATGTTCAATACACCGCCCACCTTCGCCTGGTACCTGAGTGGACTGGTGTTTAAGTGGCTGAAGCAGAAAGGTGGCGTGGCCGAAATTGAGAAAATTAATCAGGCAAAAGCGGGCTTGCTTTACGATCTGATCGACAAGAGTGATTTCTATCGTAACGATGTCGCGCTGCAAAACCGCTCGCGAATGAATATTCCTTTCCAGTTGGCGGATGCGTCACTCGACAGCCTGTTCCTGGACGAGTCATTAAAAGCCGGTTTGCACGCGTTAAAAGGCCACCGCGTTGTCGGCGGCATGCGGGCATCCATTTACAATGCTATGCCGCTGGAAGGCGTTAAAGCGCTGACAGACTTCATGGTTGATTTCGAACGTCGCCACGGCTGATTATTCCCCAGTCAGCGGGACTGCTGACACCCGACTCCGCCATCCGGCGGAGTTGTCGTTTTTTTGAGGATTGAGTTTCACATGCAAGATTCCCTGACCCTTCAGCCCATTGCTCGCGTTAATGGCACGGTTAATTTGCCCGGTTCCAAGAGTGTTTCAAACCGTGCGTTGCTGCTGGCCGCATTAGCGAAGGGTAAAACCCGACTCACTAACCTGCTGGACAGTGATGATGTTAAGCACATGCTTAATGCGCTCAAGGCTCTGGACGTGGATTTCACCCTTTCCCACGATCGTACCGTTTGCGAAGTGACAGGAAAGGGCGGCCCTCTTTTGGCTGCACAACCGGTTGAGCTTTTCCTGGGCAATGCTGGCACGGCCATGCGCCCGCTGGCAGCGGCGCTCTGCCTTGGGGCGCAGGATGTGGTGCTCACGGGCGAGCCGCGAATGAAAGAGCGGCCGATTGGGCATCTGGTCGATGCGTTACGTCAGGGGGGCGCCCAGATTGATTACCTTGAGAATACAGATTATCCGCCTGTTCGCCTGCGTGGTGGCTTTGTTGGCGGTGAAGTCACCGTAGACGGCAGCGTATCCAGTCAGTTTTTGACCGCGTTACTGATGATGGCCCCTTTAGCTGAAGAGAACACGCGAATCAGCATTAAAGGCGATCTGGTCTCTAAGCCTTATATCGATATTACGCTGCACCTGATGCGCTGCTTTGGCGTTGAGGTTGAAAATCAAAACTACCAGCACTTCCTGATTAAAGGAAAACAGCAGTATCAGTCACCGGGAGATTATCTGGTGGAAGGCGATGCATCTTCTGCCTCCTATTTTCTTGCGGCGGCAGCGATTAAAGGTGGCACTGTGCGCGTGACCGGTATTGGTCGTAACAGCGTACAGGGCGATATTCGCTTTGCTGATGTTCTGGAAAAAATGGGCGCATCCGTCGAGTGGGGTGATGATTACATCGCCTGTACAGCGGGCAAACTGCAGGCTGTCGATATGGATATGAATCACATTCCTGATGCGGCTATGACGATCGCGACTGCTGCACTGTTTGCTCAGGGCACCACCCAACTGCGTAACATCTATAACTGGCGGGTTAAAGAAACCGATCGCCTGACGGCTATGGCAACAGAATTGCGTAAAGTCGGGGCTGAAGTCGAAGAAGGGCACGATTATATCCGTATTACGCCCCCGGCTCACCTGACGCATGCCGCGATCGGAACCTATAACGATCACCGTATGGCAATGTGTTTCTCGCTGGTGGCGTTATCAGAGACGCCCGTTACCATTCTGGATCCTGGCTGTACTGCAAAAACCTTCCCTGATTATTTCGAGCAACTGGCAAAAATCAGCCAGAACGCCTGATCTCCTCGCCCGGTGAGTATTTCGCCGGGCCTGTTTCTCATTCCCATTCAGCAGGCCAGAAAAGTCCTTTTTCTGGCGAAATTTCGCATCACCTTCCCTCTAAAGGGTAACGAAGCGTCGCAGGGCAGCGTATAATGCCCGACATTTGTGACGGCCAACTGGCCAAAATGCGCGCAGCAACAGGAGGGAATGATGACAGCAACTGCCACGGTCATAACTATTGATGGGCCAAGTGGCGCGGGAAAGGGCACCCTGTGCAAAGCGATGGCGGAAGCCTTGCAGTGGCATTTACTGGATTCCGGCGCGATCTATCGTGTTTTGGCCTTAGCCGCATTACATCATCAGGTCGATATTGAGTCTGAAGAGGGACTGGTTCCCATTGCTGCTCACCTGGATGTGCGCTTTATCTCTCAGAACGGCGAGATGCAGGTCATTCTGGAAGGTGAAGAAGTCACCAGCGAAATTCGGACCCAGGAAGTCAGCAATACCGCCTCGCGCGTTGCCGCTTTTCCCCGCGTCCGTGAGGCACTATTGCGCCGCCAGCGTGCTTTTCGCGAAGGCCCCGGCTTAATTGCCGATGGCCGTGATATGGGCACCGTTGTTTTCCCCGACGCCCCCGTCAAGATTTTCCTTGATGCCAGCCCGGAAGTGCGTGCAGAGCGACGTATGCTACAGTTGCAGGATAAGGGCTTTAATGTTAACTTTGATCGCCTTTTAGCCGAGATAAAAGAGCGCGATGATCGCGATCGCAACCGCGCTATAGCGCCATTAGTGCCTGCTGAAGACGCATTAGTGTTGGATTCAACACAGATGTCTATCGAGCAAGTTATTGATAAGGCGCTGAATTATGCCCGAAAGACGCTGGGCATCTGATATTTTGGCGTAAACGAATTTATTAACCCTGTGCCATGGACCCGGTGCAGGGCATGTGAAACAACCCCATCCGACATGAAGTCAGATGGACGTTAAATTGAAGAATCCTAAGATTATCAATATGACTGAATCTTTTGCTCAACTATTTGAAGAATCCCTGAAAGAAATCGAAACCCGCCCGGGTTCCATCGTTCGTGGCGTCGTTGTCTCTATCGACAAAGACGTTGTTCTGGTTGATGCGGGCCTGAAATCTGAATCTGCAATTCCTGCAGAGCAGTTCAAAAACGCAGCCGGCGAACTGGAAATCCAGGTTGGTGACGAAGTTGACGTTGCTCTGGACGCAGTGGAAGACGGCTTCGGTGAAACTCTGCTGTCCCGTGAGAAAGCTAAGCGTCATGAAGCTTGGATCACGCTGGAAAAAGCCTACGAAGAAGCTGAAACTGTTACCGGTATTATCAACGGCAAAGTCAAAGGTGGCTTCACAGTTGAGCTGAACGGTATCCGTGCGTTCCTGCCAGGTTCACTGGTTGATGTGCGTCCAGTGCGTGACACGCTGCACCTGGAAGGCAAAGAGCTTGAATTCAAAGTGATCAAGCTTGATCAGAAACGCAACAACGTCGTGGTTTCACGTCGTGCGGTTATCGAATCTGAGAACAGCGCAGAGCGCGATCAGCTGCTGGAAAACCTGCAGGAAGGCATGGAAGTTAAAGGTATCGTTAAGAACCTTACTGACTACGGTGCATTCGTTGATCTGGGCGGCGTTGATGGCCTGCTGCACATCACTGATATGGCCTGGAAGCGCGTTAAGCATCCAAGCGAAATCGTGAATGTTGGCGATGAAATCAACGTTAAAGTGCTGAAATTCGACCGCGAGCGTACCCGTGTATCACTGGGTCTGAAGCAGCTGGGCGAAGATCCATGGGTGGCTATCGCTAAGCGCTATCCAGAAGGCACTAAGCTGACTGGTCGTGTAACCAACCTGACTGATTACGGCTGCTTCGTGGAAATCGAAGAAGGCGTTGAAGGTCTGGTACACGTTTCAGAAATGGACTGGACCAACAAAAACATCCATCCGTCTAAAGTTGTAAACGTAGGCGATGTGGTTGAAGTTATGGTTCTGGACATCGATGAAGAGCGTCGTCGTATCTCCCTGGGTCTGAAGCAGTGCAAATCTAACCCATGGCAGCAGTTCGCCGAGACCCACAACAAAGGCGATCGCGTTGAAGGTAAAATCAAGTCAATCACTGACTTCGGTATCTTCATCGGCCTGGACGGCGGCATCGACGGTCTGGTTCACCTGTCTGACATCTCCTGGAACGCGACTGGCGAAGAAGCCGTTCGTGAGTACAAAAAAGGCGACGAAATCGCTGCCGTTGTACTGCAGGTTGATGCAGAGCGCGAGCGTATCTCTCTGGGCGTGAAACAGCTGGCAGAAGATCCGTTCAACAACTACATCACTTTGAACAAGAAAGGTGCCATCGTCACCGGTAAAGTGACTGCAGTTGATGCTAAAGGTGCTACAGTTGAATTAGCAGACGGCGTTGAGGGTTACCTGCGCGCTTCTGAAGCTTCACTGGACCGCATCGAAGACGCTACGCTGGTTCTGAACGTAGGCGACGACGTTGAAGCTAAATTCACCGGCGTTGACCGTAAAAACCGCGTTGTTAGCCTGTCTGTTCGTGCGAAAGACCAGGCTGACGAGAAAGAAGCCATCAACACTGTTAACACCAAACAGGAAGAAGGCAACTTCTCTAGCGCTATGGCTGAAGCGTTCAAAGCGGCTAAAGGCGAGTAATCGACCTTGCACCGGGCGGATTTATTCGCCCGGTTTCGGTAAAAGCTGTCATACATTCCTGTAGGGATTAACCGGAGGTTACATGACCAAGTCAGAACTGATTGAAAGGCTGGCGGGACAGCACACTCATATACCGGCGAAAGTCGTTGAGGATGCAGTCAAAGAGATGCTTGAGCACATGGCCACTACGCTGGCACAGGGCGAACGCATTGAAATCCGGGGATTCGGCAGCTTTTCGTTGCATTATCGCGCTCCGCGCACTGGCCGTAACCCGAAAACGGGTGACAAAGTGGATCTGGAAGGTAAATACGTTCCCCACTTCAAGCCAGGTAAAGAGCTGCGTGATCGTGCCAACATTTACGGCTAAGCCGATACCGAACCGCCTAAACGACATCTCCGGATGTCGTTTTTTTTTGCCTGATTTTGACACTGAACCTCTCTTCCAGAAAAAAGCCGCACGACTGCAACCGCCGATATTCACTTCGACGCTTCCCTTATTTTGCCCATAGCGTGCTTTATCAAGAATAGCCCTGCGGCATACTCGCGCTACGACAAGAGCGAGATGCATTATGTTGACATGGATTGCACTGGCAAGAATCGCTGCGGTGAGCAGTTTACCTTTACTGCTATTACCCCGGCTTCCGCCGCCGTTAATAACGGTGCTGTTGCTCCTGAGTGGCGGTTGCCTGATGCGGTTGCCTCACCGCTACGTGCGTATGACAGGCGTGACGCTGCTGCTCTCTGCATGGTCGCTTTTCAATGCACAATCTCTGGTAAACGACACCGAAAAGATGATTGCCCGGCCAGCGATGTTCGATGTGCAAATTGAGGATGTACATCAGACCCATTCCCGCATCAGAGTCAGACTGCTCAAAGAGGGCAACCAGAGGTTTTTCCCACCTCGCTTTGCCTGGCTCTCGTTGCCGGGTGACAGCAGTGAATATTGCCCGGGTCAGCGCTGGAAAATGATGCTCAGGCTGAGGGCGGTGCATGCCCGGCTCAACGAAGGCGATTTTGATGCACAGCGTTTCGCCATGGCGAACCATGCACCTGTACAAGGACGCATTATTTCGCAGGTCATCACGCATCCATCCTGCAGCTGGCGCTGGCGTTTTATACATTATCATCGCCAGCAAAACGGTTTGTTGCCTGCCTCCGCCACGCTTGAAGCACTGGCGTTTGGTATCCGGGACAACCTGAGTGAAGCTACCCGGCAATTATTGCGTGACACGGGCACCGCACATTTGATGGCTATTTCAGGCATGCACATCGCGCTGGCAGCAGGGATGGGATGGTTACTGGCACGGGGTAGCCAGATTCTGTTTCCGGCCCGCCGTATTGGTTATCGGTATCCCGTGGTCATTAGCTGGATTTTTGCCGCGCTGTATACCTGGCTCTCGGGGGCTCATGCACCTGCGCAGCGGGCATTGCTGGCGCTGACTCTCTGGGCCGTAACACGATTCATTGGCGTGCAGTTAAGTGGCTGGCAGGTCTGGACGCTGTGCGTAGGCTCACTGCTGGCTATCGATCCGCTGACGGTGCTCTCGGACAGCTTCTGGCTCTCGGTGCTGGCCGTTGGCATGTTGTTGACCTGGTATCACTGGTTTCCACTGGTGGCGCGCTTTCGCCACGCACGCCGCTGGTTGCCGATACAGCTCCTCCACCTACAGTTGGGGATGATGATTTTGATGCTGCCGCTACAGGCGAGCTTATTTAATGGCATCAGTATGACGGCGTTAATCGCGAATCTGCTGGCCATCCCGGTGGTGTCATTCATCACGGTGCCGTTGATACTGCTTGCGATGCTGCTGCCGGTAGCGGAATTATCCATGTGGCTTTGGCTGGCGGCAGATGTGTCGCTTCGTCTTCTGTTAACCGGCCTGGCTCTGTTGCCGCCAGGCTGGTGGCCGCTACAAGGGGCGACTTTTTATATGCTCATCGTCTGGGGCGGTCTGCTTGTCTGGCGCACTGGCGTACTATTCAGCCTGCCGTGGAGCTGCAGTGCTGTCGCACTGGCCCTGATGTTCTCCCGCCACGATAAACCGGACAGGGAATGGCGCATTGATATGCTGGATGTCGGGCATGGTTTGAGCGTGGTCATCAGTCAGGGCCGTGAGGCTGTCTTGTACGATACGGGGCCGCGCTGGCAAAACAGTGATGCGGGAACACGGGTTATTATTCCCTGGATGCAACGCAAAGGTCTTAAATTGCAGCAGGTCATACTGAGCCACAAACACCTCGATCATATCGGTGGGTTATCTGCCATTCTGCAACACTGGCCCACAATGAAGGTCCGTAGCGGTTTAGCGGGCCACCAGCATTTACCCTGCGTTCGCGGTGCCGCATGGCGCTGGAAACAGCTAAATTTTACGGTGCTCTGGCCGCTCACCGCGCCGAACGCGGGCGAAAATAACGACTCCTGCGTGGTGAGGGTGGATGATGGAAAAGTCCGGCTGTTATTGACCGGCGATCTTGAAAGCCCGGCTGAAAAGCAACTGGTCAGGCTGGAAAAGCAGCAGCTTAAGGCTGATATCCTGCAGGTTCCTCACCATGGCAGCCGTACCTCGTCGTCTCGCTTACTGCTGCGCAGCGTCGCCGGTAGCACCGCGATGGCGTCGCTGGCACGCTATAATGCATGGCGCATGCCGGCGAAACCTGTTTTGCGGCATTACCATGAATATGGCTATAACTGGCTCGATACGGGGCAATCTGGACAGATAAGCATCAGGGTTAATAAGGGAAAAATACAGGTTTTTACCCTCCGAGAGCAATTAATGCCCCGTTGGTATCATCAGTGGTTTGGCGTCAAACGCGAATCCAGGTAGAATGACCGGCTATTTCCAACAACGTGAATAAATAATGCATCAAGATAAAGATCTCTCAACGTGGCAGACATTCCGTCGACTCTGGCCGATGATCGCACCCAACAAAGCTGGCTTAATTGTGGCGGCTACGGCCCTGATTATTAATGCCGCAGGCGATACGTTAATGCTCTCCCTGTTGAAGCCTTTGCTGGATGACGGCTTTGGTAAAGCGGACAGGTCCGTAATGCTGTGGATGCCGTTGGCAGTCATTGGCTTGATGCTGATTCGTGGCGTGAGCAGCTATATCTCCAGCTACTGCATTTCATGGGTGTCGGGCAATGTAGTCATGAATATGCGTCGCCGCCTCTTCAGTCATATGATGGGCATGCCGGTAGCCTTCTTCGATCAACAGTCCACGGGCACGCTACTCTCGCGCATCACCTATGATTCTGAGCAGGTTGCCTCGTCGTCGTCAGGTGCGCTGGTGACGGTGGTACGTGAGGGTGCATCGATTATTGGCCTGTTTATCATGATGTTTTATTACAGCTGGCAGCTGTCACTGATCCTGATTGTGCTGGCCCCCATCGTTTCATTTGCCATTCGCATGGTGTCAAAACGTTTCCGTAACATCAGCAAATCGATGCAAAACACCATGGGGCAGGTGACGACCAGCGCTGAGCAAATGCTGAAAGGGCATAAAGAAGTGCTGATTTTCGGTGGTCAGGAAATTGAATCTGAGCGCTTTGCTAAGGTCAGCAACCGTATGCGCCAGCAGGGCATGAAGCTGGTTTCAGCGTCTTCGATCTCCGATCCTGTCATTCAGCTGATCGCCTCTCTGGCCCTGGCCTTCGTCCTCTATGCGGCAAGTTTCCCAAGCGTAATGGATACGTTGACCGCTGGTACCATAACGGTTGTGTTCTCCTCGATGATTGCCCTGATGCGCCCACTGAAGTCGCTGACTAACGTCAATGCTCAGTTCCAGCGCGGCATGGCAGCCTGCCAGACGCTGTTCTCAATCCTGGACAGCGAACAGGAAATTGACACCGGTAAGCGTGAAATTACCCGCGCCAAAGGCGATGTCGAGTTCCGTAATGTGACATTTACCTATCCCGGTCGTGAAACCCCAGCATTGAAAGACATTAATCTGATGCTGCCAGCAGGAAAAACGGTGGCATTGGTTGGTCGCTCAGGCTCGGGTAAATCCACCATTGCAAGCCTGCTGACGCGTTTTTATGATATTCAGCAGGGCGACATTTTGCTGGATGGTCACGACCTGCGCGAGTACACCTTATCCTCATTACGTAATCAGGTGGCACTGGTGTCGCAAAATGTGCACCTGTTCAATGATACCGTCGCCAATAACATCGCCTACGCGCGAAGCGAGCAGTACAGCCGCGAGGAAATTGAAAAGGCGGCGACCATGGCCCATGCCATGGATTTTATCAATAAAATGGATAAAGGCCTGGATACCGTGATCGGTGAGAACGGCGTGCTGTTGTCTGGCGGTCAGCGCCAGCGTATCGCTATTGCTCGCGCGCTGCTGCGCGACTGCCCAATCCTGATTCTTGATGAGGCGACCTCTGCGCTGGATACGGAATCTGAGCGTGCCATCCAGTCAGCGCTGGACGAGTTGCAGAAAAACCGTACCTCCCTGGTCATTGCACACCGCCTGTCTACTATCGAAAAAGCGGATGAAATTGTGGTGGTGGAAGAGGGCAAAATCATTGAGCGCGGCACGCATGCAGCGTTGCTGGCGGAAAAAGGCGCTTATGCACAACTTCATAAAATGCAATTTGGCCAATGATTGAGCGCATCTGGAGTGGCCGATCGCCCCTGTGGTTACTGCTATGGCCACTCAGTGTGCTGTACGGTGCTATCACGGCATTGATTCGCTTCAGTTTTCAACGCGGCTGGCGTAAAAGCTGGCGCGCGCCGCTGCCTGTGGTCGTGGTGGGTAATTTGACTGCTGGTGGGAACGGTAAAACGCCAGTGGTGATTTGGTTGGTCGAAGCCCTGCAACAGCGCGGATTACGGGTAGGTGTGATTTCACGCGGCTATGGCGGCAAAGCAGACAGTTATCCGTTGCGGGTTACGGCCGACACTGCGACCGAACAGGCAGGGGATGAACCTGTTCTGATCGCTCAGCGCACGTCTGCGCCAGTGGCCGTCGCCCCTCGTCGTCGTGATGCCATTGAGGCGCTCCTGGAACATCACTCACTGGATTTGATTGTCACCGACGATGGCCTGCAGCATTACGCATTGCAGCGCGATCGGGAAATCGTGGTGGTGGATGGGGTGCGCCGTTTTGGTAATGGCTGGTGGCTACCCGCGGGTCCGATGCGTGAACGTGCTTCGCGCCTGAATACGGTGGATGCCATTATCGTCAACGGCGGCGAACCGCAGCAGGGTGAAATTGCCATGCAACTGCGCCCGGGCATGGCGACCCACCTTCTTAGCGGTGAGCAACGTCCACTCAGCGCGTTTCAAGACGTTGTTGCGATGGCGGGAATCGGTCATCCACCTCGCTTTTTTAACACCTTAAAACAGCAGGGTTTAACGCCCGTGGCGGAAATCGCCTTCGCCGATCACCATGCCTATAGCGAAGACGAACTTTCACGTCTGCTGCTGCCGGAGCAGACGCTGCTGATGACCGAAAAAGATGCAGTAAAGTGTCGCGCATTCGCGCAACCTGCCTGGTGGTATTTACCGGTAGATGCTCATCTGCAAGCTGAAGCGGCAACGGCACTGTTAGACGATTTAGAACGCCTTTGCGGCACGTATTCACACCGGGCATCGCACTAAAATCCCCTTCAGATAAGGAAGAGAATGAGCACACATTCACTTTCGCTACAGCAGGCCCGCAATATTCAACTCGCGGCACAGGGCCTGCTTCGTCCCGCTGCCCGCCGGGCACGCCGTGAGGACATTCCAGACTGTATTACCCAGATGTCTTTGCTGCAAATCGACACCATCAATGTGGTTGCCCGAAGCCCTTATCTGGTGCTGTTTAGTCGTTTAGGCGACTATCCGTCCTCCTGGCTGGATGAGGCTCTTGCTCAGGGCGAGATATTTGAGTACTGGGCCCATGAAGCCTGCTTTATTCCGCGCAACGATTACAAACTACTGCGACATCGCATGCTGTCGCCTGAACGTCTGGGTTGGAAATACAGTGCGCAGTGGGCTGCCGAATATCAGCAGGAGATCGCCGAGTTACTGACGTATATCCGCGATAACGGACCGGTAAGATCGGCCGATTTTGCCAGCGGAAAAAATCATAAACCCGGATGGTGGGCCTGGAAACCGCACAAGCGGCATCTTGAAAACCTGTTTAGTGCCGGTGAGTTGATGGTGTCGGAACGGCGAAATTTTCAGCGTGTTTACGATTTACGCGCCCGGGTGATGCCTGACTGGCAGGATGCGATCCATGCCATCAGCGAGGACGAAGCAACCCGATTAATGCTTATAAACAGCGCACGCAGCCTGGGGATTTTTCGCCGCGAGTGGCTGGCGGATTATTACCGGCTGAAACGCGCACCCGTCAACGTGTTTATGCAATGGGCGCAGGAGGCCGGAGAAATTATTCCGGTCGAGGTTAATGGTATGGGAGAAATGTGGCTGCATCAGAGTGCGCTGCCCGGATTAGCGACGCCGTTGAAAGCGACACATACCACGCTGTTATCCCCGTTCGATCCCTTGGTTTGGGATCGGAAACGGGCGCTGGAACTCTTTGGTTTTGACTACCGTATTGAATGCTATACGCCAGCCGCTAAGCGTAAATATGGCTACTTTGTCTTACCCTTACTGCATCGCGGCCAAATTAAAGCCCGGCTTGATGCACGGATGCTCCGCGCGTCGCGCCAGCTTGAAATCAAAAATATCTGGCTGGAACAAAACGTCCCGGTCACTGCGTCATTTTTGCAGGATGCCCAACGCGCAATAACCCGCTTTGCGCGCTGGCAGGGCGCAGAGACGGTCGCGATTCAGCAGGCACCCTCAGCGTTACTGGCGCACTGGCCAACGTTGTGGCAACTGGATAATCCGTGATGCCGCACCCGGTGCGGTTTACCCGCTCTTGTCAGCGCTGTGATATGCTTTAGCGCTTACGCTCTCGGTCCGTGATGGAGGAAATATGGATCACCGTTTACTCGAAATCGTTGCCTGCCCGGTTTGCAATGGCAAGCTGTACTACAACAACGAACAGCAAGAACTGATCTGCAAGCCGGATGCGCTGGCTTTCCCTGTGCGCGATGGCATTCCGGTTCTCCTGGAAAATGAAGCCCGTACCTTATCGGTTGAAGAGATCCATCCATGAGTTTTATTGCCATCATTCCTGCTCGTTATGCCTCAACCCGTTTACCCGGTAAACCCTTGGTCGATATTCATGGCAAGCCGATGGTGGTACATGTGATGGAGCGTGCACGAGAATCCGGTGCCAGCCGGGTGATCGTGGCGACCGACCACCCTGATGTAGCCAGCGCTGTCGAAGCGGCAGGGGGCGAAGTCTGCATGACGCGCGCCGACCATCATTCAGGCACGGAACGTCTTGCCGAGGTGATTGAGAAGTATCAGTTTGCAGACGATCAAATTATCGTCAATGTTCAGGGCGATGAGCCCATGATCCCGGCGGAAATCGTGCATCAGGTAGCGACCAACCTGGCGCATTCTGAAGCAGGTATGGCGACGCTGGCCGTGCCGATTACCGATGCGGAAGAAGCATTTAATCCCAATGCCGTTAAAGTCGTTATGGATGCAAAAGGCTACGCGCTGTATTTCTCACGCGCGACCATTCCCTGGGACCGTGAGCGCTATGCTGAATCGCGCGATCGGATCGGCGATACGCTGTTACGTCACATTGGCATTTACGCCTACCGCGCAGGGTTTATTCGTCGTTACGTAGGCTGGGCACCTTGTCCACTTGAGCAGATCGAACTTCTCGAGCAACTCCGCGTGCTGTGGTATGGCGAAAAGATTCATGTCGCGGTAGCAAAAACGGTACCGGGCGTTGGCGTCGATACGCCAGAGGATCTGATCCGCGTTCGTGCTGCCATGCACGGCTGAGTCGAGCCGTCGCGCTTTACCCCTCGCGGCGCTTGCCTGAGGATGCACCCGTCCAGATATGGCCCCAAACAGAAAACCATGGTTGAGTGATACGCGCGTTATTGGGCGTATCACTCAGCATGTTTACGGGCCAGTGTCCTCAGCAGAGGTTTTAAAGCGCTGTAACAGGCTGCCCAGCGTTTCATAGATAGCGCGCTCGCTGTGGCCCATCCACAGCGGAGAAGGGAAAGCACGCTCCCACCAGTTTAACGGGGAGGTAATCGCCAGTTGGTTAGCCGGCGCGGGCGTCGGGTCGAGTCCTGCCTGCTGGAAAAAACGCATGGCACGCGGCATATGATTCGCTGATGTAACCAACAGGAAGGGTTGATGACCGATCAGGGCGCTGACCGCCTGGGCTTCCTGCGCAGTATCTTTGGGCTGATCCAATGTATGGATATGTGATGAAGGTACGCCAAGGCTTTCGGCGACCTGTGCGGCTACCCACGCATTACTTTTGGGGTTATGCCCTGCAGCGGCACCGGTAAATATCATTGTTGCCTGCGGGTTACGCCGCCACTGACGCACGCCTTCTGTTACCCGGGGCAAACTGTTATTCAACAAGTTTGAACTGGGTGCCCATGCAGAGTTATAGGTATAACCTCCGCCCAGTACCACGATGTAATCCACTTTCTGGCTGCCATTCCAGGTCGGATAGTGCGACTCCACCGGCAGCAGCAGGCGGTCTGCAACGGGTTGTAGGCTAATCAGCAATAACACCAGCCAGCTGGTTGAGATGATTATTTTGCCGCTTTTCTGCCAGCGACTGAACCAAAGCAGTAAAATGCCCACTGCCATAAGTAAAAGCAGAAAAGGCAGGGGAAGTAATACGTTACCCACTGCCTTTTTCAGCATAAAAAACATTTAAAAAACCTCTTGTTGTCCGAAAAAACAGCAGCCAGAGCACAAGAATGGGATGAAAGCTTCATTCTTACTGTACCTGTGACAAAATAGCATATGTTTCACCGCAGCATACCGGAGTCCACGCCATGCAGGATCGTAACTTTGACGATCTCGCGGATAAATTTTCGCAAAATATTTACGGCACAACCAAAGGCCAGGTGCGTCAGGCCATCTTGTGGGATGAGCTGGAAACGATTCTTCCCAGCCTGTCCTCCTCTTCCCTGAGCGTGCTGGATGCGGGCGGCGGTATAGGGCAAATTTCCAGCGGGCTGGCGGCGCGGGGCCATCAGGTCGTGCTGTGCGATCTGTCAGGTGAAATGTTACGCCGCGCGCAGGAAAATGCCCAGGCGCTGGGTGTGAGCCACCACATGCAATTCAAACAAATTAGCGCGCAGCAGGTCGGTGAACATTTGGTTAAGCCGGTGGATCTGGTATTGTTTCACGCTGTGCTTGAGTGGGTTGCTGAACCTGAAGCCGTGTTAAAAGCCTTGTTTGATACACTGCGGCCCGGCGGCGTGCTGTCGTTGATGTTTTACAACCTGCATGGTTTAACATTACGCACCCTGACGTTGGGTAATTTTGGTTATCTGCGTACCAACTTAACCAAACGCAAGAAGCGCACGCTGTCACCGGATTATCCTCGCGATCCCGATGATGTGTATCGCTGGCTGGAAGCCTGTGGTTTCCAGATTGAACGGCGTGCCGGGATTCGTGTATTCAGTGATTATATGAAGCCGCCTAAAGGCGAGCCAAAGAGTGACGACGAAATTATTGAGATGGAGCGGCGCTTTTGCCGCCAGGAACCCTTTTTAAGCTTAGGGCGTTACATCCACGTGACCGCGCGCAAACCCGGGCAGAAGGACGAATTATGAGTGAATTTTCCCAGACGGTACCGGAACTGGTATCCTGGGCGCGCAAGAATGACTTCTCCCTTGCGCTGCCAGTTGAACGTCTGGCTTTTTTGCTGGCTATCGCCACGCTAAATGGCGAGCGCATGGACGGAGAGATGAGCGAAGGTGATCTGATTGATGCGTTTCGTCACGTCAGCAAAGCCTTTGAGCAAACCAGTGAAACCGTCCTGGTGCGTGCCAACAACGCCATCAACGATATGGTGCGTCAGCGCTTGTTAAATCGCTTTACCAGTGAGTTAACCGAGGGCAATGCCATTTATCGCCTGACGCCGTTGGCCATCGGCATCACCGATTACTATATCCGCCAGCGTGAGTTCTCCACGCTGCGCCTGTCTATGCAACTTTCCATTGTTGCTGCGGAACTGAAGCGTGCCGCGGATGCCGCTCAGGAAAATGGCGACGAATTTCACTGGCACCGCAACGTGTTCGCGCCGCTGAAATACTCGGTGGCCGAAATCTTCGACAGTATTGATATGACACAGCGCCTGATGGATGAGCAACAGCAGGCGGTGAAATCCGATATTGCTGAACTGCTGAACAAAGACTGGCGAGCCGCAATTTCAAGCTGTGAAATGTTGCTGTCGGAAACCTCAGGTACACTGCGCGAGCTGCAGGATACGCTTGAGGCGGCGGGCGATAAGCTGCAGGAAAATCTGCTGCGTATTCAGGATGCGACGCTGGATAGCCCGGATCTGGGCTTCGTCGATAAACTGGTCTTCGATTTGCAAAGCAAACTCGACCGCATTACCAGTTGGGGGCAGCAGGCCATCGACCTGTGGATTGGCTACGATCGCCACGTCCACAAATTTATTCGTACTGCCATCGATATGGACAAAAACCGCGTTTTTGCTCAGCGGTTGCGGGTTTCCGTACAGAACTATTTTGATGCGCCCTGGGCGTTGACCTATGCCAACGCCGAACGTCTTTACGATATGCGTGATGACGAGTTGACGCTGCGTAACGACGAAGTCATGGGCGAACTGCCTGCCGAGCTGGAATTTGAAGAATTTAATGAAATTCGCGAGCAGCTGGCGGCCATGATTGAAGAAGCCTTAGAGAGTTACAAAACGCAGCAAAAACCGCTCAACCTCGCCGTGGTAATGCGCGACTATCTGG
Organism: Pantoea sp. Fr+CA_20; assembly: GCF_024520835.1. NCBI lineage: Bacteria > Pseudomonadati > Pseudomonadota > Gammaproteobacteria > Enterobacterales > Erwiniaceae > Pantoea > Pantoea sp. Fr+CA_20. The sequence goes on from NZ_JALNPN010000003.1 coordinate 191,628, forward strand.
CCCAATACCCACGCGCGCGTCACTTTGACCTTGCGCGCATCGTAGTGGATCAGGCGGTGCGACTCGGCGTAGCGGAAGCCGATTTAGCCGGTTTGCCTGTGGAATGGCAAGCCATTAATGATTACGGAGCCAAGGTGCAGGCACATGTCATCGACAAATATTGAACAAGTGATGCCGGTTAAACTGGCACAGGCACTGGCAAATCCGATTTTTCCGGCGCTGGACAGTCAGTTGCGTGCCGGACGCCACATTGGCATTGAAGAGCTGGATAACCACGCTTTTCTGATGGATTACCAGCAGTATCTGGAAGAATTTTATACGCGCTATAACGTTGAGCTGATCCGCGCGCCAGAGGGATTCTTCTATCTGCGTCCACGCTCAACCACGTTGATTCCTCGCTCTGTCCTGTCTGAGCTGGATATGATGGTCGGTAAAATCCTGTGCTATCTCTATCTCAGCCCGGAACGTCTGGCGAACGAAGGTATTTTTACCCAGCAGGAGCTGTATGACGAGCTGCTGTCCCTGGCTGATGAAAGCAAACTGCTGAAGCTGGTTAACCAGCGCTCAACCGGCTCGGATCTCGATCGTGCCAAGCTGCAGGAAAAAATGCGGGCTTCCTTAAGCCGCCTGCGTCGTCTTGGTATGGTGTGGTTCTTTGGCAATGACAGCAGCAAGTTTCGTATTATCGAGTCTGTTTTTCGCTTTGGTGCCGATGTGCGCAGCGGTGATGATCCGCGGGAAGCGCAGTTGCGCCTGATTCGTGACGGCGAGGCAATGTTGCTGGACAACGCAACGGCCACGACTGAGGCGGAAGACAGTGAAGAGAATGACAGCGATGCGGGTGATATCGCGGAGGAAGAACAGGCATGATTGAACGCGGCAAATTTCGTTCGCTAACGCTGATCAACTGGAACGGTTTTTTTGCCCGAACCTTTGATCTTGATGAACTGGTCACCACGCTGTCGGGTGGGAACGGGGCAGGTAAGTCAACCACCATGGCGGCCTTTGTCACGGCGCTGATTCCTGACTTAACCTTGTTGCACTTCCGTAACACTACTGAAGCTGGCGCCACCTCGGGTTCACGCGATAAAGGCCTGCACGGTAAACTTCGCGCCGGCGTCTGCTATGCCATGCTGGACGTGGTCAATTCCCGTCATCAACGCGTTGTCGTGGGTGTCAGACTGCAGCAGATCGCCGGACGTGATAAGAAGGTCGATATCAAGCCTTTCAGTATTCATGGGCTGCCCACGGATACGCTGCCTACCGACATGCTCACGGAAATCCTCAACAGCCGTCAGGCACGTGTTTTACCGCTTAACGAGGTAAAAGAACGCGTTGAGGCACTGGAAGGCGTCCAGTTCCGTCAGTACAGCTCGGTCACCGACTATCATGCCATGATGTTTGATCTCGGTGTCGTGCCGCGTCGCCTGCGTTCAGCCAGCGATCGCAGCAAGTTTTATCGCCTGATCGAAGCGTCACTTTACGGCGGTATCTCCAGTGCGATTACCCGCTCTCTGCGCGACTACCTGTTGCCGGAAAACAGCGGCGTGCGCAAAGCGTTTCAGGATATGGAAGCGGCACTGCGCGAAAACCGCATGACGCTGGAAGCCATCCGCGTGACGCAGTCCGATCGTGACCTGTTCAAGCATCTGATTTCTGAAGCCACCAGCTACGTTTCGGCAGACTACATGCGTCACGCCAATGAGCGACGCATTCATCTTGATAGCGCCTTACAACTGCGCAATGAGCTGTTCAGCAGCCGCAAACAGCTGGCCTCTGAACAGTTCCGTCATGTGGAAATGGCGCGCGAGCTGGCCGAACACAGCGGGGCGGAAAGCGATCTCGAAATCGATTATCAGGCAGCCAGCGATCACCTGAATCTGGTGCAAACGGCGATGCGCCAGCAAGAGAAGATTACCCGGTATGACAGCGATATCGAGGATCTAACGCTGCGTCTGGAAGAGCAGAGCGAAGTGGTCGCCGAAGCGCGTGAAATCCAGGAAGAAAATGAGGCCCGTGCTGAGGCGGCCGAACTGGAAGTCGATGAGCTGAAAAGCCAGCTGGCCGATTTTCAGCAGGCGCTGGATGTGCAACAAACCCGGGCGATCCAGTACCAACAGGCGTTACAGGCGCTGGAACGTGCGCGATCGCTGTGCCAGCTGCCGGATCTGAATATTGAAAATGCTGCCGAATGGCAGGCCAGCTTCCAGGCGAAAGAAGAAGAAGCCACGGGGCAACTGTTGCATCTTGAGCAGAAGCTGAGCGTAGCGGAAGCGGCTCACAGCCAGTTTGAGCAGGCGTTGTCGCTGGTTACCAGCATTGCCGGTGACGTCAGCCGCAAAGAGGCGTGGCAAGTCGGCCGCGATCTGCTGCGCGATGCCAGCAATCAGCGTCACCATGCCGATCAACTTTCGTCACTGCGTCTGCGCCTGAATGAGCTTGAACAGCGCCTGCGCGAACAACAGGAAGCCGAACGTCTGCTGGCAGAGTTCTGTAAACGTCAGGGCCAGCATTACGAGCCTGATGCGTTGGAAGGGTTGCAGCGTGAACTCGAAGCGCAAATCGAGCAGCTCAACAGCAGCGTGGCTGACGCGGGCGAACAGCGCATGATGATGCGCCAGGAACTTGAGCAGCTGCGCGAACGCATCACGTCGCTGACCGCGCGCGCGCCGCACTGGCTGGCAGCACAAGAAATCCTGACTCAGCTCAGTGAGCAAACCGGTCAGGAACTGGCCAGCAGCCAGGACGTGACCGAATACATGCAGCAGTTGCTGGAACGCGAGCGTGAAACCACCGTTGAACGTGACGAAGTGGCGGCGCGCAAACGTGAAATTGAGCAGCAAATTGAACGTCTCAGCCAACCGGGCGGTGCCGAAGATCCTCGCCTGAATCAGCTTGCCGAACGGTTTGGCGGCGTACTGCTGTCAGAAATTTATGATGACGTGACGCTGAACGATGCACCTTACTTCTCCGCGCTGTATGGCCCGTCGCGCCACGCCATTGTGGTGCCCGATCTGTCGCTGGTGCGCGAGCAACTGGATGGCTTAGAAGAGTGCCCGGAAGATCTGTACCTGATCGAAGGGGACCCCCAGTCGTTCGATGACAGCGTGTTCAGCGTAGACGAGCTACAAAACGCAGTCGTGGTGAAAGTTGCCGAGCGTCAGTGGCGCTATTCCCGCTTCCCAAAAATTCCTTTATTTGGTCGGGCGGCACGCGAAAACCAACTCGAGCTGCTTAACAATGAGCGCGATCGCCTGGCGGAACGCTATGCCACGTTGTCTTTTGACGTTCAGAAGACGCAACGTTTACACCAGTCTTTCAGCCGCTTTATCGGCAGTCACCTTGCGGTGGCCTTCGATGACGATCCTGAAGCACAAATCCGTCAGCTCGGCGCCCGTCGCGGTGAGCTGGAACGTGCGCTCAATCAACATGAAAGCAACAATCAGCAGCAGCGTCAGCAGTTTGAGCTGGCGAAAGAGGGCGTTGCACAGCTTAACCGCCTGTTGCCGCGCATTAACCTGTTGCTGGATGAAACCCTGGCGGATCGTTGTGAAGAGATTCGCGAGCAGGTCGAAGAGGCGCAGGAGGCCGCACGTTTCCTGCATTTACATGGGACGAAACTGGCCAAACTTGAGCCGATGATTGCGGTACTGCAAAGCGATCCTGAACAGCACGAACAGCTGCAGGCGGATTACCAGCAGGCGCAGCAACAGCAGCGCAATGCGCGTCAGCAGGCGTTTGCCCTGACGGAAGTGGTACAGCGCCGGGCGCATTTTAGCTATGACGACTCGGCTGGCATGCTGGGCGGCAACAACGACCTGAGCGATAAACTACGGCAGCGGCTGGAGCAGGCCGAAGCCGAACGGAGCCGCACGCGTGAACGTCTGCGCGCGCATCAGTCGCAGCTGACGCAGTATTCGCAGGTGCTGGCATCGTTAAAAAGTGCTTATGATGCCAAGCGCGACATGCTGAAAGAGCTGCAGCAGGAAATGCAGGACATTGGTGTTCAGGCCGATGCCAGCGCGGAAGAACGCGCGCGAATCCGCCGTGACGAGCTTTATACGGCGCTGAGCCACAACCGCGCCCGCCGCAATCAGCTGGAGAAACAGCTCACCTTCTGCGAAGCAGAGATGGACAACCTGCAGAAAAAGCTGCGCCAGCTTGAACGTAACTATCACCAGAACCGTGAACAGGTGGTCAGCGCCAAAGCGGGCTGGTGCCTGGTACTGCGTCTGGTTAAAGACAACGGGGTGGAACGCCGTCTGCATCGCCGTGAACTGGCTTATCTCAGTGGCGATGAACTGCGCTCCATGTCGGATAAGGCGCTGGGCGCACTGCGCCTGGCGGTTGCGGATAACGAACATCTGCGCGACGTGCTGCGTTTGTCTGAAGATCCTAAACGTCCGGAACGTAAGATTCAGTTTTTCATCGCCGTGTATCAACATCTGCGCGAACGTATCCGTCAGGATATTATTCGCACCGACGATCCGGTTGAAGCCATCGAACAGATGGAGATTGAACTCAATCGGCTGACGGAGGAGTTGACGGCCCGTGAGCAAACTCTGGCGATCAGTTCACGTAGCGTGGCGAACATTATTCGTAAAACGATCCAGCGTGAACAGAACCGTATTCGCCAGCTTAACCAGGGGTTACAAACCGTTAGCTTTGGTCAGGTGCGCAGCGTTCGGCTTAACGTTAACGTGCGGGAAACCCACGCGATGCTGCTGGATACGTTGTCTGAAGAGCATGAACAGCATCAGGATCTGTTTAACAGCAACCGACTCACGTTCTCGGAAGCGCTGGCGAAGCTTTATCAACGTCTGAATCCGCATATTGATATGGGCCAGCGCACGCCGCAGACCATTGGTGAAGAGCTGCTGGACTACCGTAATTACCTGGAGATGGAAGTCGAGGTCAATCGTGGTTCGGACGGCTGGCTGCGCGCAGAAAGTGGTGCGCTGTCTACCGGTGAGGCGATTGGTACCGGGATGTCGATTCTGGTTATGGTCGTTCAGAGCTGGGAAGAGGAATCACGCCGCCTGCGCGGTAAAGATATTTCACCTTGCCGTCTGCTGTTCCTGGATGAAGCCGCACGTCTGGATGCACGCTCTATCGCGACGCTGTTTGAACTCTGTGAGCGTCTGGAGATGCAGCTGGTTATTGCGGCACCAGAGAACATCAGTCCGGAGAAGGGCACCACTTATAAACTGATGCGTAAAGTATTTAATAATACCGAGCACGTTCACGTGGTGGGATTACGCGGATTTGCCGCCGATCCGCTGCCTGCGAAACGCAGTAGCGAAGCCGATCCAGCAAGCGAAACCACGACATAATATTCATGATGCAGAGATAGTCAAAAACAGCGCCATTGGTTAATCTGGTAACGGCATTTGTCACAGGAGGCAAATGCCGTTTTTATTCGTATACTCAATAATATGGGTAACAGCCCGATCGCAGCCGTTTCCTGACATGCTGCGCGGTAGATTAATGAAGGGGGCAGGGATGTTACTGAATAAAAGCTCAAAAATTCATCAGGTTAGTTCGTGGCTTGCGCTGGCACTAACGCTGATTCCTTGTGCCATGGCTCAGGCCGCTATCATCGCTGCCATGCCGGGCACGCAAATGACGCATGCAGCCCTGTCCGTCAGCGAGAGCCAGCAGAAGATCCGACAGGCTTTTTCAGGCGATAACCAACCTTTTTATGGCGCTTCACTGGCTGCCCTGTATGCCGCGCGAAATATGCAGCCAATCTGGCAAGATCCTGACGCCGTGCAAAAGTTTCAGCAGCAGCTGGCGGAGGTTGCGCTTTCCGGCGTCCAGCCGCAGTTTACCCGCTGGGTCGATCGCCTGACCGATCCGACTATTAAAGATTTCGCCCGCGATGTAACGCTGTCCGATGCGATGCTGGGCTATTTGCAGTTTGTGTCAACGGTGCCTGTTCAGGGGGAAACCTGGCTGTACAGCACCGTCCCTTACAAGCTGGCGGTACCGTCGGTGTCCGTGATCAATGCATGGCAGAATGCGGTGAATGCGGGCAGTTCGCTGGCCTTTGTCAATTCACTGGTGCCGCAGCATCCGCAGTATCCTTTGATGCACAAGGCGCTGAAGAGTCTGCTTGAAGATAAACAGCCCTGGCCGCAAATTAAAAATCGTGACACCTTACGACCTGGACAGGTCAGTGACGATGTGCCGGCCTTACGCGAAATATTACGCCGCAGCGGTATGTTAAGCGCTCAGGTTGCCGTACCTGCGCCCAACGAGGACGTCGTTCCTACCGCGCCCGTTCCTGCCAGCCACAGCGAGCAGCCTGTCGCCGTGAGTCCTTCGGCAGTGACGGTTAATGATATACCCGCCACCACGCCCGATGTTTCAGGCAATGTGCAAAATGCCCCCGCGGCACCGGGCGGTGTGAACGTCTATGATGACAACCTGGTGGCGGCGGTAAAACGCTTTCAGCAGTGGCAGGGACTTGACGCCGATGGGGCGATTGGCCTGCGCACACGTGAATGGCTGAATGTCTCACCCCAGCAGCGTGCTGCCTTACTGGCGTTGAATATTCAGCGCCTGCGCCTGCTGCCGGATGATATGCACAACGGCATTATGGTTAACATCCCCAACTACTCGCTGAACTATTACAACAACGGCACAAAAGTTCTGTCCTCCCGGGTTATCGTGGGCCGGCCAGATCGTAAAACGCCGTTGATGCGAAGCGCACTGAATAATGTGGTGCTGAATCCGCCGTGGAATGTGCCGACCAACCTGGTGCGTCAGGACATTATTCCTAAAGTGAAACAGGACCCCACCTATCTGTATAAGCACGGTTATACCCTGCTGTCTGGCTGGAGTGCCGATTCTGAAGTCATCGATCCCAGCATGATTGACTGGAGCATGGTGTCCGCGTCTTCTTTCCCTTACCGCATACGTCAGGCACCGGGGCAAACCAACTCGCTGGGTCGCTATAAGTTTAATATGCCAAGCTCAGATGCGATTTATCTGCATGACACGCCGAACCACAACCTGTTCCAGCGCGATATTCGTGCACTAAGCTCGGGCTGCGTGCGCGTCAATAAAGCCTCAGAACTGGCGGGTATTCTGTTGCAGGATGTCGGCTGGAACGATGCCCGTATTTCTGACACGCTTAAGCAGGGTGACACGCGCTATGTGCCTATTCGCCATCGCATCCCGGTTAACCTGTATTATTTAACGGCCTGGGTCGCGGATGACGGTAAAACGCAGTTCCGTACAGATATTTACAATTATGATAATACGGCGCGTTCAGCCAGCCAGGTCTTAAGCCGTGCGCAACAGTTGTTGCTCTAATGGTTGATTTTTAATCGTTAGTCGCACGGCCTCTGCGTGATTCAGTCCTGTCATTAAGGCGGCTTTATCTGGAGCCGCCTTCCAAACTTGCCCATAATGGGTTGACGTGCTAGCGCCAGGAAGTTATGGTTCCGCCAGTACGTTTTTTGCACATGTCTTTGACTCTGTTTTCAGGTAAACCGCTCCATGTCTACAATCGATTCTTTACGTCGCAAACTGCTGCTTTGCGGAAGTGCCGCTGCCGGTCTGGCCTTACTGCCAGAGACCGCGATGGCTTCACTCTCCACTTCACGTCCACGGATTTTAACGCTCAATAATCTTCACACTGGCGAAACCCTTAAAACTGAATTTTTTAACGGTAAAAGTTACGACAAAAGTGAATTGTCACGCCTGAACCACTTTTTCCGCGACTACCGTGCCAATAAAACAAAAAGTATCGATCCCCATCTGTTTGACCAGCTCTATCGTCTTCAGGCGCTGTTGGAAACGCGCAAACCCGTTCAGCTCGTCTCCGGCTATCGCTCACTGGCGACGAACAATATGCTGCGGGAGTCGGGACCTGGTGTGGCAAAACACAGTTACCACACCAAAGGTCAGGCGATGGATTTTCATATTGAAGGGGTGACGTTGGCGAATGTTCGCAAAGCCGCATTAAAAATGCGAGCCGGTGGTGTAGGATATTACCCCAGCAGCAACTTTGTACATATTGATACCGGTCCCGTCAGGCACTGGTAGTAACGTCGGCAACGCTGCGGGTGCCGACCATGGAGCGTTATGAACTATCACATTATCCCCGTCACCGCCTTTGCGCAGAATTGTTCGGTTATCTGGTGTGAAACCACGCGTGAATCCGCCCTTGTGGACCCCGGTGGCGATGCTGAGACCATCAAGCAAACGCTGGCACAGCTTGAGGTAAAGCCCGCACAGATCCTGCTTACGCACGGTCATCTCGATCACGTTGGGGCGGCGGCGGAACTGGCTGCATTCTGGAAGGTGCCGCTGGTCGGTCCGCAAAAGCAGGATGCATTCTGGCTGGAATCATTACCCACGCAAAGCCAAATGTTTGGTCTTGAGTACTGCGCGCCACTGACGCCGGATCGCTGGCTGGAGGAAGGTGACACTGTTCAGGTCGGCCAGGTCACGCTCGACGTACTGCACTGCCCGGGACATACGCCAGGCCACATTGTATTTTTTGATGCCAAAGGTCGCTTACTGATTTCGGGTGATGTGATTTTTAGCGGTGGTGTAGGGCGCACTGATTTCCCGCAGGGCAATCATCAGCATCTCATCGATGCGATAAAAAATAAGCTGCTGCCGCTAGGCGACGATGTCACGTTTTTACCCGGTCACGGTCCTGTGTCAACGCTGGGACGTGAACGTCTGACCAATCCTTTCCTGCAATAAAAAATGGGCCAGAGCGGCCCATTTTTTTATGCGGTATCAGCCTAAAGTACGGCGACAATTGCCTCACACAGTGCAGACATATTATCTGGCGTCATACCGGCAACGTTCACGCGGCCCGAATTAACGGCATAAACCCCAAACTCCTCGCGCAGGCGGATGACCTGATCTTTGGTCAATCCGCTGAATGAGAACATCCCATTCTGCTTGATGATAAAGCTGAAGTCCTGCTGTGCGCCTTTATCCGCCAGCGTGTTAACAAACAGCTGACGCATGCGCTGGATACGCTGACGCATATCAGACAGCTCTTGCTGCCAGATAGTACGCAGCGCGTCATTACCCAGGATGGTGGCAACGACGGCGGCACCGTGTGACGGAGGATTGGAGTAGTTAGCGCGAATGGTGTATTTCACCTGGCTAAACGCGGTCTCGACCGTCGCGGCGTCGCTTGCAACCAATGTAATTGCACCAACACGTTCGTTATACAGGCCAAAGTTCTTGGAATAAGAACTGGCGACAATCAGTTCCTGATGGCTGGCAGCAAAAATGCGCAGCCCTTCCGCATCCTCTTCCAGACCACGGGCAAAGCCCTGGTAGGCGAAGTCGAACAGGGGCAACCAGCCGTTGGCCTGGGAGAGCTGTGCCAGCTGTTGCCACTGCTCTGCTGTTGGGTCAATACCGGTCGGGTTATGGCAGCAGCCGTGAAACAGCACCACATCACCGGCTTTCACCTCTTTCAGGGAGGCCAGCATGCCGTCAAAGTCCAGCGTATGGTTAGCCGCGTCGTAATACTGGTATTCGCATACCTCAATCCCGGCAGCATTGAACACATTTTTGTGGTTAGGCCAGCTCGGGTTGCTCACCCACACGCGCTTAACGGCGGTCTGGGTAGACAGGAAATCTGCGGCGACGCGCAGTGCACCCGTACCGCCCGGCGTCTGCGCCGTACGGGCTCTGCCCGACGCGATCAGGGCGTTGCCTTTGCCAAATAACAATTCCTGCGTGCAACGCGCGAAATCCGGCAGACCGTCAATGCTCAGGTAATTTTTACTGGTTTCGTTTTCAAGCAGGTACTGTTCTGCTTTTTTAACGCTGGTGAGCACCGGCGTTTTCCCGGTTTCATCTTTATAAACACCAATACCAAGATTGATTTTATTTGGGCGGTCGTCGGCACGGTAGAGATCGGCCAGGCCAAGGATAGGATCAGCGGGTGCAGCAGAGATCGATTCAAACATGAGTCGGGTCCAGTAGCGTGAACTTTAGCAAATGAACCATCAGGTTAACGTCAGCACGGCGAAATGCCAACCGTTTGCGATAAAATTCATCGTCTGTGCGCCAGAATTACCCGTTCTTATGTTGTCGGGGGGAAATAACCGGGGAGAGGGCGAGAAAACGGCATTAAAAAACGGAGCCGAAGCTCCGTTTTTTGTACTGCATCAACAAACTTAGAACTGGTAAACCAGACCAACACCAACTACGTCATCGTTAGGAATGCCGAGTGGGTTGTTTTTGTCCAGCTGGTTGATTTTGTAATCAACGTAGGTGGCCATGTTTTTGTTGAAGTAGTAGGTTGCGCCCACATCGAAGTATTTGTACAGGTCAGCATCGCCGATATTTTCGATGTCTTTTGCTTTAGACTGCACGTAGGCCAGTGAAGGACGCAGACCGAAGTCGAACTGATACTGTGCTACCAGTTCAATGATCTGGGCTTTGTTAGCATAACCGCTTAAAGAAGCGTTGCTAAATGTCTGGCCGTTAATGTTAAAGGTACCTGTTGTTGAGCGTGAGATTGGTGCAGCATTTCGCATTTCACCATACATCGCTGCCAGATAGATGTTGTTCGCATCATATTTCAGAGCAGTTGCCCAGCTCTCAGCACGTTTACCAGCGCCTTCACCCGTTGTGGTTGAAGCGGTGGTGGTGCTGCCGGAATTACTAAATGTGGTCTGTGCACCTGCCGCCTGGGCATTGGTACGATCGCTGCTGCTGTATGCACCTACGATGCCAACGCCAATTGGAGAGGTGTAAGAGGTTGAAATACCGTAGCCATCACCGTTCGCGCGGCGGGTATCAGTACGGTCATTTTTGCCCTGATACTGAACGGCGAAGTTCCAGCCATCCACCAGACCAAAGAAGTTGGTGTTACGGTAGGTCAGCAGACCGGTGCTACGACCATTCATAAAGTTATCGGAGTTACCTGAGTCACCACCGAATACTGGCAGCATATCGGTCCAGCCGATTGCGTCATAAACCACACCGTAGTTACGGCCGTAGTCGATTGAACCGGCATCACCAAATTTCAGACCAGCAAAGCCCAGACGGGTTTTGTTATTGTTTTGTGCATCAGAACCTTCAGAGTTGTTCGCCTGAACGTTGTATTCCCACTGACCGTAACCGGTCATCTGGTCATTAATCTGGGTTTCGCCTTTGAAACCGAAGCGAACATAAGTCTGATCGCCGTCATCACCTGCGTTATCAGAGAAAGTATGACGTGCATCCGCTTTACCGTACAGGTCCAGCTTGTTGCCGTCTTTGTTATAAACTTCTGCTGCGTTAGCTGCGCCGGCGGCGAGCAGAGCAGGGATAACCACTGCCAGAATGTTGCGCTTCATCATTATTTATTACCCTCATTGGAGTTATTTGGACACCTGCCACTGCCGTCAAGAAAACTTTACGTGAACCTTGAAAGAAGTTTGGTGTCTCCTGTGTCTGCACGCATCTTTCCATCCCCCACCGGGTAATTCTACTGCGAAAATGCTACAAAAGTCGTAATCTTGTTTCAAATATAAAATATGTATTACAAAATGTAAAAATAACGGAACTTTGTGAGACATATCAAAATTTACAAAAATAAAAAAAGGCCGGCGATGCCGACCTCTTTATATATATGAATTTCTTATATTTAATGCTGAAAATCAGAAGCTCGCGTTGCGAGGCGTGCGTGGGAAGGGGATAACATCTCTTACATTTTGTACGCCGGTGACATAGGCGATTAAACGTTCGAAACCTAATCCAAAACCTGAATGTGGCACGGTGCCATAGCGACGCAGATCACGATACCACCAGTAATCTTCTTTTTTCAGACCCATCTCTTCCAGACGCGCATCCAGCACATCCAGACGCTCTTCACGCTGAGAACCCCCGATGATTTCACCGATGCCCGGCGCTAACACATCCATCGCGGCCACGGTTTTACCGTCGTCGTTCAGGCGCATATAGAACGCCTTGATATCTTTCGGATAGTTTTTAACCACCACCGGCGCTTTGAAATGCTTCTCGGCAAGATAACGTTCATGTTCAGAGGATAAATCGATGCCCCATGACACAGGGTTCTCAAAGGTCTGACCGCAGTTCATCAGGATATCGACGGCATCGGTATAATCGACCTGGGCGAAATCGGTAGTAACAAAACGCTCCAGGCGATTAATCGCATCCTTGTCTACGCGTTCGGCAAAAAACGCCATATCGTCCGCACGCTCATTCAGAACGGCCTGGAAGACATACTTCAGCATGGCTTCCGCCAGGGCTGCCGCATCGTCTAATGAGGCGAAAGCGATTTCCGGTTCCAGCATCCAGAATTCTGCCAGATGGCGGCTGGTGTTGGAGTTTTCCGCGCGGAAAGTCGGGCCGAAGGTGTAGATTTTCGACAGGGCACTGGCGTAGGTTTCACCGTTTAACTGACCGGACACCGTCAGGAAGGCTTCTTTACCGAAGAAATCCTCGGAGTAGTCGACTTTACCCTGATCGTTGCGCGGTAAGTTTTCCATGTCCAGGGTTGAGACGCGGAACATCTCACCGGCTCCTTCGGTATCGGAGGCGGTAATAAGCGGCGTGGAGACCCAGAAGTAACCGTTCTCATGGAAGAAGCGATGCAGCGCCTGTGCCAGCGTGTGACGCACCCGGGCTACAGCGCCAATCAGGTTGGTACGCGGACGCAGGTGCGCGACTTCACGCAGGTATTCAATACTGTGGCGTTTTGCCGCCATCGGGTAGCTGTCGGGATCTTCTACCCAGCCCACCACTTCCAGTTTTGTCGCCTGGATTTCGAATGCCTGACCCTGACCCGGCGACGCAACCACCTTACCGGTGACAATGACGGAACAGCCAGTGGTCAGGTGCAGCACTTCGTCCTGATAATTATTCAGAGAATTATTGACGACAGCCTGAACGGGATTAAAGCAGGAGCCGTCATAGACAGCGATAAAGGAAAGACCGGCTTTGGAATCTCTTCGGGTACGCACCCAACCACGTACGGTGACGTCACTGTCAACCGCGACGCGACCGTGCAGTACATCCGCTACAGGCACTACGCTCATAAATATCTCTCTATATAGAAGAAGTGTGTGAATGAATTCCCCAGACTGGGGTGTAGCTATGTTACTTGTGAGTCAACAGGAAACAAGCAAAATTCAGGGGAATATCAGATTTAATGCCGGGAAGGCGGGGCGCGTTAACGCCCCGATAACAAAGAGGCTAGCTGGCTTTTTTAACCAGCGGCAGGTCAAAGGCTTTTCGCAGGGCTTTAACAAACGCTTTGTCCTGACAGATCGTTTTACCTGGGCTGTCAGAGAGCTTAGCGACCGGCTTGCCATTACATTGCACCAGCTTGATCACGATATTGAGTGGCGTAACACCGGGAATGTCGCAGGTCAGGCGCGTGCCGATGCCGAATACAACGTTGGTACGCTGGCCAAAGTGACGATAGAGCGCCAGCGATTTCTCCAGGTTGAGATTATCCGAAAACACGAGCGTTTTCGTGAGCGGATCGATACCCAACTGCTGATAGTGCGCTAGGGCTTTCTCGCCCCACTCAACCGGGTCACCTGAGTCGTGGCGCAGTCCCTGATAACGCCGGGCGAAGACCGGACCGAAATCGCGCAGGAAGGCATCCATGGCAATACAGTCGGTCAAGGCAATACCCAGCTTGTCATCATATTCATCCAGCCAGGCCTGTAAGGCCGCGCGCTGGCTGTTCGCCAGCACCGGGCTGATTTGCTGAAAAGCCTGAAACCACTCGTGGGCCTGAGTACCTACTGGCGTAAGTTCAAGGCGGCGCGCCAGATCATAGTTACTGGTGCCCATCAGCCACGGAAAATCCTGTTTCAGGGTGCTGACAATCGATTCCTGCACGCCCTGTGAATAACGGCGTCGGGTGCCAAAATCCATCAATCGGAAACGTGACATATCGGTGTCGGCCACCTGGGTTTGAAACCTGTCCAGTTTCTGATGCAGAAATTCCACGGCCTGCTGGCTGCTGATGGCGGGTGTGCGGTGACGGTGAACCACTTCGCTGATCAGCGCCAGCAGTGGGACTTCCCACAGGATGACTTCCCGCCAGGGGCCCTGGATGCGGATAGCCAGCTTGCCATGGTGATTTTGGACTTCGACCTGTTGTGGGTCGTAGCGAAAGTTTCGCAGCCAGCTAAGGTAGTCATCAGCAAAAAAGGGCAGGTCAGATAACCAGGCATATTCAGCCTCGGTGAGTGCCAGCGCCTGCATGGCATCTATTGCCGCACGGATCTCGTCAGCATAAAAACCCAGCAGCTCGTCGCTACGGCAGCGGAACTCCGCGGCCACCGTGACATCATGGTAACGGTGGAATACGGCTTGCTGCATATGAAGCTTATAAGCATCCGTATCCAGCAGCGAAGTCAGTATCGGGGAAGCATGTCCTGTCATGGCGCGTTTCAGCATCCTGTTCGGTGGCGCAGAGCCCGGTGTGTTTAACGTCGTAAAAGACGCAAAAGTATAAATCACTAACAGAGAGCGATCACAGCATATTTGAGGATAGCGAGTCGAGGACGAAATGTGTCATTGTTAACAAATTGTAGCCATTTTATCTGATACATGCATTGTGCATGCTAAGCTCGGCGCATCATGCTTAGACGTTTGACGAGTAATGCTTATACTTTTACTTTAGCGACGAATGCGTAGACTTTGACGAATAACTACTACATGCGAGACGGAATATGACGCAGCAGCCACAAATAAAATATCGACACGATTATCGTGCGCCAGACTACACCATCACCGATATCGATTTAACCTTTGAACTGGATGAAACGACGACGCGGGTGACGGCGGTGAGTCAGGTTAAACGTCAGGGAGACCACCAGGCTGAACTGCGTCTGGATGGCGAAGATCTGACGCTGGTGTCGCTGGAAGTCAATGGTCAGGCCTGGACGGCCTGGCATGAAGACGCGGGTTCGCTGGTATTAAGTCAGTTACCAGACAGCTTCACGCTTAAAATCGTCAATGATATTCATCCTGACCGTAACAGCGCCCTTGAAGGGCTCTACAAATCCGGTGAAGCGCTCTGCACCCAATGCGAAGCCGAAGGTTTCCGCCATATCACCTGGTATCTGGATCGCCCCGACGTGCTGGCGCGCTTTACCACTACCATTATCGCTGACGGCAGCCGTTATCCCTACCTGCTGTCAAACGGCAACCGCATTGACAGCGGTAAAGATGATCAGGGCCGTAACTGGGTAAAGTGGCAGGATCCTTTCCCTAAACCGTGCTATCTGTTTGCACTGGTGGCAGGTGACTTTGATGTACTGCGTGACAGCTTTACCACGCGTTCTGGTCGCAATGTTGCGCTGGAGATCTTTGTCGATCGCGGCAATCTGGATCGTGCCGACTGGGCGATGACCTCCCTGAAGAACAGCATGAAGTGGGATGAGGAGCGCTTTGGCCTGGAGTATGACCTCGACATCTTTATGATTGTTGCCGTGGACTTCTTCAATATGGGCGCGATGGAGAATAAAGGCCTGAACGTTTTCAACTCCAAATACGTGCTGGCAAAAGCCGAAACCGCCACCGATAAAGATTATCTGGGGATTGAAGCAGTCATTGGTCATGAGTATTTCCATAACTGGACCGGCAACCGCGTAACCTGTCGCGACTGGTTCCAACTGAGCCTGAAAGAGGGACTGACCGTCTTTCGCGATCAGGAGTTCAGCTCCGACCTCGGATCGCGTGCGGTTAACCGCATAGATAACGTGCGCATCATGCGCGGCGCGCAGTTTGCCGAGGACGCCAGCCCAATGGCGCATCCGATCCGCCCGGATCAGGTGATCGAAATGAACAATTTCTACACCTTAACGGTGTATGAAAAAGGCTCTGAAGTGATCCGTATGCTGCACACCTTGCTGGGTGAAGAGAATTTCCAGAAAGGGATGCAGCTGTATTTCGAACGCCACGACGGCAGCGCAGCCACCTGCGATGATTTTGTTCAGGCTATGGAAGACGCTTCTAATATCGATCTCTCTCAGTTCCGTCGCTGGTACAGTCAGTCGGGCACGCCAACGCTGTCGGTACGCGATGACTACAATCCGGAACTGGAACAGTACACGCTTCATGTTACCCAGCACACGCCGCCGACGGCCGAGCAGAAAGAGAAGTTGCCACTGCATATCCCGCTGGATATCGAACTCTATGACGGGCAGGGTAAGGTGATTCCGCTTCAGCGTGACGGCCATCCGGTGCATAACGTGTTGAACGTAACGGAAGAGTTCCAGACCTTTGTTTTCGATAATGTCTATTTCCAGCCAGTGCCGTCACTGCTGCGTGAGTTTTCCGCGCCGGTGAAGCTCGATTATAAGTGGAGCGATGCGCAGCTGACTTTCCTGATGCGCCATGCACGCAACGACTTTTCACGCTGGGATGCCGCACAAAGCCTGTTAGCCACTTACTTGCGCCTCAACGTGGCGCGTCATCAGCAAGGCCAGCATCTGTCATTGCCACTGCATGTCGCAGATGCCTTCCGCACGGTGTTGCTGGATGCCGACAGCGATCCGGCGCTCACCGCCCTGATTTTATCGCTGCCAAGTGAAAACGAAATCGCCGAGCTGTTTGAAATTATCGATCCGCAGGCCATTGCGCTGGTGCGTGAGGCGCTGGTGCGTACGCTGGCCCGTGAGCTGGCCGATGAGTTCTTTGCCGTCTACCATGCGAATCAGCAGGCTGAATACCATGTTGATCATGCAGACATTGGTAAACGTTCGCTGAAGAATATCTGTCTTTACTATCTGGCCTTCGGGGACATGGATCTGGCGAATAAACTGGTGCAGGCGCAATACCAGCATGCCAATAACATGACGGACTCCCTGGCCGCACTCACTGCTGCGGTGGCGGCACAGTTACCGTGCCGTGATGCGTTGTTAGCGGACTATGATGAGCGCTGGCACAAGGATGGCCTGGTGATGGACAAATGGTTTGTCTTACAGGCTACCAGCCCGGCGCAAAATGCGTTACTCAACGTGCGTCGTTTACTGTCGCACCGTTCCTTCAGTATGGGTAACCCCAACCGTATTCGCTCGTTGATTGGTGCGTTTGCTTCAGGTAATCCCTCGGCGTTCCATGCCGAAGATGGCAGTGGTTATCGCTTCCTGGTGGAGATGTTGACGGATCTTAATACCCGCAATCCGCAGGTGGCCTCGCGTATGATTGAGCCATTGATTCGTCTGAAACGTTATGACGCTAACCGCCAGGCGCTGATGCGTCAGGCGCTGGAGCAGTTGCAAGGTCTGGATAAACTGTCTGGCGATCTGTACGAGAAAATTACCAAGGCACTGAACGCCTGATAAAAAACGGCGGGTTAACAGCCCGCCGTTTGATTAACGCTGTTGCGCATAGCGTGGCGGTTTGTCTGTTGCGCCGCGGCGCATAACCCGATCCAGCACTTCCGCTTCCAGCTCTGCCAGACGCGCTGAACCCCGTCGTCGGGGGCGGGGCAGATCGACCAGCAAATCCAGTCCTATCTGACCTTCCTCTATCAGTAACACCCGATCAGCCATCGCGACCGCTTCACTGACATCATGGGTAACCAACAGAACCGTAAAGTGGTACTGCTGCCAGAGCGATTCGATCAGCTCCTGCATCTCGATTCGCGTTAAGGCATCCAGCGCCCCCAGCGGCTCATCCAGTAGCAGCAGGCCGGGACGGTGAATCAGCGCCCGAGCCAGCGCCACACGCTGTTTCTGACCACCGGAGAGCGCGGCAGGCCACTCGTGTGCTCTGTCAGCCAGTCCGACAGCCTCCAGCGCGTCACGTGCGGCCTCACGCCATGCGTTGCCACGCAGACCCAGCGAGACATTATCAATGACTTTTTTCCACGGCAGCAGTCGGGCATCCTGAAACATCAACCGGGTTTCGTCGCGCGCAGTCTGCAGTGGCGCATTACCTGCCAGCAGTTGGCCCTGGGTGCTGTTTTCCAGCCCGGCCAACAGGCGCAGCAGGGTGCTTTTACCACAGCCGCTGCGGCCCACCACGGCAACAAACTGGCCGGAAGGAATATGCAGGTCGATGTGATTCAGAATGGTGCGCTCGCCGTACTTCTTACTGACGCCCTTTACACCGACGGGCGTACCCGCGTTGAGACGCGCCGGGATAGCGGAGTTAATCATGCGGTTTGCTCCTTACGTTGATAAGCCGGATGCCAGCGTAACCAGACACGCTCCAGCAGTAATGCGCTGACATCAGCCAGTTTTCCCAGCAGGGCATAAAGAATGATGGCAACCATCACCACATCCGTTTGCAGAAATTCACGGGCGTTCATTGCCAGATAGCCAATACCGGCGTTAGCCGAAATCGTCTCGGCCACAATCAGCGTTAGCCACATTAATCCCAGTCCAAAGCGCACGCCTACCATGATGCTCGGTAACGCGCCGGGTAAGATCACCTGAACAAACAGGCTCCAGCCGGATAGACCGTAGCTGCGCGCCATTTCAACCAGGCCTGGGTCCACGTTGCGAATACCGTGGTAGGTATTCAGGTAAATAGGGAACAGCGTGCCCAGCGCCACCAGAAAAATTTTGGCGGATTCATCGATGCCAAACCACAGGATAACCAGTGGGATTAGCGCCAGATGGGGCACGTTGCGTAACATTTGTAGTGAGGTATCCAGCAGGCGCTCACCCAGCCGCGAGGTGCCGGTGATCAATCCCAGCAGCAAACCGAGGGAACCGCCAATGCTGAAGCCTAGCAATGCCCGCCAACTGCTGATGGCGAGATGCTGCCAGAGCTCGCCACTGGCGGCCAACTGCCAGAAGGTGGTCACAATCTTTTCCGGTGCTGGGAGAATACGCGTAGACAGCCAGCCGGTCTGTGATGCAATTTGCCAGACCACCACCAGTAACACCGGCAGCAGCCAGGGCACCAGCGCCGCTGAGAATGATTTACGTAGTCTGGTCATCGTTATCTCCTCAGGCCCGGGCGGCTTTTTTCTCAGGCGTAAAATCATTCGCAACGGCTTCACCGTGCGCCTGAATCACCCGCGGTTGCGGGACCTGAGGAATATTCAGATCCAGATGAGGAAACAGCAGCTCACCGACGCGATAAGCTTCCTCCAGATGCGGATATCCCGACAGGATAAAGGTTTCAATGCCCAGGGCTTCATACTCTTTCATCCGTGCCGCCACGGTAGGCGCATCGCCAACGAGCGCCGTGCCTGCGCCACTGCGCACCAGTCCGACGCCGGCCCAGAGGTTAGGGCTGATCTCCAGCTTATCGCGGCGTCCGCCGTGCAGAGCAGCCATGCGCTGTTGACCCACCGAGTCGGTGCGTTGAAAGGCGCTTTGTGCTTTGGCGATGGTGGCATCATCCACGTTGGCGATCAGCTTGTCGGCTGCCTGCCAGGCTTCCTCATTGGTTTCACGTACGATCACGTGAAGGCGAATACCAAACCGAACCTGCCGACCCTGTGTTGCGGCTTTCGCCCGCACTTGCTCAATTTTCTCTTTAACCAGGGCAGGTGGTTCACCCCAGGTGAGGTAAACATCAACCTGTTCGGCGGCAAGATCCTGAGCGGGCTCTGAAGAACCCCCGAACCACAGCGGCGGACGAGGCTGCTGTACCGGCTTAAACATCAGACGAGCGCCTCGCACATGAACGTGCTTGCCTTCGTAATCTACCGTTTCGCCTTCCAGCACGCGCCGCCAGACGCGGGTAAACTCGGCCGATTCTGCATAGCGCTCGCGGTGATCGAGAAATACGCCATCACCAGCCAGCTCCTCGGGATCGCCCCCGGTCACCAGGTTGAACAACGCGCGTCCGTTGGAAAGGCGATCGAGCGTTGCGGCCTGACGCGCAGCCTGGGTGGGCGAAATCACACCGGGACGCAGGGCCACCAGAAAACGCAGACGCTGAGTCACAGGGATTAACGATGCCGCCACCAGCCAGGCATCTTCACAGGAGCGGCCCGTCGGGATCAGTACGCCACCAAAGCCCAGCCGGTCGGCAGCCTGTGCCACCTGTTGTAAATAAGCATGGTCAACCGGGCGAGCGCCTTCAGCCGTGCCAAGGTAATGTCCGTCACCATGGGTTGGCAGGAACCAAAATACGGAAACACTCATTTTTCTCTCCTTATTGCGTCACGGCATGGGGATGCCAGATGCGCTCGGCAATCGATACTTTCACGGGAATCAGATGATTGGCATAAAACAGATCGGCGGTTTTCTGCTGCAAAGCGACCGTGTGCGCACTCACCGGGCTGACCGGGCTGGGCGGGCGATGGTCAAGGTTGCTGGCAATGACGGCCTCAGGCAGACCGATCGATGTAGAAAGCAGACGAATACTCTGATCGCGTTCGCTACGCGTCAGCGCTTCTGCGTCACTGAAGGCTTTTAACGTCGCTAAGACGAAGTCATTGTGGTCCTGTGCAAAACTGCGCGTCGCAAGGTAGAACGGCCCGGTTTGATTCAGCGTGGTGCCGTCTTTCAATACGCGGACATTACCCTGCAGCAGGACGGCGGAATAATAGGGGTCCCATATCGCCCAGGCGTCAACGTTGCCCTGCTGGAAGGCTGCTCGGGCATCAGCAGGCGTCAGATAAACCGGCTGAATATCCTTGAAACTCAGACCCGCTTCTTCCAGCGCGCGCAATAGCAAGTTATGGGAACTGGAGCCTTTCTGAAAGGCCACCTTTTTGCCTTTCAAATCGGCAACGGATTTTAACGGGCTGTTTTGGCTGACCAGAATGACCTCAGCTTTGGGCTTCGGCGGTTCGGAGCCGATATACAGTAAGTCTGCTCCTGCGGCCTGTGCGAAGATCGGCGGGATATCGCCGGTACTGCCAATATCAATGCTGTCCACGTTCAGCGCTTCCAGCATTTGCGGTCCGGCCGGAAATTCAATCCACTGAATTGTCGTGTGGGGGAAACGCGTCTCCAGCAGGCGGTGCTCTTTTGCCAGCACCATACTGACCGACCCCTTCTGATAGCCGATGCGAACCTGGGCGGGCGGCGCTTCTGCGGCGTCAACCTGTGCCCCTGCTACAAACATCCCTGCCATTAACCACGCGCTGACTATTCGTTTCATCTCTGTATCCTTACACGGCCAGGGCAACGGGCTGATGACGTCGTGACAACGCCAGCCAGAACGATTGCACCGCTTCATCCAGACGGCTTGCCAGCACCGGGTCCAGTTCTGGCTGGCGGTCGTAATGTTTGATTTGATTATCTTCGGCGTAAACTCCATGAAGCACTTCTTCGGCTTTAAGGGCATTTAAAACTGGCTTAAGTGCGTAATCCAGGGCCAGCATATGACCGGCGCTTCCACCACTGGCCAACGGGAGCACCACTTTATGAGCCAGCGCGCGTTCAGGTAACAGGTCGAGAACGGTTTTTAGCGCCCCCGAAAAAGAGGCTTTATAGACAGGCGTGGCAATGACCAGGCCATCAGCCTGAGCCAGGTCTTCGCTCAGGGCTAAAAGCGCCGGGGAGTCAAAGCGTGCATTGATCAGATCGTCAGGTTGAAAGTTATGGATGTTCCACGGAATGACCTCAACGCCGGATGATTCCAGTTTGCGCTGGCATAGCGCTAACAACGACGTGGACCGTGAAGGAAACCGCGGACTACCTGCCAGGGTAAGCACTCTCATTTACGACTCCTTATAACTGAAAGTTATTGATTATCTTTTGTTGAGAACTGAGGCTTTCATCCTGGCAGAGGCAACGGCAGGGCTTAAATGATTTTTCTGACAATCTAAAGGTAAAAATTGCAAAAGGATTTCAGATAAAAACGTCAGGACTGAGAGATAAAACCGATACGACAAATCTTAAAAAAAGCAGGGAGGGGGCATTGATACATTAATCCGGGTGAATAAACACCATGAAATCCCCGGAATCCGTACATTTGGTTACTTGAATATCAAAATAATGAAACAAAGGAATGAAATGAAAAACGGTGTTGTTGTTTTTTACGCGACACAAAAAAAGAAAGGGTAAAAAATGTCGATGATTCAATGTGATTTCGTTTGGCTCCCGGCGAAGTATTAGGATTAGTTGCATCAAAGGGGTTGGCTTTACGGCCTTTTTACATGAATTTTTTAACGGTAATTCATGTTTGGTTACAGATAGCGCAGCCAAAACGTCCTGATGAGATAATGATTTCTAAATGATTTCTAAACAGGGACGTGATTATCTGTCAGTTATTCTTTAGAACCGCTAACGATGTTTTTTTTGATCGCCTTTTCCTGTCGACATTGAGACAGGCATTTTATTGATTCAGGCAGTAAAATGTCTCTGCTCAATGTAAGCGCCTGTTATTTTAAAAATTACTATTCGCCCTTGGTCAGTGCCTGTCTCAGGCTGGTGGATTTTATTTGTCATTTTCTAACAGCAGAGAAATCTCGTATGTCTGACATCCTGTTATCGGTCATTATTCCCACTTACAATGTTGAAAAATATATTGTCGAATGCGTTGATTCATTATTACGGCAAATTAGCGCGCCAAACGAAATTATCATTGTTAACGACAGCTCTACCGATGGAACGGTAGCCTTAGTTGAACAGCACTATGGTCATCTTCCGCAGGTGAAAATGATCACAATAGCCAACGGCGGTGCAGGCAATGCGCGCGATAAAGGCGTAGAAGTGGCGCAAGGGCAGTTCGTTTTCTTTTGCGATCCTGATGATGTGGTGGCGGACGGATTAGTGAGTGAGCTTACTCAGGTCGTCGAAAATTATCCGGATACCGATTTATTTTGTTTTAATTCCAGCGCCTACCGGGAAGATAAACCGCACATCACCTGGCCTAAAGTCAGGCACAGCCTGTCTGGCATTCAGCGGCCACAGGATGTGCTGTTAGCGTTGCTTCATAACGGCTCCTATACCTCTGCAGCCTGGAATTACGTGCTGAGAAAAACCGTTATCCAGCAGCATCATTTGCGCTTTGTCGATCGCGTGCATGAAGATCATAATTTTACCTTATCGGTATTTATGAAATGCAAACAGGCATGGGTAACCCAGCAGACGTATTACAAACAGCGCATTCGTAGTGGGTCGCTGACCAACAGCAGTAAAAGTCCTACCTTTTTCTTTCAGCGCTACAATGCTTTTATTGCCACTTTCAACACCTTGTGCAGTTCACGGGCAGAAAGTGAATTAAAGAAGGCGCTGGAAAAAGCCTACCTTATTCACTCTTTTCGTTTAATGATCTATCTGTCGCTCTACAACCAAACGCCCGTACCGGAATATGTGCTGAATGCGATTCGTTATCTGGGCCGCCGAATTAAAGCCAGCAGCCTTAAAGAATGGCTGCTGTTAAACAGTCCGGAAACCTTCATTTTATTGCAAAGCCATAAAGTGAAAAAAGAACTCAAACGCGTTCCGTAATTCCTAAAAGTGGACCCTGATGTTGTTTGCACCTGAACGAAATGAGAAGGTGAGACATGCAATGTGTATAAGGTTGTTGTGACATGGCAAAAGTGCTCGACAAAAGTTTAGTAGTCAATATCTTATCTTTACTGGCCTACCGGGGAGCCTCCTTCCTGTTTCCGTTGGCGACCTTACCCTATCTGGCGCGTGTGCTTGGGGTGGATCATATGGGGATTCTGGCGCTGGCGATTGCCTGCGTCCTTTACTGCAGTACCATCTCTGACTGGGGATTCAATGTTTTTACCACCAAGGACATTGCCCATCACCGGGACGATAAAACACGTGTTACCCAGCTTTTCTGGTCGACCTTCAACGCCAAGCTGATGCTGCTGCTGGTGACCAGCGGCACGTTACTCACGGCGACCTGGTTTAATCCGTCCTGGCATTCTCTGTTCTTCATTATCCTGGCTAACTGCACCACCTTAATCGGCTCTCTGTTTTCATTCGGCTGGTTAATGCAGGGGTTCGAAAAGCTGGGCAAAACGGCTGTCATCGCGACCTTTGGTAACTTTTGTGCCATTCCACTGACGTTTTTACTGGTGAAAACGCCAGAGGATACCTGGCTGGCTGCCCTGATACCGGGCGCGGTGTCGATTATCAACGCCATCATCACGCTGAAATTTGTGTTGGAAATGAAGGTGATTGGCGCGTATCGCTTTGAGCCACGCGAAATCAAACAGCGCATCACCGACAGTGCCGATGTGTTTATTGCTATCGCGGGCGCCAATCTGTTTAACAGTGTTAACGTCGTGATTCTGGCTTCTTTTACCTCCCATTACATGGTGGGGATCTACAACGGTGCGGATCGGTTACGCAAGGCCGCGAACTCGGTGCCAGAGCAGATTGGTAGCGCGTTTTTCCCCCGCGTCAGTCACCTGTTTGGCCGCGACAAAGCGGCGGCGGTCGCAGCAACACGGAAAAGCCTGATGCTGTCGTTTGCGCTGAGCCTGGCTATCGTGATCTTTACCTGGCTGTTTGCCGATCAGGTTGTCGCGTTACTGTTAGGTAAAGACTTCCTGCCCTCAGCCGATGTGCTGCGCGTCTTTGTACTCTGCTTCCTGTTTGGCAATATTGCGTATCCGGCGGGCCTGCAGATTTTGATCCCCCATGGGCTGGCACGGCAACGCATGATGGTGATGATGGTCGCGGGCGTGATTAACGTCCCGGTTTGCTGCCTGCTGGCGTGGAAGTTTGGTGCCGTCGGCGCGGCCTGGTCGATGGTGCTGGCCGAAGTATTGGTCTGCATCGGTATTTTCGGCATCATGGTGCGGCACAAAATCTGGCGTGACTATGCGTTCCCCGACAGGTTGAATTCACGTACAGCAAACGATTCCGTTGTGTAAGATCAAAACTGCTTTAAACAGTCCCCTGGCTTAACGCCCCGCGATTTACTTTTGCGCCAGAGCACCTTACCATTCTGGCGCACAATTTCCTGTGCACTGATTTTCACCATCGCTTCCGTCTTCCAGGAGAGTGCATGTTTTACTCAATTGTCCGACCGGCATTGTTCAGGCTCGATCCTGAACGTGCGCACCATCTCACCTTTCAGCAGCTGCGCTTTATGAGCGGTACGCCGCTGGAAATGTTCATTCGCCAGAATTTACCCTCGCGTCCGGTTAGCTGTATGGGGCTGACGTTCGACAATGCCCTTGGCCTTGCCGCGGGCCTGGATAAGAATGCCGAGTGTATCGATGCATTTGGTGCCATGGGATTCGGCTTTGTTGAAGTGGGAACGGTTACGCCACGCGCTCAGGCGGGCAACGACAAGCCGCGCATGTTTCGCTTAGTCGAAGCAGAAGGGATTATTAACCGCATGGGGTTCAATAACCTCGGTGTCGATAATCTGGTGGAAAACGTGAAAAAATCCCGTTTTAAAGGTGTACTGGGGATCAATATTGGCAAAAATAAAGATACGCCGGTAGAGCAGGGCAAAGATGATTACCTGATCTGCATGGAGAAGGTGTATGCCCATGCGGGTTATATCGCTATCAATATTTCGTCTCCTAATACGCCAGGTTTACGCTCGCTGCAATATGGTGAGGCACTGGACGATCTGCTCTTTTCCATTAAAGCGAAACAAAAAGAGCTGGAAAAACGGCATCTCAAATATGTGCCGGTGGCGGTAAAGATCGCGCCGGATCTTTCTGAGGAAGAATTGATCCAGGTGGCTGACAGTTTAATACGGCACCAGATCGATGGCGTTATTGCGACAAATACCACGCTCGATCGGTCGCTGGTAAATGGTCTGAAATATGGCGAAGAAATCGGTGGCTTAAGTGGTCGTCCGGTACAGTCTCGCAGCACCGCCGTCATTCAGCGGCTGTCACAAGAATTACAGGGACGATTGCCAATTATTGGCGTGGGCGGCATTGATTCGCTTACCGCGGCGCGTGAAAAAATAGCGGCAGGCGCCACGCTGGTTCAAATTTATTCTGGTTTTATTTATAAAGGGCCGGGCTTAATTAAAGATATCGTGAGCCATATCTAAGACATTCGTCATAATAATGCGCTGGGGGGTTTATTTATCCCTCCGGCTCGTTTATATTTTGTCCTGTTGCACGATTTTTCAGCATTCATTTTTATTTGATGGATTTTTTGCTTTTAGCGTAGCGGTAAATACAGGGCACATGATGAAAATTAAACCCGATGACAAATGGCGTTGGTATTACGACGCAGAGCACGACCGAATGATGCTCGATCTGGCTGACGGTATGCTTTTTCGTTCCCGCTATGCACGTAAAATGCTGACGCCGGATGCTTTCACTGAATCCGGATTTTGTGTTGATGATGCTGCACTCTATTTCACGTTTGAAGAGAAATGTCGTCAAAGCCCGCTCAACAGCGATCAACGCGCTGAACTGGTATTAAATGCGCTGGTTGCTGCGCGTTTTCTGAAACCCCTGATGCCAAAAAGCTGGCATTTCTCGGCGCACCGTCAGTCTATGCAGCCCGCTGTGGGCGAAATGGTCGAGGTCACGCTGGCTGAAAATGGCGAACAGGCGCGTCTGCTGGTGGTCGAAAATGGCGACAACGCCGCGCTCTGCTTGCTGGCACAGCCCGCGCTGACGCTGGCGGGCAAGGGAATGGTTCTTGGCGATGCGATTAAAGTGATGAACGATCGGCTGCAACCTCACAAGCAGGAAAAAGCCACGCGCTATGCGCGCGCGGTGTAACTCATACCACGTCGATATCACCCGCCGGAATACAGCTGCAACTCAATATAGTGCCATCATCACTGATGGCGCTCTGCTTTAAGGCTTTTACCTTTCCCGCAACCAGCGTTATTTTACAACTGCCGCACAGGCCAGCCCGACACGAATAAGGAATGCGGAAGCCCTGCACTTCGAGCTGCTCAAGTAAAACCTGCTGATTGTCGCCGCTGAAGCGCTGGCCCTGCCAGGTAATCGTGACCTGCTGGGGCGCTTGCCGTTGCGGTTTGAGCGTTTCGACCACCTCTCCCGGTCCGTACGCGCGCGGCGGCTGGCGTTTGGTTATCCTGACCTCGTCTCCGGCACGAATAATACCGCTGTTGAGCGCAATCAGATTCAGGCCAAAATCAATGTCCCCACTGCCATCCTGCGCCGTTCGAAATCCCTGGAGCGTGGCCAAAGGTTGGCCATCCGGATGTTTCTGGCCGCTTTCAACGCCAACCGTGGTAAAAACACAGCGACTGCAAGGCTTAGGAACGGAGAAGTTTACCTGACCGATAGCTATTTCAGCCCAGTTGTCTTCATCCCAGGCGGGTGCACCACTCACCACCAGGTTTGGGCGAAACTGCTCGATCCGCACGCTGGCTGGACAACGCTGCTGTAAATCCTGCCACGACGCGTTGTTCACTAACAGGTAGGGATATCCATCAGCAAAACTCAGTGGCACCTCTGTAAAGCGCTTCACACGACGTGAGGGCTGCGGCCCGACCCAGCGCAACTGTACCGCTCGTGGAAAAAAACCACTCAGCCACTGGTTAATATTGTCTGGCGCGATGCGTGAGGTAAAGGTGTTGCCCCAAACCTCTGTCGGCTGCTCATCCTGGGTGAAGTCTACGAAACGGATAAGCGACTGGCTGCCGTCGGGCGCTTGTAAAAACAAGCCCTCTGGCGTAATGGCCGGCGTAAACTGCACCATCTCTGGGAACTGACGCGCAGTAATAAAGGTACCGTCAGGTTCGGTCACCATAAAGATACGGTCATAGGTTAACCCGCTGTTGGCAACCCAGGCATGTGATACCTGTAACCCGCGCATGGATTTGACAGGATGGATAAACAGGCGGGAAAGCGTAATCATGAAGGTCTCCAGGAGCAGGCGCGCAAGACAAAAGAAGCTAACTTTATGACATAGGTCTGCGATTCGCTATAATGCGCAACAATTTTCTCAAGAGTAAAAAAGTGACGATATGAATTCTCTGTTTGCCAGCACGGCGCGTGGGCTCGAAGAGCTGTTAAAAAATGAGCTGGACGCGCTGGGCGCGCAGGATTTGCAAGTGGTACAGGGAGGCGTTCACTTCAAAGCCGATGACCGCGTTATGTACCAAAGCCTGATGTGGAGTCGTCTGGCTTCGCGTATTTTGCTGCCCTTGTCTGAGGTTGGCGTTTACAGCGATCTCGATCTCTACCTTGGGGTGCAAGGCATCGACTGGCCAGCCATGTTCGGCAGCGATAAAACCTTTGTCGTGCATTTTAACGGCACCAACGATGAGATTCGCAACAGCCAGTTTGGCGCACTGCGCGTGAAAGATGCGATTGTCGACAGCTTTACCCGCCGTAATCTGGCACGCCCGGACGTCGATCGCGAACAGGCTGATATCCGCATCAACGTGTGGCTTGATGACGATCGCGCCAGCATTGCGCTGGACTTAAGCGGCAGTGCCTTACATCAGCGCGGTTATCGTCAGCAAACCGGACAGGCGCCGCTGAAAGAGAACCTGGCCGCAGCGATTGTGATGCGTTCAGGCTGGCAGCCCACCACGCCGCTTATTGATCCAATGTGTGGTTCCGGGACCTTGCTGATTGAGGCCGCGCTGATAGCCTGCGACAGCGCACCGGGTTTACTGCGTAATCAGTGGGGCTTCACCGCCTGGTCTGGTTTTAACGAAAGCCTGTGGCAAGAGGTTAAGAGCGACGCGCAGGCGCGGGCGCGTGTCGGCACCGCAGCGTGTCAGGCGCGTTTTTTTGGTTATGACAATAACGGCCGGGTGCTGGAGTGGGCAAAATCGAACGCGCGCCGCGCCGGTGTCTTTGAACACTTCACCTTTGCACAACAGGACCTGCTGAAGCTGCAGAATCCCGTTAATTCAGAAACGCTGGGCACGGTACTCAGTAACCCACCTTACGGTGAACGTCTGGAAAGCGAGCCTGCGCTTATTGCCCTGCACAGTCAGCTTGGTCGGTTGATGAAGCAGCATTTTGCTGGCTGGAATTTGTCGCTGTTTAGCGCGTCTCCCGAGCTGCTGAGTTGCCTGCAACTGCGTGCCGACCGTCAGTTCAAAGCCAAAAACGGCCCGTTGGACTGTGTACAGAAAAACTATCAGCTGTCGGCGAACAGCGCTGAGCGCGGTAATCAGATTGCTGAAGATTACGCTAACCGTCTGCGCAAAAACCTCAAGAAGCTGGATAAGTGGGCGCGCCAGGAAGGCATCGAGTGCTACCGCATTTATGACGCCGATCTGCCGGACTATAATGTGGCCGTGGATCGCTATGCGGACTGGGTGGTCGTGCAGGAATATGCACCACCCAAAACCATCGACGCGAACAAAGCCCGTCAGCGTTTGTTTGATGTGATTAGCGCTACGCTGAGCGTGCTTGAATTGCCATCAAACCGCTTAATCCTTAAGACCCGCGAACGTCAAAAGGGCAAAGCGCAGTATCAAAAGCTGAGCGAGAAGGGCGACTATTTTGAAGTGCAGGAGTTTAACGCCCGTTTCCTGGTGAACCTGACTGACTATCTGGATACCGGATTGTTCCTCGATCACCGCATTGCCCGCAAGATGCTGGGCCAGATGAGCCAGGGCAAAGATTTTCTGAATCTGTTTGCGTACACCGGTTCCGCCAGCGTACATGCGGGTCTGGGCGGCGCGCGCTCCACCACCACCGTGGATATGTCGCGCACGTATCTGGAATGGGCCGAGCGTAACCTGCGGCTCAACGGCCTGACCGGCCGTCAACATCGCCTGCTTCATGCCGACTGCCTGAGCTGGCTGAACGAGAGCGATGAGAATTTCGACCTGATCTTTATCGATCCGCCCACATTTTCCAACTCAAAACGTATGGAAGAGAGTTTCGATGTGCAGCGCGATCATATGATGCTGATGCGTAACCTGAAACGCCTGTTGCGTAAAGGCGGTACCATCATGTTCTCGAATAACAAACGTGGTTTCAAAATGGATCGGGATGGCCTTAAGGCATTGGGGCTCCAGGCTCAGGACATCACTCAGAAAACCCTGTCACAGGATTTTGCGCGTAACCGCCAAATTCATAACTGCTGGCTGATTACTCATGCTGGTAAGGAATAAGTTACATGTCATTAATTAGTATCCACGGCGCTTATCTGTCCTTTAGCGATGCGCCGCTGTTAGACAATACCGAACTGCACATCGAAGAAAATGAGCGCGTGTGTCTGGTGGGCCGTAACGGTGCCGGAAAATCCACATTGATGAAAATCATTAATGGCGAGCAGCCGCTGGATGACGGTCGCATTATTTATGAAACCGATCTGGTCGTGGCACGGCTTCAGCAGGACCCACCGCGTAATATCAGCGGTTCGGTGTATGATTTTGTGGCCGAAGGCGTAGAAGAGCAGGCGGAGCATCTTAAAGCCTACCATGCGATTTCGCATCAGGTGATGGACGATCCGAGTGATAAAAATCTCAACGAGATGGCGCGCCTGCAGGGGATTCTGGATCATCACAATTTGTGGCAGTTGGAAAGCCGTATCATGGACGTGCTGCAGCAGATTGGTCTGTCGCCGGACACCGAACTGTCCTCTTTATCCGGCGGCTGGTTGCGTAAAGCCGCGCTGGGACGTGCGCTGGTCAGTAATCCCCGCGTGCTGATGCTGGATGAACCAACTAACCACCTTGATATTGAAACGATCGACTGGCTGGAAACTTTCCTGAAAACTTTCAGCGGCAGTATCGTCTTTATCTCTCACGACCGATCTTTTATCCGCAATATGGCCACCCGTATTGTGGATTTGGACCGTGGCAAGCTGGTGTCATGGCCGGGTAACTACGACACCTACCTGGAAGGCAAAGAAGAAGCCTTGCGCGTTGAAGAGATGCAAAACGCCGAGTTTGACCGCAAGCTGGCGCAGGAAGAAGTGTGGATTCGTCAAGGCATCAAGGCGCGTCGTACGCGTAATGAAGGCCGCGTGCGGGCGTTAAAAGCGTTGCGCCGCGAGCGCTCAGAGCGCCGTGAAGTCATGGGCAAAGCCAATATGCAGGTCGGTGAAGCATCACGTTCTGGTAAAATTGTCTTTGAACTGGAAAATGTGGATTACGCCGTGGACGGCAAGCAACTGGTAAAAGATTTCTCTGCCCAGGTGCAGCGCGGCGACAAGATTGCCCTGATTGGGCCGAACGGTTGTGGAAAAACCACCTTACTGCGTCTGATGCTGCAACAGCTGAAGGCCGATCACGGTCGTGTGCATTCGGGTACCAAGCTTGAGGTCGCCTATTTCGATCAGCACCGTGCCGAACTCGATCCCGATCGGACAGTGATGGACAACCTGGCGGAAGGCAAGCAAGAAGTGTTGGTCAATGGTAAACCGCGCCACGTGCTGGGCTACCTGCAGGACTTCCTGTTCCATCCAAAACGCGCGATGACTCCCGTCAGGGCGCTGTCGGGTGGAGAACGTAACCGCCTGCTGCTGGCGCGTCTGTTCCTGCGCCCCAGTAACCTGATGATTCTTGATGAACCGACCAACGACCTTGATGTGGAAACGCTGGAACTGCTGGAAGAGCTCATCGATGGCTACCAGGGCACCGTGCTGCTGGTCAGCCACGATCGTCAGTTCGTTGACAATACCGTCACCGAGTGCTGGATCTTTGAAGGCAACGGTGAGATAGGGACCTTTGTCGGCGGCTACCATGACGCGCAGCAGCAGCGGGCGGCTTATAAACAGCAAAAGGGGCAGGGCGCAGTAAAAGGGGCAAATAGTGCCCTTAAGCCAGCCGATGCTAAAAATGACGCTGCCAAACGTAACGCGAACAAACTAAGCTATAACCTCACGCGTGAACTGGAACAGTTGCCACAAAAACTGGAACAGTTAGAGGCGCGTATTGGCGAGCTGCAGGCCAGGATGAGTCATCCGGATTTTTTCAGTCAGCCACACGATAAAACGCAGCCGGTGTTAGATGAACTGGCTGACGTCGAACAGCAGTTGGAAACCGCTTTTGCGCGTTGGGAAGAGCTGGAATCTATGAGAAACGGCGCATAGCTTAAGGGTTCGGGAATGTGTTCTGCAGAGAAAACGAACGCGTGGATGCTTTGTCCACAGTGCGACTTGATGGTAAAACTGCCGGACATTCCCGTTGGCAGCCGTGCGTCATGTCCGCGCTGCCATACTTCCCTGACCGTGAACTGGTCGGAGCCGCGTAAACGTCCGACCGGGTATGCGCTGGCCGCGCTGTTTATGTTGGTGCTCGCCAATCTGTTTCCGTTTATCACCATGAAAGTCGCCGGGCTGTCCAGCCAGATTAGCCTGATGCAAATCCCCAGGGTGATGGTGGCCGATGATTACGCCAGCCTGGCCACGTTGTTCCTGCTGTTTGTCCAGGGCATTCCCGCCTTTTGCATGATCACGATTGTCCTGTTGGTCAATCAGGTCAGGATGCCTGTCAGCCTTAAACTGGGGCTGGCACGAAGTCTTTTCCATATGCGCAACTGGGGCATGGCAGAAATCTTTATGGCTGGCGTGCTGGTCAGTTTCGTGAAGTTAATGGCTTATGGTGAAATCGGTCTCGAAACCAGCTTCTGGCCGTGGTGCCTGTTTTGTCTCTTACAGCTACGGGCGTTTCAGTGTCTGGATCGCCGTTGGCTGTGGCAGCACATTGAACCCATGCCGCCTTTGCCTCATGCCCCACAAGCAGGTGTCAGTGGATTAAAACAGGGCCTGCGCTCCTGCCCGTGCTGTACTGCGGTCTTGCCGGTGACGAAGCGGGAATGTCCGCGCTGTGGCGTGGTTGCCGATGCGCGCCGCAAGCACAGCCTGCAGTGGACGCTGGCCCTGCTGATCACCTCCGTTATGCTTTACATCCCCGCCAATTTGCTGCCGATAATGATTACCGAAACGCTGGGGTCGGCGATGCCATCCAATATTATGGCCGGGGTGATTTTACTCTGGGGTGATGGTTCCTATCCGGTGGCGTTAGTTATTTTTATCGCCAGTATTATGGTCCCGTCCCTGAAAATGCTGGCGATTGGCTGGCTGTGTTGGGATGCCAGCGGGCGCGGGCAGCGTGACAGCCATAAAATGCACCTGATCTATGAGGTGGTTGAATTTGTTGGACGTTGGTCAATGATTGACGTCTTTGTGATTGCAGTGCTCTCCGCGCTGGTGCGTATGGGGCAGTTAATGAAAGTTTACCCGGCATGGGGAGCCGTATTGTTTGCGCTGGTGGTGATTCTGACCATGATTGCAGCAATGACGTTTGACCCGCGCTTAACCTGGGATCGTGCTGGTGAAAAAAACATGAAGGAGCCGCATCTTGACGGAAAATAATCACGGTCATGCCAAAGTGGATCAGATCAAGCGTTGGTCTCCGGTATGGATCGTCCCTATTGTTACGCTGTTAATTGGCGGCTGGATTCTTTTTTATCACTTTAGCCATCAGGGACCGGAAGTCACGTTGATTACCGAGAGCGCCGAGGGCATTGAAGCGGGTAAAACCACCATAAAAAGCCGCAGTGTTAACGTGGGTGTGGTTGAAAGTGCGGTACTGACTGACGATCTTCACCATGTTGAGATTAAAGCCCGACTGAATGCCGGTATGGAAAAGCTGCTACACAGCGACAGCGCATTTTGGGTGGTTAAACCCCAGGTGGGTCGTGAAGGCATTACCGGTTTAGGTACGCTGCTGTCCGGGGCATATATTGAGCTCCAGCCGGGTACCAAAAAAGAACCCCTGGATCAGTACACTTTGCTGGATGCGCCACCTTTAGCGCCGCCTGATGCGAAGGGCATCCGCATTATCCTCGACAGTAAAAAAGCGGGGCAGCTTAACGCGGGTGATCCGGTGCTGTTCCGGGGCTATCGTGTTGGCACCGTTGAAACCAGCAGTTTTGATACCGATAAACGCATGATGACCTATCAGCTGTTTATCGCCGCCCCTTACGACCGCCTGGTGACCACCAATGTGCGCTTCTGGAAAGACAGCGGGATTGCCGTTGATATGTCGGCGTCAGGCATGCGGGTTGAAATGGGATCGCTGACCACGCTGTTCAGCGGCGGGGTCAGCTTTGATGTGCCAGATGGCTGGGATTTAGGCAAAGCGGCCCAAAATCATGCGGATTATCATCTGTTTGACGATCAACGCAGTATTCAGGACTCTCTGTATACCACGCATATCGACTACTTATTGTTCTTCTCGGATTCCATTCGCGGGCTGCAGGTCGGTGCGCCGGTGGAATTCCGCGGCATTCGTCTGGGTACGGTCTCAGAAGTGCCGTTTATGAATGCAGGCACTGCGCAGGCGCTGAATAACGACTATCGCGTGCCGGTGTTGATTCGCATTGAACCTGACCGTTTCATTAGCCGTCTGGGTGAAAACTTCGACATTGAACAGCATCTCCAGGATGGTAAGAAACACGGCCTGCGCGCCACGTTGAAGACCGGCAACCTGTTATCTGGCGCGCTGTTTGTCGATATCGACTTCTATGACAATGCACCGGTGTATAAAGGCCCGGATAAAGTGGCGGGTTATGAAGTGATCCCGACGGTGAGCGGCGGCTTGAGCCAGATTCAGCAGAAACTGATGGCTGCGCTGGATAAAATTAACGGTTTACCGCTAAACAATATGGTGTCGGAAGCAACCGGAACGCTGAAGGAGAGCCAGAAAACCCTGCGCGATCTGCAACGTACCATTGATAATATCAACGTCGTTACCAGTAGTCCGGCGATGAAAACACTGCCCGAAGAGACCCAGCAGACGCTACGTGAGCTTAACCGCAGTATGAAAGGATTGCAGCCAGGTTCACCTGCCTACAGCAAGCTGGTGGGCGATATGCAACGGCTTGATCAGGTGCTGCGTGAACTGCAGCCAGTGCTGAAGACGCTAAATGCCAAAAGTAATGCGTTAGTGTTTGAAGCAAAACCGGGACAGGATCCCCAGCCGAAGAGGGCGAAACAATGAAAAAAGGACTCGTTTTTTTGGCCGCTCTCGCACTGAGTGCCTGTAGCAGCACGGTGAATACCACTTACTATCAGCTGCCCTCAGGGGCAGCCTCGATGCAGGTGATCAGCAGTGAGGCAAACGCACAGCCGACATTGTGGGTGCAGCAGGTGGTCGTACCGGATTATCTGGCGGGTAACGGCCTGGTTTATCAAACCAGTGACGTGAAATACGTTATAGCCGCCAATAATTTGTGGGCCAGTCCGCTTGATCAGCAGCTTCAGCAAACGTTAATTACCAATCTCACCAAAGCCTTGCCGGGTCGTCTGGTCACTCAGACGTTAATCGGGCAAGAACACGATACGCTGAACGTGACGGTGAACGACTTCCAGGGCAGGTATGACGGCAAGGTGGTGATTAGCGGGCAGTGGACGCTGGAACATCAGGGACGCTTCACTAAGCAAGCGTTCAGTCTGGTACTTCCACAGCGAGAAGATGGCTATGATGCGTTAGTCAAAACCCTTGCCCAGGGCTGGCAGCAGATAGCTCAACAGATTGCGCGTAACGCTGCCACTGCCCACTCAGCGGCGACGGGCTTTTAGTTAACTTATTGTTTCGAATCGTATAAGTTTTTTGACGTTATCAAAGGTTTCTATATAAATCATACGGATAAAGCAATAGGCTTACATCACGAAACAGAAAATTTATGTCCGGTTCAGGTCACATTTGTGACATTGGCGTGAAGATTGCGCATTGATCTTTTCATACAGAGCGAGTAAAACAAAAGGGTGGCTGAACATTTATTAGCCATCTTTTTCTTTCCACCAGATTCCACATACCTTACATGAGGGACACGGAGTATGAAGAGACAGAAACGAGACCGCCTTGAGCGCGCCCATTCACGTGGTTATCAAGCTGGCATTACAGGACGCTCTAAAGAGATGTGTCCGTATCAAATGATAGACGCTAAGTCTCACTGGTTGGGAGGTTGGCGACAAGCCATGGAGGACAGGTCGGCTGCTGCGTAGCCGGATGTCACTGAAAAGGGATATAACCTCCGCATCAAGCGGAGGTTTTCATTTCTGCGGGGAACGTATCAGAATGCTGCGGTATCTTTGAACAGACCCACTTTCAAATCGCTGGCGGTATAAATGAGATTACCATCAACCAGCACTTCACCATCGGCAACGCCCATCACCAGCTTACGGTTAATGACACGTTTGAAGTGAATGCGATACGTCACTTTTTTAGCTTCTGGCAGAACCTGGCCGGTGAATTTTACTTCGCCTACACCCAGCGCACGACCTTTGCCTTCGCCACCCAGCCAGCCGAGATAAAAGCCCACCAGCTGCCACATTGCATCAAGACCCAGGCAACCAGGCATAACCGGATCGCCAATAAAGTGGCAACCAAAGAACCACAGGTCCGGATTGATATCCAGCTCAGCTTCCACGAAGCCTTTATCGTATTTACCACCGTCTTCCGTCATTTTGACCACGCGGTCCATCATCAGCATATTGCCGGATGGAAGCGGCGGACCATTTTCGCCGAACAGTTCACCGCGACCAGACAGGATCAGGTCTTCTTTGGTATAGGATTCGCGTTTATCTACCATGTTCTCAATAAGCCTTCTTTTAGTGAATCTCGAATATTAGCGAACAGTTGTATGCTGAGCAAATGGGATTAGCGGTGGTTAAACCAGTTAAGCCATCGCAGCGGCCAGAATCGTGGTGAAGGCTCTGGTTGATTCATCTGACTGATGCGTTCCTGAATCGTACGCAGCAGACATTCGCCTTCGCCATCTTCCGTATTCCATATTTTACCTGTCAGCAGAGGCAGCGCTTCATCAGCACGATCGATTGCCCAGATATGAAAACGTCCCTCTTCGACCGCGCTGACCACCTGCTGGTTCAGACTGAGGTGACGAACGTTACAGGCAGGAATAATGACGCCCTGCTGTCCGGTCAGTTCACGCTGATGGCAGATATCGAAAAACCCTTCGATCTTTTCATTCAGTCCGCCAACCGGTTGCACATTACCAAACTGATCGACCGAGCCGGTGACCGCAACCTGCTGATTCAAGGGTTCGCTGGCGAGGGCGCTAATCAAGGCGCACAGTTCTGCCAGCGACGCGCTGTCGCCATCCACTTCGGAATAAGATTGTTCAAACACCAGCGACGCTGAAAACGGCAGTTGCTGATCCAGCTCCAGTTCAGCAATCAGGTAGGCCTGCATAATCATCATGCCTTTAGCATGAATATTGCCACCTAGCTCCGCTTTGCGTTCGACATCGGTAAATTCACCGTCACCGGGATGCACCACGCAGGTAATACGGCAGGGATCGCCCCAGGCTCGCGGATGACCGGGATATTCCACCACTGACAGGCCGTTTATCTGACCAACGACTTCACCTTCTGTTTCGACCAAAATTTGGCGCTGCAGAATCTCATCACGCAAACGTTCGTTGAGGTAGTTCTCACGCCACAGCCGTGCTTCCAGCGCGTCACGCAGTGCTTCGGCGCTGAGCGTGTCACCCATCAGGGTGGTTTCACGCAGCTGGCGCAGCAGCCAGCGTGGGCAGAGCGGAAGGGTTTCCTGATCGCCGCTATAACGGACGCCTTCTTTGATCAGTTCTGGCCAGAAGTCTTCATCGGGGACGGCGATATCCGCCTGGCTGGCAAGATCGACTGTCCAGCGACACCATGCGAGCATGTCGTCTTCATCCAGGATCTGAATATTTTCTTCGAATTCAGTGTAAATCGCCATTTCGTGAGCTTCAGCATCCAGCTCCTGAAAATCAGCCAGTGTGTCACGTTCACCGCAGAGCACCAGATTCAGCTGAAGCGGAAGCGGGGGAACGGAAACCGGCAGGGGACGACGTTCGTCCTGCGACAACCACTCAATGTAGCCTTGTTCAATAGACTTTTTCAGCCGCAGCCACAGCAGCGGCTGAGTGAGCAATGCGCGCAGTGAAAGTACCAGTGTTCCGCCGTTGGCACGATGAATAAGGCCCGGCTCAAGCTGAATACGATCTTTGTGCATCCGAACACAGCCAAACAGCGCTTCCTGCTCGATCCAGTCAGCATAGTGAATGCCACCCTGACTGGTAAACGGGCGCTGGCTGTCGGTTGGCGGCTGCAAGGTAACGTTGTCGGCCATGATGTGGTAGTCACCACCTGACAGTGCTGACGAATGGCCCATAACGCGTTGTGCTGCATCAGCTATCAACGCAAGATAGTCACGGTTTTCCTGGCTGCGAACCAGCAACAGTGGGAAACCCTGACTTTGATGATGTAAATGGGCCAGCGCGTTCAGCAGTCGGTGCTGTACCGTTGCTAAGGCATCGGTCTCTTCGTCAGCAATTCGGGAGAAAACGGATTGATATTGCGTGCTATCCGGCTGTAAGGTTTGCCACGTAAGTTGAGTGCTGGTCAAAATAATCGCATTTGTCTGTTTTGAGAAAAGCGAGATTATACAGGATTCACCTTGCTTAAGCACTGCAGAGTTCAATCAGATGTTGTGACGCTGGCAGCATGTTTTTCGTTGCTGCATCCGGTAAAAAAGCTGTTATTCTTAGTTCGTTACGTGATCACGATGAGATTCCGATGAAATACCAGCAGCTCGAAAATCTTGAAAGTGGATGGAAGTGGAAATACCTGGTGAAAAAACATCGGGAAGGTGAGCTGATCACGCGTCACCTGGAACTCAGTGCTGCGCAGGCCGCGGTCGATAAGCTGTTGGTGATGGAAAATAATCCGGTAGAAATTAACGACTGGATCAACCAGCATATTCATCCCGATCTGGACAACCGACTTAAGCAAACTATCCGTGCCCGGCGAAAGCGCCATTTCAATGCTGAGCATCAGCACACACGTAAAAAATCAATCGATCTCGAATATCTGGTCTGGCAACGGCTGGCGGGATTAGCGCAGCGCCGTAACAGTACGCTGTCCGAAACCATCGTGCAGCTCATCGAAGATGCCGAACGCAAAGAGAAGTACGCCAGCCAAATGTCGACGCTGAAGCAGGATCTGCAGGCGATATTAGGCAACTCGGGTTCTGAAAAAGAGTAGTGGGCGTACCATCTGGACAGCCGCTTCAGAGCAAAAACCCCATGAGCCATCTCATATTCAGGACAAAAAAAACCCCGCATTAGCGGGGTTTTTTATCACGTATAACTTAAGCCTGTGGCTGAGTTACAACGTCTTTGATGCCTTTAACATCGATTTCTACACGACGGTCTGGCGCCAGGCAGTCGATCAGGGCCTTACGACCTTTCACGCTGTCACAGGTGTTGCCAGTAACTGGGTTAGATTCACCCATGCCGCGAGCAGAGATCTTGTTAGTAGGGATACCTTTAGATACCAGGTAATCTACTACTGACTGAGCACGTTTCTCAGACAGTTTCTGGTTGTACTGCTCTGAACCGATGCGATCGGTAAAGCCCAGAACAACTACTGAACCGTCTTTAGGATCCATTGAGCTCAGCTGGCTGTACAGCTGATCCAGAGCCTGCTGACCTTCTGGCTTCAGAGTCGACTTGTTGAACGTGAACAGGACGTCTGATTTCAGAGTGAAGCGCTTGGTCTGAACCACTGGCGCTGGAGCTGGTGCTGGAGCCGGAGCTGGTGCAGCAACATCATCCTGACCGAAGCGGTAAGAAACACCCAAGCTCAGCATGCCGTTGTCTGGACGAGCACCAACGGTCTGTGCATCACCGATGTTGTTAACCCACTGGTAATCCAGACGGGTTGCCCAGTTTTTGGTCAGCGCATATTCAACACCAACAGCTGCCAGTGGAGAAACACCGGTGTCGTGGTCGCTGATGCGAGTGCCATTAGCTACGTTCTGCTGAGTAGAGTCTGCACGCCATACCATGCCACCCAGGCGGGTATAGATGTCCAAATCGTCTGCGATTGGGTAGCTCAGTTTGGCAGCCAGCTGGATGCCCTGTGCTTTAAATGCGCCATTCACCTGGTTGCCTTTATTAGGCATACGACCTAACCAGTCATAACCCAGTTCAAAACCCAGGTATGGGTTAGCCTGGTAACCACCGAACGCACCCGCGCCCAGTTGGCTTTCATGAGTTGGGCCGTCGTTGTTTTGGTAACCGTGACCGTAGTAACCAGTGTCGTGATACTGAGACCAGCCCAGTTTAGCACCGGTGTACCAGGTGTTATCTTTTGGGGCGGCCTGCGCTACGGTAGCGAAGCCAGCCAGTGCCACTGCAATTGCGATAGCTGTCTTTTTCATTTTGCGCCTCGTTATCATCCAAATAGGCAATGAGCATAAAGGTTGCTCTTGGTTTAATCCTTCGCCGGGTCAAAACGCTCGCTTATGACTCTACCGCAAAAAACGGAGGTTATTGAGCACCCTGGCGAGATAAAGTCTACAACGAGATTGGAAACTTACAAGTGTGATGTGAGGCACTTATGTAAAAAAACAGTGTTTTATACATAATTTCTAACAATTTAGCCTGAACTTCTGTGGGGTGCTTACCCCACAAAAAGGGGGCTAAGCCGTTGTCATTACTGGGGGGAGCAGAATCAGTGTCTTAGCCTTTAGTCAGATAAAAAAGCTGTTGAGATAAATCTCATTTTTTACTTAATGAAACAAATCAGACTGAATTTTTAGCGAACTTTCTGGTCTTACTGCCGTTTTGGGAGTTTCACCCGACCGCAAAATGAGCCCCAGGGCTTTTCCTTCCGCCGCCGCAAGTTCCAGTTCACGACGTTCATCTTCATCCAGTTCGTAGGGAATCCAGGCCAAAACAACACTGTAATTTCCTGTGCGTAACGCTTTAATCATGGCTTCTACAGCATTGTAACGTTCAGCATCGGCGATATGCATACTTTTCTCAAGTGGCAAACCCGATTCCTGCATCCAGGCCCGGCTCAACTTATGGGCAGGCGTTAACCACAGTTGCCAGCGAGATTGCTGACTCAATTGCTGTAGCAGCGGTAACAACAGCATCTGCATCATGCCAGGCTGTTCGCTGTAACGTAATTCAGTGATCCAGCCTCCGTGCGTTGCCGGAACAGAGGACAAGGCGTAACGGTGAGCAGAGCATACATTACTGGTATGTTGGGTGCGCATAAATTAATCACTCAGCAGTTGACTGTATGGATATACAGTAATGACATCCTGGATAAAGATCAACCTGAATTTCTGAAAATGCCTCGCAAAATTTGCACAAGGTTGTGTTTAAACGGATTTATTCATTGAACCTGTTACTGAATTTACTTATCTTCTAACCGTCTGAATAGTAACGTTTTTAACAGGTTTGTGTTACAAGGAGGTGATGATATGAAGAAACAGCAGCGGGTCATCCTGCGCTCAATACAGCAGTTGGCCCCGTTGGGTCATGTTCAATCCCGTACCCAGTTTGGTGGCTATGCCCTGGCGGTGGAACGGGTCGTTTTTGCACTGATAAAAGAAGATCAGCTCTATTTACGCGCCAGTGAAGAATTACGGGAATATGTGGCAGAACAGCCGCTGGAACCGCTTACGTTTCGCAAACGCGGGATAGCGGTCAGCCTGAATTATTATAAGGTCGATGACAACCTGTGGGCTCACCCAGAGCATCTGGTCGCGCTGTCTGCCGCTTCACTGGAAACCGCCCGGCGTGAACAAGATGACCGCCAGGGCAAGGTGCGTTTAAAAGACCTGCCGAATGTCAGTCTGCGACTGGAAATGATGCTGCATGAGATAGGTATCTGTACCGTAAAACACTTGCATGAAGCAGGGGCCAAACAGTGTTGGTTAAAACTGAGACGCAACAACCATCATCTTGGCCTCAAAACGCTGTTAGCGCTTGAAGGGGCGATTTCCGGTCATCATCAGGCGGCGCTGCCGCAAACCATTAAAACCGAGTTAGGCGAGTGGTATCAGGCCGCACTGATGATGTCGGAGGGGAAAGAAAAAGGCCGTTAGCGTTTGCCCAGTGTGCGTCGCAGGCGTGCAATGTCGGGCATCAGCGCGACCAGTAAACCCAGTTGCTGTAGCACCAGCGGCGCACGTGGGTCCGGCTCGGTAGTGAGCTGCGCGATGCGCTGCACCAGTTCAATACGCATTTTTTCTGCCCGGCTGTCACTGACCACATCCGTCTGCAGCACATCCTCGACATAACATACCGTATCGTCGAGCAGCGCCAGCAGGGCAGGCTGCGTCACTTTGTCTCGGTGCGCGCCCAGCGCAGAGATATAGCTCAGGAAGGAGTGATTCAGGCACAGTAACTGAAACGCCGACTCCCGAAGTTTAAGGCTGGTGCGGGTCTCACTGCTCATATTGGATACTACCGATGCCAGCTCGGCATCAGCGTTGTGTGCGTCACGACGGGCAATACGATAAGCAAGACGATTGTCTTTACCCTGATGATATTGCTCCATAATGGCATCAAGATAGCGACAGTTAGCATTCAACGTTCGGGTGGCGACGGCCGGAAGTTGGCGAAAGCGCCAGTCAGGCCAGATAAAGGTGACCGCCAGCCAGGCCAGCGCGCAGCCCAGCAGCGTATCAACGACCCGGGGTAATGCCACTTCAAAACCCTCACCCAGCAGGTTAAAACAAAGCAGAACCAGCAGGGTAATAAACAAGGTTGCCTGGGCGTATTGCACCTGGCGAAACGCAAAGAACAGGACACCGGTCACGACAATCAAAAACAGCTGGCCTTCCACAGAGGGCACCAGCCACAGTAAAGGCAAGCCAATAGCAATGCCTGCCA
This sequence comes from Pantoea sp. Fr+CA_20, assembly GCF_024520835.1. NCBI lineage: Bacteria > Pseudomonadati > Pseudomonadota > Gammaproteobacteria > Enterobacterales > Erwiniaceae > Pantoea > Pantoea sp. Fr+CA_20. The sequence continues at coordinate 234,055 of NZ_JALNPN010000003.1, forward strand.
GCGTTCCGCCGATGCGCAGTGCCAGTCTGCGCTGGGTCGCACTGTAGTTGGGCTGGCAAACAAACAGGCTGGTCAACAGGATCCAGTAGCCGCGCTCCAGACCGGTGATCTGAATAAATCCATATCCGACGCACATCACCACTGACATCCTGACAGCATGACGAAACAGCGCAGAGGCGGGCGTCAGGTGGCGGCTCAGGCGCAGCTTAATGTCGCTCCAGCCACTGATCTCCTCGCGCGACAGCATATTGTCGCTGTGCTGCGGATCGTCCGCCAGCGCCTGCTCAGACTCAATAGAGGCCAGTTGCGCATCAATCGCTTGCAGGTTACGTAATAACCAAAACAGCGCGCCGGTATGGGCTGCATCCGGATGGCTCTGTTCGAGACGTTGAATAGCGTTGTGTAAACGCTCAAAAACGCGCTCAAAACGACTGTCATGTTCCCAACGTTCGCGCAGTAAAAGCGCGCGGGCCAGTTGTCGGCATGCCTGAGCCTGCATGTTAAGCAGGCGCTGAAAGCGAAACAAAATTTCGTTATAACGCCAGTTGCCGCGCAGTAAATGGTACTGAAGATGAGACGAGCTGGCGCGTTCGTGGATGTCCTGGGCGACAAAATAGTAGTGCAGGCTCCGTCGGGTGCCACGTGAACCCCTGTCGCCACGTAAACGGCTCTGCAGGGTTGTTTTGGTCAGATTAAGCTGGGCGACAAGCTGGCTGTTCACCATGGCCGCCTCAACAAAAGTCGCATCGTCCTGGTCATCGGCATCAGGATCAAACAGGTTGGCTTTGGCATCCAGATAGTGTGCTAACTGAGAAAAACTGGCTGCCAGTTGTTCCTGAACCGGGCGAACGGGAAACATCATGTGCCCCAACAGCGTCAGCAGATTATACCAGAGCGCGCCGACCAGCAGCAGCATGGGCTGCAGATACCACTGTGAAAAAAGTCCGATGCCCAGCATGGTGTAAACGGCAATCAACAATGCGCCGAAAGCAATGGTGGCATAGCGCTGCCCCAGCGCGCCCAGCAGAATGAAACCCCAGGTGGAGATGGCCAGGCCGACAATAAAGGCCAGCGGGTGAGGGAATAACAGCTCTACTGAAACCGAAGCAATACAAAAGCACAACAGGGTGATTAACAGATTTTTTAAACGCCCAGCCAGCCGATCATCCAGATCGGCCAGCGCGGCGGCGACCACGCCAAGGGTCAAGGGGATGGTCCAGTCAATCTGCTGCAGTAACCAGGGAACCGCTGCGCATCCGCTCAAGGCGAACAGGATACGCAGCAGGTAACGCCAGGTGCTGTTAAAAAAATACTTGCGCCATCCAGACAGAATATTAATAGCGGCGACGGGCATTGGCATCACGCGCGGCACGCGCCTCTTCGACAGAGACAACCCGACGACCTACCGGCCAGAGTGCAATGGCGGCAATCTTGAAGTTTGCGATACCTACTGGAATGCCAATGATGCTGATGCACTGCACAATACCGACTGAAATGTGGGACAGGCACAGCCACCAGCCGAAAAAAATCAGCCAGAAGATATTCAGGAAGGTTCCCCCCGTATTCATGATGTGACTTTTACTGTCGGGGCGCAGGACGTCCACATGCACCGCTTCATTGCCAAACGGCAGAAACGAGAGCCTGGTGATTTCCCAGCAGGAGCGCGTCAACGGCAGGGTAAATACCAGTACAATGCTGATAAGCGTTGCGAACAACCAACTGAGCGTGGTGAAGAATCCACCTAAAACAAAATTGAGAATATTTAAAACAGTGCGCATAACCCGCTTTTCCTTTTGCACTCCGCAAGATATGTCGCAGTTTACCGTGTTTTAAGGCTGGAGCGTCAAGAGTCTGACAGGTAAACTCCGATTACTCTTTATATCGGTCGTTGGTGTCGGCGTGGAACTTAAAGCAACATCCATGGGCAAACGGCTTGCCCAGCATCCCTACAATCGGGTTCGCCTGTTGGCCGCTGGCGTTGAAGTCAGCGGCGATAAACACGAATATCTGCTCCCCTTTAACCAACTGTCCGACATTACCTGTAAGCGTGGCATGGTCTGGGGAGAGCTGGAGTTTTTGCTGGCGGACGGTAAAGTTGTGCGTTTGCATGGCACCGAATGGCAGGAGACCCAACGTTTCTACCACTACCTTATGCAGTCATGGCAGGCATGGAGCCATGAAATGAGTGAGGTATGCGCGGCAGTATTACAGGATCTTCGTGAGGAAATTCAAGGTTTCAGCGAGCAGGACCGTTGGTTAAAGCGCAGTGAACTGCAGGCCGTTAAGAACCAGATACTTAAGCAGTTCGATGCCTTACCCTTGCCGCTATCCCGCATCGAGAGTTTTGATTCCTGCCGTGAAAACTGGGCATTTTGCCAACACTGGTTACAGCAGGGTGACGCGGCAATCGGCCAGCGCAACCGCGACTGGACGGCCGCGATGTTAACCCGCTATCAGGATTTCTTCGCCACGGTTGAGTCCACACCACTGAATACCTCACAAGCCGAAGCCGTGGTCAATGGTGAAGATGCGGTGCTGGTGCTTGCCGGTGCGGGCAGCGGTAAAACGTCCGTGCTGGTTGCCCGCGCGGGCTGGTTATTAGCGCGCAGGCTCGCCTCCGCCGATCAAATTCTGCTGTTGGCGTTTGGCCGTCACGCGGCTGAAGAAATGAATGACCGCATCCAATGTCGGCTAGATGTTGCAGATATGCAGGCGCGTACTTTTCATTCCCTGGCCTTGCATATCATTCGCGAAGGCAGCAATAAACAGCCTGTTATCAGTAAACTGGAAAGCGACGCCGGCGCACGCCGGGCGTTGCTGGTCGAGCACTGGCGGCAACAGTGTAACGAAAAGAAGGCTCAGGCTAATGGCTGGCGGCAATGGCTGCGTGATGAACTGGCGTGGGAGATCAGCGAAGGTGCATTCTGGCAAGATGATCGGTTAGCTGAGCGCCTGGCTCCCCGCCTTGAACGCTGGCTGAGTCTGATGCGCATGCACGGCGGCGCGCAGGCCGCCATGATTGAGGACGTCCCTGACGCGCTACGCGACCTGTTCAGTAAACGGATCAAACTGATGGCACCGCTGCTCAAAGCCTGGAAGAGTGCACTTAAAGATGAGGGCGCCGTCGATTTTTCAGGGCTGATTCATCAGGCCGTCGCGATTCTGGAAAAAGGACGTTTTATCAGCCCGTGGAAGCATATTCTGGTGGATGAGTTCCAGGATATTTCCCCGCAACGCGCGGCCTTACTGAGCGCACTGCGCCAGCAAAACAAGCGTACCACGCTGTTTGCTGTGGGGGATGACTGGCAGGCGATTTATCGCTTCAGTGGGGCTGAAATGAGCCTGACAACGGCGTTTCATCACTATTTCGGTGAGGGCGACCGCTGTGTGCTGGACACCACTTACCGCTTCAACGATCGTATTGGCGAGATTGCCAACCGCTTTATTCAGCAAAATCCGCATCAGTTGCGTAAGCCCTTAAACAGCCTGATTAAAGGCAATAAAAAGTCTATCGCGCTGTTGCCCCAGGATCAGCTGGAGGCGCTGCTGAATAAACTGAGTGGTTATGCAAAACCCGATGAGCGAGTGCTGCTACTGGCACGCTATCACTATTTGCGCCCGGATTTACTGGATAAAGCCAAAACCCGCTGGCCAAAATTAAACATCGACTTTCTGACTATTCATGCCAGCAAAGGCCAGCAGGCCGATTACGTGATTCTGCTGGGGCTTCAGCAAGGCAAAGAGGGCTTTCCCGCGGCTCAGCGCGAGTCAATTATTGAGCAAGGCTTGCTGCCTCAGCCTGAAGCCTTTCCCGATGCAGAAGAGCGCAGGCTGGCTTACGTCGCGCTCACGCGCGCGCGACAGCAGGTCTGGTTGCTCTTCGATAAGCAGCAACCGTCGGTCTTTGTCGAGGCATTTCGTGAACTGGACGTGCCGGTGCTGCGCAAAGCCTGAGTTATTTCAGACGTTCAGCCAGGTAGCGTTCATAGTCTGGAATGCGTATATCGACGGACTGAGCAAACAGCGGCGACTGAATAATAAAATCGGCAGTTGCCCGATTGGTTGCAACCGGAATATTCCATACCGTGGCCAGACGCAGCAGGGCTTTGACGTCAGGATCGTGAGGAACCGCATTTAACGGATCCCAAAAAAACATCAGTGCGTCAATTTTACTCTCGGCAATCAATGCGCCAACCTGCTGATCTCCGCCCATTGGGCCACTCAGCATCGCATTGACGTTCAGGCCGGTGTGACGGTTTATCAGATTACCCGTGGTGCCTGTCGCATAGAGAATATGGGGTTCGAGCGCTGGCTGATTACGTGTGACCCAGTCCAGCAGAGAGGCTTTGCAGTGGTCATGGGCGACCAGCGCGATATGTTTTTGTTTTCCAAGGGTACGTAGGGTGTATTCCATAACAGCATCCTGATGCAAAGGAGCAAATCGCCCGTTGCAGCAGTTTACCTCGTGCTATTTCAGACTATCAACTTGCCCGCAACATTTTGACCAGATTTATAAACTGCTGACGAGTGGCCTCATCGAAACGCTGAAACCAGTGCTGAAGTGACGGAGTTGTGGTGTCAACAGACCAGGCAAGGTCGGCGGTGAGTTGTGCAGACGGGGATGGCGAGGTGAGATTGGCGAATTGCGGTACAGAAGCCGCTAATCCCATACGATTGTAATCGACCATCGCTTTTTCAACATCCGCACCGGCTGTAACAGGCAGACGGTCACGCACGCTAAAAACCTCTTTGCCTTTTTCATCCACCAGCCTGAAGGCCAGTGAACGGTCAAAATTATGACGTTCCCGTGGATTGTTGAGCTGCGGCAGGCGGATGGCAATAGTTTTTGCTTGAGCTGAGAAGGTCACAATCATCGGGACAGACTGATAGCGTTGAGCAACGGTTTTATTGTCACCCGGCTGTTGTTCCACCCGAAATAAAAACTGATGTTGACCACGCTCCAGTTCTAAACTGTCAGCCCCTTTCAGCAGTGAACCAGAAATCTTCCGACCATCTAAAACCATCAAGGTGATCTGGGGATCAAGTTTCAGGGTAATTGCAGAGCAGGATGCCGAAACGAGGAGAGCAATGAACCCCGTTACAGCCATTGACAGCTTCATTTCGACTCCGGTTGACAGTGGATGGATGTAGCAAATTCTTACATTATGGCATTAAGTTTACAATTATACATATTTATTCTAACGAAGCGGCACAATATGTCTTTGCAACTCACGTCATGAGTATCAAGGCTCATCTACAATGAAGAGCAGACTCAAAGGAGAAGCGCATGAATGATCAGACTATTCGCGACGTATTGACCCGGACAAAGCGTATTGCCTTAGTCGGTGCCAGCGATCGCCCGGAACGTCCCAGTTATGGCGTAATGAAGTATTTGCTCGACCAGGGTTATGAGGTGATTCCGGTAAGTCCTAAGCTGGCAGGCCAAACGCTGTTAGGACAAACCGCCTATGGTTCACTGGCGGAAGTCCCTGGAAAAATTGATATGGTGGATGTGTTCCGCAATTCAGAAGCGGCCTGGGGCGTGGCGCAGGATGCCATTGCAGTGGGAGCAGATACGCTCTGGTTACAGCTGGGTGTGATCAATGAGCAGGCTGCGGTGCTGGCCCAGGATGCGGGGATGACGGTTATTATGGATCGCTGCCCCAAAATTGAGATCCCACGGCTGGGTTTGGGGCATTAAATGCAGCGGCGGCAAACAGATTGCCGCCTGCTGTTAGTGACGCAAATGCGGCGCCTGAAGCTGCTGACGCACAGATGCAGCCAGTTCATCCATCGACGGCTGCTCGGGATGTTCCGGGCTGGTTTCTCCAGCAAGCTGAATTTCGGCGACGTAGGTATGTACCTGACTGCCTTGCTCATCTTCCATCACGACATGGTACCAGGGCGCGCTACGCATGGTATCGACTGCTCCGATCTCATCCAGCTGTGGCTCATCTAACGCGTATTCAGGATCGACATCGACAATCACACCCAGCACGCCGGATAACCGATGACGAACCTGCTGACCAATACCAAATTTACTGGCAATCATGATGACCTCCGAAAAATACTGTCCTGCATCATAGATGGGGGCGAGGACAGTCTTTTCAAGTCACATGACGCGGCAGGCGAAACCTTTCAGGTAAAGGCCTTCCGGATAGGTGGCAATCACTGGGTGATCCGCAGCCTGACGGAATTGCTCGACAAACTGTACGTCACGGCCTGCATCCAGTGCGGCATCGGCGATGATTTTCTGGAACAGATCAGTAGCCATTAAGCCCGAGCAGGAAAACGTGAGTAACATTCCGCCGGGATTCAGCAACTGAATCGCCAGCATGTTGATGTCTTTATAGCCACGGCAGGCGCCCATAAGCTGATTTTTATTTTCAACAAACTTTGGCGGGTCCATGATGATGAGATCGAATTTCTCACCATTATCACGATAGCGGCGCAGCAGTTTAAAGACGTCATCGCGCTGGAACTGGGCACGGGAAACATCTAATCCGTTCAGCTCAACGTTTTGACGTGCCACATCCAGCGCATCCTGTGATGTATCAACGCTAATCACTTCTCTACAACCGCCCATTAACGCCGAGACGGCAAAACCACCGGTATACGAAAAGCAGTTCAGCACGCGAGCGTCTTTTGCATAGCGTCGTGTTGCATAGCGGCTGTCGCGCTGATCCAGGTAATAGCCCGTTTTATGGCCGCCCTGGATATCCACCAGCAGCTTCATATCGTGTTCCGTAATCGGCAACAGCGCGGGAGGTTGTTCACCGGTTACGGTTCCCTGCGTCAGCTCCAGCCCTTCTTTTTTACGAACCGCGACGTCGGAGCGATCGTAGATAGCGCAATCCGGAAAACACTGCTGCAACGCTGAAATAATGGCAGGGCGCTGATACTCGGCCCCGGCAGACAGCAACTGAAGCACCAAAAAGTGGCCAAAGCGATCGATGGTTACGCCCGGCAGGCCGTCGGACTCGCCGGCAATCAGGCGATAGCTGTCCAGTCCGTCGCGTGCCGCCAGCCAGTCGCGCCAGATTTGTGCTTGCTGAAAACGGCGGACAAAGAAAGCGATATCGATAGATTCGTCCTGCTGCCAGCTCCAGACGCGAGCGCGAATTTGTGACTGAGGTGAATAAGCGGCACGCGCCAGCCATTTACCATTACTGTCACAAACATCAATGGTTTCCCCCTGCTGGGCTTTACCTTCAAGACGGGCGACCGCCCCAGAGAAAACCCAGGGATGACGACGGAGCAGGGACTTTTCACGTCCCTTGGCGAGAATCAATCGAACTGTCATAGTTTGCTATGCTTACCTGAAAAAATGAGGCGCTATTGTCCAGTGGATAACGGCAAATTGCAACGAACAGCAGGAGAGAACCATGGCGATGGTGTGTTACAAAGCCTGGGTACAGGGCACCGTGCAGGGCGTGGGTTTCCGCTACAGCACGCAGGCGAAAGCCAATGCGCTCGGCGTAAAGGGTTATGCGCATAATCTCGATGATGGCCGCGTTGAAGTGCTGGCCAGTGGTGAAGCAGAGCAGGTGGAGGCTTTAGTGGCCTGGTTAAAGGCCGGAGGGCCGCGCACGGCACAGGTGGAGAACGTGTGGGTGGAGCCGCATCAGCCCGCCGACATCCCACAGCGTTTTACCACCGGCTGATTAAAGACATTTTGCGGGCTTGGGCAGGCCGGCAATTTTTGTCGCCTGTTTAGCTGGGCCCTCCGGGAACAGGCGAAACAGATAGCGGCTGTTCCCTTTCTCTTCGCCATACTTTTTCGCCATGGCTTTTACCAGCATACGTACGGCGGGCGAAGTATTAAATTCCAGATAAAAGTCACGCACAAAGTGCACCACTTCCCAGTGGGCATCAGTCATCACGATAGCCTCGCTTTCCGCAATCTGCCGGGCCAGCCCTTCACTCCAGTCATGGTGGTTTTTCAAATAGCCTTCGGCATCGACAGCGATTTCGTCACCGTTGTAGTTCATCGTGCTTCCTCATCGTCATTTGGGCTGCAGTTTACCAAACTGACAGCGCAGAAAAAGCAAAAACCCCGCCGGGGCGGGGTTTTCATCGCTTCAACTGCGGCGATTAATTGCTGCGGGAAAAACCTAATATGCTTAACAGACTAACAAAGATGTTATACAGGGAAACATACAGGCTTACCGTGGCACGAATATAGTTGGTTTCGCCACCATGAATAATGTTGCTGGTTTCCCACAAAATCGCACCGGCAGAGAACAGGATAAACAGCGCGCTGATCGCCAGGTGCAGCGCCGGAAGTTGCAGGAACAGGTTAGCCACAACGGCAACCAGTAACACCACGAAGCCCGCCATCATCATGCCGCCCAGGAAGGACATGTCACGACCTGTTGTCAGCACGTAGGCTGAACAGCAGAAGAACACCAGCGCCGTTCCCCCTAACGCCAGCGCGATCACGTCACCCATTCCCGCGGTCAGGAAGGAACTTAAGATGGGCCCCAGGCAGTAACCCAGGAAGCCTGTAAAGGCAAACGCGGCTAAAATGCCCATAGGGCTGTCAGCCAGGCGATAGGTCAGGAACATCAGACCATAGAAGCCCACCAGCATCAGAATCAAGCCGGGAGCCGGTAATGCCAGTAGCGTACTGGCGGTAGCCGTTAGCGCAGAGAAGGCAAGCGTAAGGCCCAGCAGAAAATAGGTGTTACGCAGCACTTTATGTGTGCTGAGTAATGACTGTCGCGATGATGAAGAAACTATTCTGTCCATGTTGCGCTCCTGTAAGGCAGAACACCAAATATGTGCTGAGAATACGCAGCACTATAGAGAGGGAAAAGCCGTTTTACCCTTCTTTACGCGTTAACGCGTTAATTCTTTGAGCAGAATGGCGATTTAGCCAACGAATAACGCGAATTTGGCTGTTTTTCAGGCGAACGGATTATCACAGGCTTTACATCTCCATAGGGGATGTTTATAGTGCGCGTCATTGCGGAGGGGTGGCCGAGCGGCTTAAGGCAGCGGTCTTGAAAACCGCCGATGGGAAACCATCCGAGAGTTCGAATCTCTCCTCCTCCGCCACTTCATTGACCAGTCAGGCATGAAGCGGCAAGACAGAGTAATAGCATCTTGCCTTTGCAGTAGTGTTACAATCCGGAGGGATGGCCGAGCGGCTTAAGGCAGCGGTCTTGAAAACCGCCGATGGGAAACCATCCGAGAGTTCGAATCTCTCTTCCTCCGCCACATTTTACAGGCCAGCACAGCGTGCTGGCCTGCTTCGTTTTTATTCCTTCCTCCCCACCTGTTATTAATTATCTCTTCGTTTTCAGCAAACTGTACGGTTTTGAACGGCGTCCAGCATCTCTGCTATAGTCCATTAATTGTTTTTACTGTTGCCTGGCGCTTTTCGGGGGCAAGCTGAGTTACACTATTCGCCACGTCGCTCTGATGCGTGCTAATCGGTTGATAGCCAGAGTGTTTTTTTACTGAATGAATGGAATAGGCACAATGATCAAGAAACTGAGTCTTTGCGCATTGTCGGTACTTGCTGCATTACCGATTGGGACGCTGGCACACGCCGCTGACAACGATATGCAGTTACAACAGGTGCTGATGTTCAGCCGCCATAACCTGCGTGCACCGCTTGCGGATAACGGCAGCGTGCTGGCACAGTCCACGAAAAAAAGTTGGCCGGAATGGGATGTTCCGGGTGGACAACTGACCACGAAAGGCGGTGTGCTGGAAGTGTATATGGGTAATTATACGCGTCAGTGGCTTGCGCAGCAGGGACTGGTTAAGAACGGCGTCTGCCCGGACAGCAACAGCGTCTTTGTTTATGCAAACAGTCTGCAGCGCACTGTGGCGACGGCGCAGTTCTTTGTGAATGGTGCTTTCCCAGGTTGTGATATTGCTGTTACCCATCAGGATGAAATGGGTAGCATGGACCCGGTATTTAATCCGGTTATCACTGAGGGTAATGAAGAATTCATCAAAAAAGCGCTGGCGGGCATGACCGCAGCCAATGAAAAACTGTCACTGAAACCCGCTTTCCAGCGTCTTGAGAAGATTGTTGATTACAAATCGTCTCCCGCCTGTAACAACAAAAAGCAGTGCGATTTGAGTACGGGTCAGAACACATTTATCGCGGAAAACGGCAAAGAGCCTGGCGTCAACGGGCCACTTAAAGTGGGCAATTCACTCATGGATGCCTTTACGCTGCAATATTACGAAGGCTTCCCGCTGGATCAGGTTGCCTGGGGACAAATCAAAACGCCTGAACAGTGGCAGGCGCTTTCAGCCATTAAAAATGGCTATCAGGACGTGCTGTTCACCACGCCTGATGTAGCACGCGATGTCGCTGCGCCGCTGGTGGACTACATTCGCAGCCAGCTTATCGATCAGGAAAAGTCAGACTCGCCAAAAGTCACGCTGATGGTTGGGCATGATTCTAACATTGCGTCACTGCTGAGTGCGTTACAGGTTAAGCCTTATGAATTACCTGATACCTACGAAAAAACGCCGATCGGCGGGCAGGTGGTGTTTGAGCGTTGGCACGATGCGAAAAACAACAAAGATTTGCTGAAAATCGAATACGTTTATCAAACAGCCGATCAACTGCGCGATGCAGAAGTACTGAGCCTGAAGAAGCCACCTAAGCGCGTGACGCTGCAACTGGCAGGTTGCCAGACAGACGCTAACGGTTACTGCAGTTGGGATCAGTTTGCCCAGGTATTAAACAGCTCGCTTCAGGGCACAGCACTGCAGCCTGCGGCGCCGGAACAGCCCGCTGCAGCGGCGAAACCTGACGATGTCAAAGCGGCAACCGATAGTGCCGCAGCGCAAAAGGCGGAGGCTGACAAGGCCGCTGCCGATAAAGCGGCTGATGAAAAGGCCAAAGCGGATAAAGCCGCTGCTGACAAAGCCACTGCTCAAAAAGCAGCCGATGATAAGGCTAATGCTGACAAGGCGGCGGCAGAGAAGGCCGCTGCTCAGAAGGCGGCTGACGAAAAAGCCAGGGCAGATAAGGCGGCAGCGCAGAAAGCGGCTGATGATAAGGCTAAGGCTGACAGTGCTGCACCACAGGCGGGAAGCAATAATGCCACCGCCAATACTGCGCCAGCCAAAACTGAAAATGGTGATGCGAAGCAACCTGCGGCAGCGAACTGATCCTGTTCAGCACCTGAAAATAAAAAACCCCGTCAAGACGGGGTTTTTTATGGCAACGCTATGCTCAGCCTGCAACCACAACCAGCTTTTGGTTAGCAAACTCTTTAATGCCAAGGTCGGAAAGTTCGCGTCCATAACCGGAACGTTTTACTCCGCCGAACGGAAGCTCAGCGGACGTGTCGCTTTGCGAATTAATAAACACCATGCCTGTTTCAATGGCGGAGGCCAGCTTACGACCGCGGGCAATATCCTGGGTCCACACCGAACCGCCTAAGCCGTAATGCGAATCGTTGGCCAGCGCGACCGCTTCAGCATCGTTAGCCACCACGTACATTTGCGCGACGGGGCCAAAAAATTCCTCGAAGTACGCCGGGTTATCGCGCGTAATGTTGGTCAATACAGTCGGCTGGTAGAAACAACCTACACCCGCCACGGCTTTGCCGCCGGTAATCAGCCGCGCGCCATTCGCCACCGCTTCATCAACCTGTTTTACCAGACGATCGCGTGCATCCGCGGAGGAAAGGGGGCCGAGGGTCGTTTTCTCATCCAGTGGATCGCCCAGGGTTGCTGCATTCAGCGCCGCGCTGAACTTATCAATAAAGGTGTCCGCAATTTTCTCATTGAGGATAAAGCGTTTAGCGGCAGTACAAACCTGACCGCAGTTGCTCAGTCGCGCCTGTACGCCCTGACGCACCGCCTCATCAAGATCGGCATCTTCGGTCACAACGAAAACATCATTGCCACCCAGCTCAAGCGTCGATTTTTTCAGATGTTTGCCTGCCTGCTCTGCAACAGCACTCCCGGCACGTTCGGAACCCGTAAGCGCCACGCCCTGAACACGGTCATCGGCAATGAGTTCTGCCACCTGATCGGTTGAGATAAACAGATTAGTCCAGGCCCCTTCGGGCGCACCTGCTTCCCTGACCAGTTTTTCAAACACGTCAGCACAATGCGGAACAATGTTGGCATGCTTAGCCAGGACAGGGTTTCCCAGCGCCAGGTTAGGTGCCAGTACGCGCATTAACTGATAATACGGGAAGTTCCAGGGTTCAACGGCCACCAGAACACCGATAGGGTGATATTCAACCCAGGCTTCCCCGAGTTCACTGTTATAAGGCTGTGGCTTAAGAATGCGTTCAGCATTCTCGGCATAGTAACGGGCAATCTGAGAACAAATTTGTACTTCACCGCGGCTCTGGCCAATCAGTTTGCCCATTTCTTTACTGGCGATGCTTGCCAGTTCTTCCGCTCGGTCATCAATCAGGTCAGCCAGTTTTTTCAGCACCTGGAGGCGTGGCTGAATATCGCCTTTGCTCCAGTCTGAGTGGTACAGGTGATCGGCCGTTTCCAGCGCATGGCTAACTGCCGCGCTGTCGTGGGAAGGCCAGCTTTTCATTAACTGGTTGTTAGCAGGGTTGATGCTTTGATAGGAAGACATGCAGCTCTCCTTGGTCAGCGAGTAAAAAAAGCATGGCGGGATAACCCGCCACACTGTCAGACGTTTTTGCGTTCTACGGGTTTGTCGTCCCAGGTAAGGACATCCGCATCGGTTTTTTCAAATGCGCGGATTAAAACATCGTCACTGCCTTGTTGACGCCAGATTTCTTCAGCAAGGCGCTCGTCATAGTTTGCGACTTCAAAAATGGCCTCGGCAATTTCTGGCGAGGTGTGGCGCAAGCTGGCCCATTCGCCAACATGATGTGCTTTTGCCTGACTATTCGACATAGCGATCTCCTTTAGGAAGATGAGTCCTTAAGTTTTGTTGCCAGCCCGGCAACGTGTTCGCCCTGAAAACGAGCAATGATCAATTCTTCTTCCGAAGGCTGACGCGAACCATCTCCGCCCGCCAGCGTGGTGGCACCATAAGGTGTTCCGCCACGGACTTGCGAAATATCGAACATCTCTTTGGTGCCATAACCGATGGGAACGATGACCATGCCGTGATGGGCGAGGGTGGTCCAGACAGAGGTAATGGTTTGTTCCTGTCCGCCGCCTGTACCAGTGGAGGCAAATACGCTGGCGATTTTGCCGTAGAGCGCTCCGGATGCCCACAGGCCACCGGTGCGGTCCCAGAAGGTGCGCATCTGACCAGACATGTTACCGAAGCGGGTAGGCGTACCGACAATAATGGCGTCGTATTGCGGCAGTATCTCTGGCGTGGCCTCAAGCGCAGATTGCTGCGTTTTGCCGCCGACCTCTGCAAAGCGCTCGGCGTCCATGGTTTCGGGAATGCGCATAAGGTCTACCTGCGCACCCGGTACCTTGCGGGCACCTTCGGCCACGGCGTTAGCCATGGTTTCAACGTGTCCATACATTGAATAGTAAAGCACCAGAATCTTAGCCATTGATCTCTCCGGGGGGTTATTCAACACACCCAAAAGTATAGAAGAGCTTTGAGCAACTGCTGGAGAGCCGCAAGCGTAACGGTTTAAAAAACGCTGAAAATGGGCTTTTGGTGGGGTTATTGTTCTATTTCCAGGGCGATTCTTAGTGATAACTCTGTTTCTAAATGTAACTTCCCGGCTAAAGAATCACTATTTTGGTTGTTATTTAGCCATTTTGACGCTTGTGGTATACGTTTTATGACGCTATCTGTGGGTAACACTCATTAGTCAGGTATCTGACAGCCCTGGCGAACCCGGCTACGTAACAGCACATGCTGAGCGAGCGATAGTAGTCAGATGCTGGCCCGCACTGGCATGTCGAAATCCATCACCGCGCTCGCCCCGCAGGAACAGAGCCTGTCACAACCTAATGCAACAGGTTGATTCGCCGTTTGCTGGCCTTCATTCATAGCCCGATGGCGGATGAGATTGCATTACCTGGCATCACTTACCACAATAGCGCCTGAATCAACCAGGCAGGTGAACTATGTCGGATACGACGCGCAGACTGACTCTGCGCATAACGCGTCAGGAATGGGTACTTATTTTCATCACGGTTATCTGGGGCGGGACTTTTTTAGTGGTGCATCGGGCGATGCAGCATTCCGGCCCCTTTTTCTTTGTCGGGCTGCGTTTTGCCACGGCAGCGGTATTACTGGCGCTCTTTTTTCGCCGTCATCTCACCGCCATGAGCGGAAGCGAAATCAAGGCGGGGACGCTTATCGGCCTGACCATCGCCGGTGGTTACGGTTTACAGACCTGGGGAATGCAGACCATTTCCAGCAGCCAGTCAGCCTTTCTTACTGCGTTGTACGTTCCGGTTGTGCCGCTCCTGCAGTGGTTGTTCCTGCGTCGACCACCCCGGTTAATGGCGTGGTTAGGTATTTTACTGGCATTTTGCGGTTTAATACTGGTCGCGGGACCGCAGGATGGACGCGTTTCGCTGAATCAGGGCGAGATTGCCACGCTGCTCAGTACGCTGGCGATCGCGGGCGAAATTATCCTTATCAGCCGCTTTGCCGGGCATGTTGATGTTCGTCGTGTGACCTTTGTTCAACTCACGGTCGCTTCACTGTGTGCCTTCTGCTTTATGCTTCCCAATGGAGAAACGTTGCCAGCACTGTCGACACCGTTATTACTCAGTGCGATCGGCCTGGGCGCGGCCAGTGCACTGATACAGGTGACGATGAACTGGGCACAACGTAGCGTGTCGCCCACGCGGGCGACGGTGATTTATGCCGGAGAACCGGTATGGGCGGGCGTCGTTGGGCGCATCGCGGGAGAACGTTTACCCGCCACGGCGATACTCGGCGCGGCCTTTATCGTATGCGGCGTAATAATGAGTGAACTGCGTTTAAAACGCCGTAAAGCGTTCCCCCCTTCCTCCGCGCGGGATGATTGAAGGCGACGAAGGGCGGTGCGCAAACCGCCTGAACCAATGCACCTTCTGCTACAAGAGCCGCAGAGGCCGGGATTCGCTCGGTGCTCGCTCTCTTAGCGTTACCGCCCTGTGCTAACGCTCAGGGAAGTGTACCGCCACAAGTGGCATAAAATCAGTGCGTTGCTATGATGCGTACAGTTAACGTGAAGGGAAAAGCCTATGAAAAAGGAAACATCAGTGCCCACGCGCCGCGCAGTGGCTGTTGCAGCCAAACGGGCGGCTATTTTGGATGCCGCACTGAGCTTTTTTTCCCAGTTTGGCATTCATGGTACGCGGCTGGAAAAAGTGGCTGAACATGTCGGCGTCTCCAAAACGAATCTGCTGTATTACTATCCCTCGAAAGAAGCGCTCTATATCGCCGTGTTAAAAGAGATCCTGGATGTCTGGCTGGCACCTCTGCGCGCACTCAGTCACGATCAGGAACCTCTAAGAGCCATTCGTCATTATATTCGTCTGAAACTGGAAGTGTCCCGCGATCATCCCCAGGCATCAAGGCTGTTTTGCCTCGAAATGCTTCAGGGCGCACCCTTGCTAAAAGGTGAGCTGGCAGGGGATTTAAAAAAGCTGATGGACGATAAAACAGCGATCATACAGCGCTGGATAGCCGAAGGCCGGCTGGCGGGTATTCAGCCTCAACACCTGATTTTTATGCTGTGGGCAACCACACAGCACTATGCTGATTTTGCCAGCCAGGTCGAAGCCATCACGGGAAGCAAGCTCAGCAATCCCCTGTTTTTCGAAGAGACGGTGGAGAACGTTCAGCGCATTATTATTGAAGGTATTCGGGTGCGCTAAGAGAACGCGGCCATACTGAATACAGGAACAAACAACGGAGTGGCCTGATGGATTCTGTTTCACAATGCGTACTGGGCGCATCAGTCACCATGGCGGTGATGGGACGCCGCGTTCCGGCCTGGCAGGCAGCCCTTGTTGGAGCGATAGCGGGAACATTGCCCGATCTGGATGTCTTTATCGATCACGGTGATGCCATCAGCAATATGACGCTGCACCGCACTGAAAGTCACGCGCTGCTTTATCTGACGCTGATTTCCCCGTTACTGGCCTGGCTGGTCGCGCGGCTTTGCCGTGCAGGAGCGACATGGATAACCTGGTGGCCTGCTGTCTGGCTGGCGCTTATTACCCATCCTCTTCTCGACCTGATGACGGTGTACGGCACCCAGCTTGGACTGCCGCTTACCGATCATCCTTACGCCATTGGCAGCATCTATATCGTCGATCCGCTGTATACCTTACCGCTGATCGTGGGGTTATGTGTGGCGTTATGGCGGCGAAGCGATCGGGGATTACGCTGGAACTGCGCAGGTCTGGCGCTCAGTTCGGCCTATCTGGTCTGGAGTGTTGTGATTCAGCAGGTCGCAGACGGCCAAATCAAACAGTCGCTTCAACAGCAGGGCATTGCGACGAATAAGGTGCTGGTAACGCCAACGGCCTTAAATACGGTTGTCTGGCGTAGCGTGATTATCACGCCGGACCGTTATGGCGAGGCTTACTGGTCTTTGCTGTCGCCCGGTCGCCCTGTAAAGGTCACATGGCGGCCACGTCATCCTGCGTTATTTTCATCATTTAAAGGTAACGCGTTTGCAGAACGTATCGCCTGGTTTAGTCACGGCTTTTATGCCATGGGCGAGCATGATGGGCAGGTTACTATCGCCGATTTGCGGATGGGTGAAGATAACCGCTACACCTTCACGTTCGGTTTGGGCACGGCGCAACAACCGGATGCTCATCCGCAACGCCTGCCGACCACTGAACGCGCGTTAAAACGCAGTCTCAGTCATATCGCTGACCAGCTATAAAAAAAGCCCGACACGTGTCGGGCTTTTGCGTTTTTAACGGCGCTTAACGGTGTTTGCGTCGGCGCAGTTGCCAGCCCACGGCCAGCAAGATAAACCACAATGGCGTCACCATTAATGCCTGGCGAGTATCGTCCTGTAGCGTCAGCAAGACCAGGATGAACACGAAGAATGCCATGCAAACCCAGCACATGAATTTACCTAACGGCATTTTAAAGTTCGAGGCCGCATGGCGTTCCGGGAATTTTTTGCGATAGGCCAGATAGCTGCACAGGATAATGGTCCAGACGAACATAAACAGAATGGCGGAAACCGTTGTGACCAGGGTAAATACCGTCATCACATTGGGGATCAGATAAATCAGCGCCACGCCGCACAGCAAACAGAAGCAAGAAAAAAACAGGCCCGTCGTAGGGACGGCGCGTGCAGATAAACGTCCAAAAGCACGGCTGGCCACGCCCTGTTGTGACAGGCCGTACAGCATGCGGCTGGTTGAGAAAATCCCGCTGTTGGCGGATGAGGCGGCGGATGTTAATACCACAAAGTTAACGATGCTGGCGGCAGCGGGCAGACCAATCAGGACAAACATTTCCACAAAGGGACTGCGATCGGCCATCACCTCTGTCCATGGCGTGACCGACATAATCACCATCAGGGCCAGAACATAAAACATGATGACGCGTAGCGGGATGGCGTTAATCGCACGCGGTAAAACCTTGTGCGGGTCGTGTGTTTCAGCCGCAGCCGTACCGACCAGTTCAATGCCGACAAAGGCAAAGACCGCAATCTGGAAACCGGCAAAGAATCCGCTGAGTCCTTTAGGGAACATACCACCATGATCCCAGATATTACTCAGGGATGCAGTGCCGCCACCTGGCGAAGGGTAGTGCATGGAAACCAATACAATTCCGGTAATGATCAACGCGACGATGGCCACAATTTTGATAATGGCGAACCAGAATTCCATCTCACCAAACATTTTCACCGTGGCAATGTTCAACGCCAGGAAGACAAACACGCACAGCAGCGCACTCATCCAGATTGAAAAGCCGGGGAACCAGAGCTGGAAATAAGCACTGATCGCCACCACATCGGCTATTCCGGTGACTACCCAGCAGAACCAGTATGTCCAGCCAGTAAAGTATCCCGCCCACGGCCCAAGTAAGTCAGCTGCAAAGTCGCTGAAAGATTTGTATTCCAGATTCGACAGCAGTAATTCGCCCATCGCGCGCATGACAAAAAACAGCATAAAGCCAATGATCATATAGACGAAGATGATCGAGGGGCCGGCCAGGCTAATGGTTTTACCCGAGCCCATAAACAGACCCGTTCCGATAGCGCCACCGATAGCAATGAGCTGGATATGCCGGTTATGCAGATTACGCCGCAAGGTGTCTGAGCCTTGAGGGCTCTGCGAGTGATTAGATTGATCAACCATGAAATTGTCTTTCCTGTCTTGATGTTGTGTCAGCTCTGATGGCTGTTGAGGATGACTGCCTGAAATAATTTGGCATAAGATAGAGGAAGTAGGAATGAAAACGGTAATGATTTTTTAACAATATCAGACAACATTCTCATCAAAGCGGCATTTTTGCCTTATGCAGGCGTTTTTTACGTCAGATTAGGTAATCTTTCATCACCTTGTGTCATCGGCAGGGCAGACAAGGCAGCGCGCTTCTACACTTGCTCATTATTCTTCGTTTCGCCATCAGAGGCACTATGCGCACGCTTGTCCTGCTTTTCGTATTGATCGGGCTAGGGTGGATGAGTCTGCCCTGGTTGAAACAGCATTTACCCGCACAGTTTAATCCGTTTACGCCCCTTTCGGTGACCGACGCACCTGGCTGGATGACGCGCCTGAAATTAAAGCGGCTGCAAAATGATCCAGCAGCCTGTCTGGACGTGATGCGTCGCGCAGAGCAGTCGGGATTCGTTAACTTTCGTCAACCTCCGCTCATTACAGGCCGGTGCCCGCTTGAGCATCCGCTCCGGGTGCAAAAGTTTGGCACCGTTTCTCTCAACAGCAGTTTTCTGGCCAGTTGTCCGATGGCCGTTGCAGCGACTATGTATGTCGTTCACAGCAGTCAGCAGATTCTGCAGCAATCGGGCAGCAAGCTGGCGGGTATTGAGCATGTTGGCAGCTATGCGTGTCGCAATGTCTATCATCGTACTCAGGGAAGATTAAGTGAACATGCCAGCGCTGATGCCTGGGATATCACTGCCTATCGACTGACCAATGGTCAACGGCTGGTGGTGAGTAAAAACTGGCAGCAACCCGCAGATAAAGCCTTATTGCTTCATGGATTATGGCGGTCTGGTTGTGACTTTTTTGGCAATGCGCTTGGGCCAGATTATAATACGGCTCATGCCACACACTTTCATTTAGGCATGCGCGGAGCGGGTTTCTGCAGATAGTGTGCTGACGAATGCCGATGCTAATTGCTGATTTTTTATTTTTAATAAAATGCATTATCTCTTTTTTCGGATGAAATCGTTAATGATTATATTGATTTCTTTTTCTTATATTTAAAAATATACTTTCCGTCGCGGCTTTTTTGTGTGTTACGGTCGTGCTGTGATATTGATGAAGATGAAAAAGCGTCACAGTGGTGACTTGTTAGTTGTGATTAACAATTACAGCTTTTCCTGATGATTGATATCTTCTTTTTTCTTTAAGATAATCGCTGCCAGCGTGGATTTCATATGACAATAATAATAGGCTATTATTTCAATAAAATATCCTTTCTGTTAAAGCTGCACGTTAGGTTATAAACACAATGAGAGTCTGACAGGCTTATTAATGTTATCGGGCATTCTGCCTTCCCCTAATGTAAGGCTTCCCACTAAAACCCTGACCCGTAGCATCGCCAGCAGGTTTTTTTGCGCGCCGGTGAATAGTTTTTAGCCAGCCTCTTCTTGTCTCAGTACAGTAAAAAACAGCGCTCTGGGTTTGGCTGTTATTTGGGGCAATACCACGTTTTGGGCTTGAGTGAAAACTGTCCTCAGTCAGGCTGATGCGGAAAATGTGTACATGCATTTGCGCCGATGTCATAGCGCCCTCAGGACGGATAATAAGTTGCGGATCGTAACTTATTGAGTATTATTTCTTAACAGGCGCCGTGTTAAAAGATTGAAAAAATATAAGAAAAATCTTATTATTTGGTCTGTTGCGAGCCACTCAAATCGCCTGAGGCATTCCTCTACACTCTGTTTTCACCTTTTTGCCTGTAAAATGACCTAAAGAGTGTATGAAAATAAAGCTTTTTATGATGCCATGACACAGGGTAAATTATTTTTGATGAAAAAATATCAAGCATGCAGTGGGATTTGAGGCAATATGACAAGTGAAGATTATTTTTCCTGGCGGGCTGAAACTGAAAATAAATTTCAGGCATTAGCCACGACCCAAGAATTAAAGGGGCTTTTGCAGGATTATATCCAGTCACTGGGTTTTGATTTTTTCGCTTTTTTCATCCAGCACCGCGTCCCCTTTACCCGGCCACGCGTTTATTTGCACGATACTTATCCTAAATTATGGATTAAACGTTATAAAGAACAGAATTATTATGCCATCGATCCCGTGCTACAGCTTTGTCAGCGCTCAGGAAGAGGGGTCGAATGGACGGCGGAACTGTTTAGTTGCGCAAAAGAAATGTGGCAGGATGCATGTGATTTTGGGCTCCTGAGCGGATTTTCGTGTTCTGCAATGGCATCAAATCGAGCCGTTGGTATATTATCTATAGGATCAAAGCGTCCCTTTATTACTGACTGTCGGCGAGTTGAGCTCGAGGCCAGGCTGCATTTTTTGGCTGAACAAAGCTTATACTTGCTCGAACGCCTGAATGATGAAGCGTTGATGGTTCAGGGAAATGATTTTAGTCAGCGTGAGCTGGAAATTTTGAAATGGACTGCTGAAGGAAAAACCTCACAAGAAATTTCACTTATTTTGTCGATTTCTGAGCACACCGTAAATTTTTACCAAAAAAATATGAAAAAACGTTTTAATGTTTCTAATAAAACTCAAATTGCCTGCTACGCCGCAGCAATTGGACTGATTTAAATGAAAAGCAACTGCCAACTTTAGTAGTTCCCTCGTTGAGGTCACTTGTCTACCCTGCGCTGATGCGTTCTTGGGCAGACGCAAAGAAATCATTGCAAACATGGGGATGTCAGAGGCGCATGATGAAAATAGTTCAAACGCAATTAAAGGATATGCCATCCTCCTTGCTTGCCGAGCTTGGCAGTTACCGTTACAGCGTGTTTGCACGGGGTGAAGGTTGGTCGATTCCACCGCGTCTGAGCACGCCTGGTCAAGAGTATGATCGTTTTGATCGCTCTGATGTAACCTGGTTGATTGCATGGAGTGTGCGTAGTGGCATCAGTGGCTGTGCGCGGTTGATGCCCTGGACTGAACCCGAGCAAACCGAGGGTATCGTATTACCCTTTAATCATGAAAAGGTATGGGAGATGTCGCGTTTCTCGGCGCGTCTGGAAGTGGACCCTGAGTTGCCGCTTAATATTCTCTGGCATGCCGTTCAGCTTGCAGAGCTTAACGGTATTGAATTTATTATCAGTTCGGCCACGCCAATGCTGGAAAAAATGTTCGAACAGCATCAGGTCGTGTATCAGCCATTAACGCCGGGTCTGATTCAGTCTGAGGACAACCTTTTTGCCATTCGTATTCCGGTCACTCAGCCGGCACTGGCAGAAAAATATCGCGGTACACGACGATTCAGCCCGGAAGAGGTGCTTCCTTCTCTCGGCGTATCGGTTAACTGGCATCCGCATGGTTAGATGTGTGCCCCCGGATACGGGGGCAGCTTAGCGTTACTGGCGATAGGCGGCTTTGATCTGTTTGATGGTGTTGCTAAACACTTCTGCCTGCGGCATGTCACCTAAGGTTTTAACGTAGCGTTCCATATTTATAATCACTTTACCGGCATCTGCCTGGCCCATTCCTTTTAGAATCAATGTGATCATCATCTTCAGGCAAGCCACTTCATCGGATAATTTTTGCGTTTCCTGCGAGGTAGCGAAATCTTCATCGCTCATGAATGTCTCCTTGGTGGTTAACGTCGTCTTTTCAATCTGTACGCCTAGCAATCCGAGAGTATATCACAGGGGATACAGCTTGCTGAGCGCATCACAAAACGAAGGATGCCGCCTCCGTTTTGTTCAGGTAAATTAATAAATAACGGACGGGAATAGTTGAGGGTGATGGCGCTGAGTTTTGTGAAAAAAAGTGCTGTTTGAATCAATTATATATGTTTTAACTTATTGAAAATGAATATTTTTTAAATTTTTAATCTTGTCAGCCGTTTTTTCATCGCTGTGAGCCGATCACCCGCCATATGAGTTGATATAAATCATTGAATACTTTCCTTACATCACCTTGTATATGGGCTTTTAATGCAAAAACGGGTATGATTGCCGCTTGCAATCGTTAAATGCTACCTCTTAATTAGCTGCGGAGTGCTTCGCGTTGATCACTGTCCTTCTTGTCGATGACCATGAACTGGTACGTGCCGGTATCCGCCGTATTTTGGAAGATATTAAAGGTCTGGTGATTGCTGGAGAAGCCTGTTGTGGCGAAGATGCCGTTAAATGGTGTCGTGCCAACCAGGTCGATGTCATTTTAATGGATATGAATATGCCCGGTATCGGTGGGCTGGAAGCCACGCGTAAAATCGTGCGCTACAATCCCGATATCAAAATTATCATGCTCACCATCCATACTGAAAATCCGCTGCCTGCGAAAGTGATGCAGGCGGGTGCTGCGGGCTATCTGAGTAAAGGCGCCGCTCCGCAGGAAGTGGTGAACGCAATTCGCTCGGTCAAAGCAGGCCAGCGCTATATTGCATCGGACATTGCTCAACAAATGGCACTTAGCCAGATTGAGCCGCAAAAAGCCGAATCTCCCTTTAGCTGTTTGTCGGAAAGGGAATTGCAGATTATGCTGATGATCACCAAGGGACAAAAGGTGACGGAAATTTCCGAGCAGCTTAATCTCAGTCCTAAAACCGTTAACAGTTACCGTTACCGGATGTTCAGTAAACTGAATATCAGTGGCGATGTAGAGTTAACGCATCTGGCCATCAGACATGGCCTGTATAATGCGGAGCCGTTAATCAGTAGTGAGTGACCTCTTTAATCCTAAAATTTTTCTGAGTACGGTCACCAGCGAGCCAGGTGTCTACCGGATGTATGATGCCTCCGGAACGGTTATCTATGTCGGCAAAGCCAAAGATCTGAAAAAGCGGCTTACGAGCTACTTTCGTACGAACGTAGGCAGCCGAAAAACCGAAGCGCTGGTGAGTAACATTCATCACATTGATGTCACCGTAACCCATACTGAAACCGAAGCGTTGTTGCTTGAGCACAATTACATCAAGCTCTATCAACCACGCTATAACGTTCTGTTGCGTGACGATAAATCCTATCCCTATATTTTTCTTAGCAGCGATGCCCATCCCCGTCTGGCTATGCACCGGGGCGCGAAACACGCAAAAGGGGAGTACTTCGGTCCTTTTCCTAATGGCTATGCCGTGCGTGAAACGCTGGCGTTGCTGCAAAAAGTCTTTCCGATTCGCCAATGCGAGAACAGCGTCTACCGCAACCGTACACGTCCCTGTCTGCAATACCAAATTGGTCGCTGCCTTGGGCCTTGTGTAGCCGGGCTGGTCAGCGAGGAAGAGTACGCACAGCAGACGGATTACGTGCGGCTGTTTCTGGCAGGCAAAGACGATCAGGTGCTGAATTTACTGGTCAGCCGCATGGAAGATGCCAGCAACGACCTACGGTTTGAAGAAGCGGCCCGTCTGCGTGACCAGATTCAGGCCGTCAGGCGCGTCACCGAGAAGCAGTTTGTGTCTAACCAGGGCGACGATCTGGATGTGATTGGCGTGGCCTATGACGCCGGGATGGCCTGTTTGCACGTGTTATTTATCCGTCAGGGTAAAGTGCTGGGTAGCCGAAGCTATTTTCCCAAGGTCCCTGCCGATACCGATCTGGCGGAAGTCGTGCAAACCTTTGTCGGGCAGTTTTATTTGCAGGGCAGTGAGATGCGCTCGTTGCCCAGCGAGATTTTGCTTGATTTCACCTTACCTGAGCGCGAACTGCTGTCCGAGTCATTGACGGAATTAGCCGGGCGTAGAGTGAATATTCAAAGTAAGCCTCGCGGTGACCGTGCTCGCTATCTCAAGCTGGCACGAACCAATGCCGGTTCGGCATTAAAAACGCGGCTGTCCCAGCACTCGACGATTCATCAGCGTCTGACGGCGTTAGCCGAGTTTCTGGAGCTGGATAAGATTAGCCGGATGGAGTGTTTTGATATTAGTCATACCATGGGAGAGCAGACCATCGCGTCCTGTGTCGTGTTTGATCAAAACGGCCCCCTGCGCGCCGACTATCGCCGCTACAACATTACCGGCATTACCCCCGGGGATGACTATGCCGCGATGAATCAGGTGCTGCGTCGTCGTTATGGAAAAGCTATCGAGGAGGACAAGATTCCCGATGTGATTCTCATTGACGGCGGAAAAGGTCAACTGGCCCAGGCAAAGCAGGTGTTTGCCGAACTGGACGTTTCCTGGGATAAAACACGTCCGATTTTACTGGGCGTGGCAAAAGGTAGCGATCGTAAAGCCGGACTTGAAACGTTATTTTTTGAGGCAGAAGGTGAGGGCGTTTCGCTGTCACCCGACGCACCAGCCCTGCACGTGATCCAGCATATTCGTGATGATGCTCACAATCATGCAATTTCGGGCCACCGCAAAAAACGAGCTAAAGTCAAAAACACCAGTGCACTGGAAAGCATTGAAGGTGTGGGTCCAAAACGACGTCAGCAGCTGCTCAAGTACATGGGAGGCCTGCAGCCACTGATGAATGCATCGGTGGAGGAGATCGCGAATGTACCGGGCATATCGCATGCCCTGGCAGAAAAAATCTACTACTCGTTGAAACACTAGCATTGAAACAGGGGGGGCAATGTAGGAACATATGCCAAACACCACCCAATCCAGACAGTTACCAGCATATGCAATTTAACATTCCGACCTGTCTTACCCTGTTTCGCGTCGTTCTTATTCCGTTCTTTGTGCTGGCTTTCTATCTGCCGTTCCACTGGGCGCCATTGGTTACCGCGTTAATCTTTATTGTCGCAGCCGTAACTGACTGGTTCGACGGCTTTCTGGCGCGCCGCTGGAAGCAGACCACGCGCTTTGGTGCGTTTCTCGATCCTGTTGCCGATAAAGTTATGGTAGCCATTGCTCTGGTGCTGGTTGCGGAGTACTTTCACGCTTGGTGGATCACCCTGCCGGCTGCAACGATGATTGCGCGAGAGATCATTATCTCTGCGCTGCGCGAGTGGATGGCGGAAATTGGCAAACGCAGCAGCGTCGCCGTATCCTGGATTGGTAAGGTGAAAACGACGGCCCAGATGTTCTCACTTTTTGCCTTGCTGTGGCGTCCGGACAGCATGGTCGTCGGCGTAGGTGTTGTTGCGTTATACATTGCTGCAGTGCTGACTTTCTGGTCAATGTTCCAGTATTTGAGTGCCGCGCGTGGGGATTTGCTCGAACCGTGATCGATACGATTTAAAAAGCAGCAAACGGACGCAATGTGGGGATAATTTTATTGACTCATCGCGTCATCTCAGTAGAATGCATCGCATCGAACGGCAGCACTGCTGCAGAAGCTAAGAAAAATCAGTAAGTTCGATGAAACGTAGTAAAAATCGACCCCTTCAGCAGGCAGCAAACTGAATGGTGAGATGATGCGGGAATAGCTCAGTTGGTAGAGCACGACCTTGCCAAGGTCGGGGTCGCGAGTTCGAGTCTCGTTTCCCGCTCCAAATTAGCAGGTCAGGACAACCTGGCAGCATATCAGTTTTAGGCGCGTTGGCAGAGTGGCTATGCAGCGGATTGCAAATCCGTGTACCTCGGTTCGACTCCGGGACGCGCCTCCAGTTATACCTCGCCCGGGTGGTGAAATCGGTAGACACAAGGGATTTAAAATCCCTCGATCGCAAGGTCGTGCGGGTTCAAGTCCCGCCCCGGGCACCATATTGAAACACCAATAAAATCAAGTAGTAGCAATGTCGTTTAAGCCGCCTCTTTGGGCGGTTTTTTTGTGCCTGAAATTCGGCAGTGGCAGCAAAATGGCGATGACTTGGCGATGGCATTTTTATAATCTGTCTTTAGACGGTTAGACAGTTTTACAAGCGTTTGCAAAAGTCAGCGTCCGAGCGTCAGTAAACTGAGCAGATAAACTTATGATGTAAAAATGATCTAAATGATTACCGTAAGGATCTGACTGACGCAGGCGGCTTTATAATTTACAGATGTTTGTGTCTCCGGCCCAAAAGCGGGAGGCTAGGGTGCATAAGAAAGATGATAAGAACATTGCAATCTTTTGCACAATACGGATCGAGGTGGTTGTAATTTTACAGCGCACGTATTTGATTCGAGCTAACAAACCTCGAATGAGCCATGCTAGCCAAACGCTGATGTATTCAAAGGAAAAATAATTTATATTTCATTAGGTTATGCTTAACAAGCAGCGTTGATAGTTTTAATGATTTTATAGTCAGCGTAAGTGTGAAAACTATTAATAAAAAAGTTAAGATAATCTTCTTTGAAGATAGTCATTTATGTCGGAAACATGGAGGTAACGATGATAAGTGCGCGAAAGCTGGCTGATCAAATGGCAGAAGCTATTCACTTGGACAGCAACATGTTTCGGGGGTTTATACAGGGATTTATGAGCTTGCCCGTCGATTTTTATTACCTGGGCAATGATTTCTTCCATACTGATGATCGATATGTAAATTCTCTTGATAAAGAAAGACTTATACGATTAGTAAAGCATGGGATGGCGTCCAGGCATAATCTTGAAAAAGTTATTAAAATTTTCATGGATAATTTTTTTCAACACGTTGATTTCACTAAGATGAAAGAGATTTCCGCTAAGGGAGGCGGGAATTTTGTTGGCCGCATGACATTCAACCAATTGGCTGCTGCCAACATGGGTTATGTTTTCTCTTCACGTTTAATTCCTCGTATTGCCTCCGGGCTAACTATCGGCAGTATCATGTCTCTAGGGGCCGCAATGTCGCGTGCGGTTTACGTATCAAGAGATTTACAGCAAAGAAATCCTTCAATCTATGACACCTTAAGGCGCATGGGTGATATGGATCTCCTTTATTTTTTAGTGGCTGATAAAACCAGACCTTTTGAAGACGCTGCCCAGCTTTGGGTAACAGATAGAGAAAAATTTCACCAAACGTGCTGCTTTTTTTTTGAGAAAGTAAATATATGAAAAATTTTCTGCTTGCTGCTATATCTCGCATTGTTCAAGGCATTGGTATCGGCATATGTGGTCTATCGCTCATCTATGCGGGTTGGTATTTGTTTTTTTCTCATAACGTATACAAATATTACCTAACCGTAGCGAGTTTAGCGGGGCTGGTTATTGGGTACTATATCTTTAAGTTTGCCGTGCGAAAAATATACGATGAAAGCCCTGGCGACTGGTGATTTTAGTGGCGGTAAAAACAAATTATGCAGTAGTAATGCGCTGCCATGGGCACGTTGAAAGTCGCTATGTATCATGAGCTTATGATTAATAATAAGCCTCAATCTTTTTTAAAATCTAACTCTGGAAATGCAGCCTTTGCCTCTTGCCTTGCGATAATCACAAAGCATACGAGACCAGTTGAAGCAAAAAGCTAAAAGTTAAAAGTCCTATTCCTATTTTTTGCCTCACAAGCATTTTATGGTTTTTAGTTCTTATAAGGCGGTCATACTCAATAATTTCATCGCTACCCATCATTGCTGATTCATAGGTTAGAAGAGAATAGCTGTTGAAAAACATCAACAACGTGCCTATCAAGCCAATGAAAGTAGCTGCAATCTGAAGATATGTAGACATTATTTCAGCATCCTTTTGTGTAAAAGAAAGATTATAACTCGTTAACAGCGCATGTTGTTGGCCTGTTCTGAACCCTCCTACAAGGGAATTCGCGCAACTAAACAGTAGATGGTGCGCTCACGTTTATTTGGCTCGCGTATCACCGAATACACGGATATGCGCCAGGCAGTATGCGCCTTTGCAGAACGCGCCGCAGAAAAGCTGAGGAAAGAAAGGCAATACTGCAAACAGATTGCTGTATTTGTGCGTACCATCCCGCACGCAGAGTGAGAGGTTTTTTACGGTAATCAGGCCAACGGAAAATTGCTCACGCCTTCTAACGGTACCCACGACATTATCCGGGTGGCTATGGACGCACTGGATCAGATATGGCTCGACGGTCACCGCTATTGAAAGCAGGAGTAATGCTGGGCGATTTTTTCAGCCAGGGAGTATCTCAAGCTCAACCTGTTTAATGAGTACCGGCCACAGCCCAACAGCGAAGCGCTGATGTGTATTGTTGATGGGCTTAACAAGAGTGGCAAGGCTAATTTATTTTTTGCGGGGCAGGGAATTGAAAAGTCCTGGGCAATGAAGCGGGAGATGCTTTCATCTGCTTACACGACCCGTTTTGCAGAACTGCCAGTTGTTAAATGAGGGCAAGTTTTACCATTGTTTTACCATCGCAAATCGCAGGCATTAAAAAAGCAGCCGTAAGATGCTGCTTTTTAAGGGATTATTTGGTCGGCACGAGAGGGTTTGAACCTCCGACCCCTGACACCCCATGACAGTGCTTAATTTAAGCCTCTGACTCTTGAGGTATCGTCTGAATAACATGCTCACACGACCGACAAACAACATGAAGTTGCCCATCGCCCTCTGATTCAAAAACATCACTTTCCAGACTATGGCAATTAGGACATTTGATTTCGTTGTCATAGCCTAGGAATTTAAAAAACAGATTTTGAATAACGGAAACAGCCGTACATGTAAGCAAGAGGCATATTTTTGCATCAGGCATGTTTTTATTAGAAGAATGAACAGTCTCCGCTGATAAGTCCCAAGCTGATTCAATAGTGCTTCTGCAGTACTTTCTTAAGCTTGAATTTCTCTTTCCTGACGCATACAGACCTATTATGACCCGGCAAATGTTTTTGAAATCAGCTGCTTTTATGTCTTCTTTTTTGAGAATGTCCTGGTGGCTTTTGTATAGGGTTCCGGCTAGTTCAACCATGCTTTCCCTACAGGTCAGCCCGATGTGCTGAACGTCTTCAGGGGCAGTTATATTGCCTATCTCTAAAGCTGCCGCATTCAATCTTCTGCTTATCGATCTAACCATATCTAAATCTAACGGTAGTTCGTCAATGACATGGCGGAACTCTTCTCTGCTTCGAGACTGAAGTCGCTCAGTAATACCTATATGGAATGAATATGCCTCATCAGCGGAGAAAAAAAACTCATCCTGGGTGTAGAGATTAAGAGGGACGTTCTCGCCTTCACCTACCCACCAATTGCCATCTGATTTGGTTTTAACATTCCAGATATGAACTTCATGCCCCAAATCGGTGAAAGTTTGCTCAACTTGAATAAACTTAATATTTTCAACGTTTTGGCTTTTTAAGTAGTCAGTGATTCTTTTTTCAGCGTCTAATCTATATTCGGGAGTCATAACCAGTCCTTTGTGAAGAAAAGCTTCATAATATACTCAGTTTCTTATCGGCAAGTTGTTGTTTTCGCTTGAGACAAAATAATATTAATATTATGAAATAACACATCAAGCTTATGAATTGAAAGATAAAAAAACGCGATTTAAAATCCCTCGATCGCAAGGTCGTGCGGGTTCAAGTCCCGCCCCGGGCACCATATTGAAACACCAATAAAATCAAGTAGTAGCAATGTCGTTTAAGCCTCCTATTTGGGCGGTTTTTTGTTTTAAAAGCCCCACTTCATAATATATCAATCCTGTTTCTGACCTCCGACAACCAGCACAAACACGTTCTTCCTGTGGTAACGTGCGGTTTGTTTCACGTTCTTATGCCCTGAAATTTCCTGTTTGGTATAAATGTTGCCCTCGAGATGGGATATCCCTTTTGCTTGTAAGTCACGAAAAGTGAAATTGAAATCTGGTTCAGGAAAAGCAGCTTTTGCTTCTTGCCTGGCTTTAAGCCAGAGCTGTTAAAACCATCAGATAGCGCTACAGAAACAATATTGGCTATGAACTGATACACATTAGTGATTTTTCACATTTTCTATAAATAAATGTTCAAAAGATAGGTTAAAGGCTCACTCTGTCATGGATGTTGAGCTAATCTATTAATTTATTTTATGAAAAGAGGCGCTCATGACTTGTTTATCTGTTGCTAAAACCATCTACATCAACAATGTGGACGATAAATACTTCAAGTACGAAATCATTCAGGACGAAGCTGGTGAGATTGTGTTTGCTGTCGCGTTTATCGAGGCCATTATTGAGCATGATGGGTTAAGCCTGCCGATGTGGACAAAGCTGGAAAACATTACCGTTGATCACCTGGTACCCCCTAAAGATGGCGGGTTTCAGACTGAAGTAAGAGATCATCCTTATCCTAGGAAGTCTATGGGGACAGTGATCGACGTATGCAAAGAACATCGAAAAAGATACAAGAATTAAACCAGGGTTTAAACGTGAACTGCACCCCAACAGTTTGACACCCAACTGAGTAAGGTGCAGTTTTTTATGAGCAAGTAGGTTCTCAGCGTTAAGGTTCAGGTCGCACAGCATTATCTTCCCGGCGTGGAAGAGCATAAGGTTACGGCAAAGCGCTTTGGTATCGATCACAGAGCCGTTCATGGAAATGTCGCGGTGGAAGGCTTAGTCAGGCTGTGCCGGAACGGAAACGGAAGACACTGGTGCGAGGCGTTAAGGATAAAGCCAGATGCATAAACGATAACGTTTAGCGTTAGCAGGAGTGAACCAGAAAAGCACCGCAGCCGTGATGCCAGGAATAAAATTAATTGTTCATTTAATGTGCTATGATGCACATCCGTTTCACAACTTAGGCACACATGGACGACTATGATGAACGGCCCTATGTCATCTTCACCGCTATCGGTAAAGCCGTACTAGAACTGCTTGATGTGCAAGATAATTTTTTTGATTTGGAACTTGCTGAAATACTTGAAGAGTGGATGGAAAAGGAAACTAACCCGCTTCAGGCTGAGGTCTACAGAATGGCAGCTGAATTTGTCAGAGCAGGCAAGGCAATAAATTAAAAAGGCCTGCGTTACACAGGCAGAAACTGTTACAAGGGAAAATCCAGCAGTCAGTCTCGACTGACTGTGCAAGCATACAGTGATCCTGTCTTTTAGATATAACTGAATGACTTTTGATCAGTAAAAGGCACGATGTGCATGCGGCAGGCATAAAAAAGCCCACTCGGATGTGGGCATAGCGAAACGGGCTATAAATATAAGGTACTATCAATTACATTTTGATTATCGGCAGCAACGTTGAAAGCTTAAGCCGCAGACAATAATAAAACGCGAGATGACGATAATTTTTACTATTTTTATTTATTTTTCAACGGCCTGTGAAATGAAATGCTGCACTTAAGCTATTATTCTGCCTCCAACATTCCCAACATTCCCAACATTCCCAACATTCCCAACATTCCCAACATTCCCAACATTCCCCAGCGACATCAGCGTTCTTACTGCCTGCAGCTATCTTATTCTGCTGGTCGTCTCCGTCTTTTTTTACTGCCACATGAGGTCGCGATGAGCAGGAGTCCCTCGACAAGCCCTGTTTCCTGTGAGCGCAGCTCCTTGCATGCTTAGCTAAAGCATCGCAAATATCTTGTTGAAATAGGAAGGAAAAAAATCGGCGAGGTGAGGGGGTGATCGGCTTTTTTATTTTCTGTCACTAACTTCCGCCTCTGAAGTAATGCGTTCGACAGAATAAACAGATTACTCTTTTTACCGTGAAGCCTGATAGCATGGTTAAGCGCACGATAATTTCGCATCTCAATCCTGCCCACTCTAAAAAGACAGGCACAAATCCTTTCCCGTGCACTACCCTTGTCATTCGATACGTTGATCAAACCGATAAGGACAGGCCGTGCCCGGACATCAAGCAGAAATCGATTTCGGTTCAGACCACATCATAATAGAACGTCGCTACCGCGCCCTTGGCGCACTCAACGATCTTTTTATCGCCATCTGGTTTCTGACGGGGAGCATTCTTTTTTTCTTCGATTCGCTGATGACCGGCGGCACCTGGTTATTTGTGGTCGGCAGTCTTCAGTTGCTGTTACGTCCGGCGATAACCCTGGCGGAACTCGTCCACGTCAGGCGCGTTTATCGCTCACAGTCAGTAAATCAGGAATGATTTAATGCCGTTTTCCTCAGCCTGATCACTTCTGTTCAGGTAAATCAGCCTGACCGAATGGTTGTACGCTGCGGTCAGGCTATGCGTGATTTAGAGATAAATTGTGTGATGGTTTGCTGCCGGATTACCAGGTGCGCGCTGGTGGTGGCGGCGTCTGTTGACCCGTGGTAGGCGGTGGTGGTGGTGGCGCTTCAGCTTGTCCGGGCGGCGGCGGCGCGAATGCCTGTCCTGGCGGTGCAGGAGGCGGTGGCGGAGGACGACGATCGTGCGGTGGTGGTGGCGGTGCAGCACAACCCGGACCTGGCGGCGGTGGCGCGCAGGCGGTGAGCGTGGATGTTACAAAAACAGCAGCGAAAAAGGTCAGACGACGATTCATGCTATTTCCCTTATGAAATTAACAGTAAGCTAATTGTAGACGACCGTTATTAAAAATACGGTGGCTGGGGATAAAAGCGAAGCGACGAAGCCCATTTGTTTGTTTTTTGAGATACTTCTCATCTCACGACAGTGATCCGGTTTTTTGCCACAACTCCCGCTAAGGTAGCGCATCAATAAAGAGGAGTGATGTTATGAATGGCATTTTGAAATTCGTCCGAGGCTGGCTGATTTTTTCGGTTCTGTGGGGCGTCTTCATGTGGTTTATGTCATGGCAGCAGCAGGGTAAAGAGATTGGACTGGCGATTTTAATGAGTCTTTATGCCGGGCTGCTTTATCAGGCGCTGATCACCATGGTTGCCCGCTACAGAGCACGGCGGCAGCAAGCCTGACCGTCGGCCTGCTGCCCGGAAGCAGCAGGCCAGGCACTTAGCCCAGATTGCCGGTTAAGCGCCGATGAAAGTCGCTGCTACGCATATCCAGGCCTTCAATTGTTACCTGGGTGCCATAGCGCTGGTAACGGTATTCGATGCCGTCAAGTGCCGCCACGGTCGATGCATCCCAGATTTGTGCATGGGTTAAATCGATGGTGACAGATTGCGGGTCGTGCGCGTAATCAAAGTGCTCAAACAGGTCGTTGCTGCTGGCAAAAAACAGCGGTCCGCGCACGGAGTAGCGCACTGATTGGCCATCTTCGCTTAGCTGTCTTTCGGCATGGATTACATGCGCCACGCGGCGTGCAAATAACAGCATCGCAACGATAACGCCAGCCAGCACCCCGAGAGCCAAATTACCCGTCAACACCGTTATGCCGACCGTCAACACCATCACCAGGGTTTCCGACCAGGGCATCCGTTTCAGCGTCGCAGGTTGCAGGCTATGCCAGTTGACGGTTTTCACGGCGACGACCATCATGATTCCGGCCAGCACCACCATGGGAATTTTAGCCATAACATGGCTCAGACCGGTGACCAGAAGTAACAGGACCAGGCCTGCAGCCACCGTCGAAACCCGGCTGCGCGCTTTGCCTAATTCCACGTTAACGATCGTCTGCCCGATCATCGCACATCCCGCGATTCCGCCGTAAAAGCCAGCAAGAATATTACCTATGCCCAGTCCCCATGATTCACGGCGTTTGCTGGAAGGCGTGTCTGTAAGGTCATCAACTAACTTGGCCGTTAGCAGCGATTCCATCAGACCGACAAACGCAATACTCAGGGCGGTGGGCCAGATGATCTGCAGCGTGTGTAGATTGAGCGGTACGGCTAAGGTCGTGAAATCGGGCAGCCCGGCACTCATCGGGCCTTCATCTCCCACATCAGGTACGCGATAGCCCATCAACAGCGCCACGCCAGTCACGACAACAATGGCGACCAGAGGAGAAGGAACACTTTTAAGCACGCGTGGCAGTAGCAGCACAATCGCCAGAGTGACGGCGAAGAGCGCCCATACCAAGGGTGACTGGCCCCAGACATGAGGCACCTGGGCAAAGAAAATCAAAACCCCAAGGGCATTAACAAAACCTATCATCACGGAACGTGGAATGTAGCGCATTGCCCTGGACATGCCTGTCACACCAAACAGAATCTGAATCAGTCCGGCCATCACCACCGCAGGCAGGATATAGGCCACGCCATGTACATGTACCATCGGGCCAATCACCAGCGCCACCGATCCCGCTGCCGCGGTCACCATGGCAGGGCGGCCGCCAAGAATGGACAGCGTCAGGCAAAGCACCACCGAGGCGAACAGGCTGACTTTAGGATCGACACCCGCGATAACAGAAAACGAGATGACTTCCGGGATCAATGCCAGGGCGGTAATCACGCCAGCCAGACATTCTCGGGTAAGCAGTGCAGGCGAACGCAATACTCGCCTCACACTGATATCGTTTTCCACAACCGTAGCAGTGGCGACATCATTTTGTTGAATCATAATGTTGTGCAGGCTCTTTTATTTTCATCTTGCGCGAAAGGCAAGGCAGACTGGATATAATGAGGGGCAGATGTTACCGATCGATAAACGAAGAAGCCAGAGAAAGAGAAATGACTCCATCCATGGAGCAGGGATTATACCGTTAAGTCGTCAGGTGTTTTGTAGACCACCAGCTCCAGCAGGTGACGATAAACATCGAGTGAAACTTCGTCACGTTCCAGTTCAAGACGATGAATCAGTTTAGAAATAATCGCTTTGTTATTAACGGCCATCCCTGACTGAAGAATTTCTGCGACCACCATTCCAAGAATTTCCATATCACTGTCAGGCTTATGTGCCGCAACGGTAAAATATTCAGCAATCTCTTTATCAGTTTGGGGCAGTGTGTTTTGCATGTGTTAGCCTTTCAAATAGCCAGCTACCCGGGCGGACAGCAGGACAAACAGACCTAAAAGCCATCGCATAAAATACAATGGAACCCAACGCCGTAAACAGGTCCAGATGGTCAAAAAAGAAACCTCTGAGGGTGGAAATCCATTACACCTTCAGAGGCGACGCAGATGCATCATTCGTTACAGAGTCGTGATCACAACTCGTTGGCTGTAAAGTTATACAATGAAACTTTAATTGTACAAGTAAATTATTAGACAAAAAATGCTAACGCCTATTAATTAATAGGTTAGATAATTTTTTTGCAGGCAATGTGTACAACAAAATGTGTACAAAATAACAATTTCTTCACGAAAACAGCATTCCCCGACAGCGTTAACCAAACAGATTGAGTTTTGCCGTCAGCTTACGCACCTTTTTCTTGTCACCGACTACCGCGATACCCAGTAAACGCCATTCTGCCGCCGGCAGTGTCTTCATTGCGGCCGTGAACGCGCCGTAATCCGTGGTCGACTGGCCTTCTTCCGGAAATACCACAATGTCGCATTCCGCCACTTCAGCCTGATGCCATAAGGCACTGAGCTGGTGTACATCTGCAGCCAGCACGGGAATACCTACGGGAATCAGACCGGGAAAGCGCCGCGTGGCGGCATCCTCAAGGGCTTCACCTGTCAGAGAGGGATGACGCTGGCCCACCGTCAGAGCGATGACGGCTGCGGCATTTGCCGCTTTGCCTGTGGGTAGCGCGCTGTTCAATATCATTACACATCGTGATTCTGTCATGTTCTTCTCCTGAGACAAAAAGCCATTATGGCAAGGCTCTTTTCAGGCGTCTGGAAGATTTGTGCACAGCTGCTGGTAACGGGCGGGAGTCAGTTGGCAGGCACGCTTAAACCAGCGGCCCAGATGACTTTGGTCGGCAAAACCCAGTTCGGCTGCAACCTGTGCAGGCGATTCACCGATAGCCAGCCGACGTCGTGCCTGGCTGAGCCGCCACTGTACTAACCAGGCGTGCGGCGGTAAGCCCCATTGCTGCTGAAACAGCCGGGAAAGACGAAAGCGATCAACGTTGAGGGCCTGTGCCAGCTGTGCAATCCCGGGATTGTCCGCATGATAAGCGATCAGCCAGTCGCGAGCCTGATGCGCCAGCGACAGAGCCGCATCCGTTTTCGCACCATGCCAGACAGGATAGTGACGAAGTTGCCGGAATAAACGGTCCAGCGCCGCATCTTTAATGAGTTGGGGATGATCGTGCCACAGCGCTTCAAACGCATGCCAGACTGCCCAGGAAAGTTGACCATCATCCTGCAGCGTGGTGGCAAAACGCAGTTCTCCGCAAGGCGGGCCATCAAGACTGGCGGGCGCAAGATGCTGATGCAGATGATGAGGTGACAGATACAGCATACGGTAGGTAAAGCCCTGCGCATCAATCGCATCGCCATCGTGAAGCTCTTCAGGTTCCAACATAAAGACAGTGCCGGGGCGACTTTGGTGACGTTGACGTCGTGAATGGAACTGCTGCACGCCTTGTTCCGTCACGCCAATTAAATAGCTGTCATGCCAGTGAGGATCGTAGGCATGGCCGGTAAAATGCGCCCGTATGGATTCAATGCCGCTGTTCGGGTCGCGACGTAAATCAACCCAGCTGTCTGATGAATCTTTCACACGCATTTTACTCCAGAGGGCTTTTACGAGAGTATCAACCTGTACATTCTGCCGCGATTATCCATTATTTAACAGATTAGGCACTTTTCATTCGCAATTTGCTTTGCGTATAATAACTTATTCAACTAATTAGATCTCTAATCATTAGGTTGCTACTTAAATGTCATCTAACCGTACCTTTACGCATTTACTGCATCTTACCGCCCATGCCTGGCGCCTGGCCGTTGATCGTCACTTAAAAGACAGCGGATTAAGCACCAGCAGCTGGATGGCGATAGGATTGATCGCCAGCGAGCCTCAGCGGCTTACGCAAACTGAGCTGGCGCAGCGGATGGGGCTGGAGGATGCCAGCATGGTGCCGCTAATAGACCGCCTGGTGAAACAGGATCTGCTGATGCGCGTGCAGCCCGTTGAAGATCGTCGCAAACGCCATCTGGTTCTGACTGAAAAGGGCAACGAAGCCTTTATGAATGTCAAAACGCACGCCGATGCATTGCGTACTGAATTGCTGGCTGATATCGATCCTCAGGAGCTGGTGATTGTTGAGCGCGTGTTAGAGACGCTTCTGACCCGAATGGGAACGATGTAATTATGGCCCGGCGCAATCCCTACGCTGCGCGTGAATGGTTGCCACATGAAAAACCCATGCTGCCGGGGTCACCTTCCACCCCGCTGCATTCAACGCCTAAACGCCTGGCATTTGGCTTAATCGGCCTGTTGATCTCCCTGACAGGTGCCTTAAGCAATGCGCTGGTCAGCGCCAATCTGACGAATCTGCAGGGCACCTTTGCGGCTTATTCGAATGAAATCGCCTGGCTACCGGCGGTGTATGTGATGGGGAATATCTCCATCAACCTGCTGCTGGTGAAATTTCGCCAGCAGTTCGGACTGCGGGTGTTTACCGAAGCTTTTCTGGTGCTTTATGTGCTCGTCGCCTTTTTCCATCTTTTTGCCAACGATCTCAGCTCGGCGATTATTGTGCGCACGGCACATGGCATGGTGGGGGCCGCTTTGAGTTCGCTGGGCATCTATTATCAGGTCCAGGCGTGGCCGGCGAAACATCGCCTGAAAGCGCTGGTCATCGGCCTGACCGTTTCTCAGTTAGCGATTCCGCTGGCCCGGCTCTTTTCCAGCGAATTGCTCCAGCTTGAAGAGTGGCGCGGGCTTTACCTGTTTGAGCTGGGCTTAGCCCTGATTGCCCTGGGCGCGGTGCTGGTGGTTAAGTTGCCGCCGGGCGATCGCATCAAGGCGTTCGAAAAGATGGATTTCGTCACCTTTATGCTGCTGGCTCCGGGCATGGCGCTGTTGTGCGGCGTGTTGTCGCTTGGCCGCATTGAATGGTGGTTTAGCACACCGTGGCTGGGGATGTGCGCTGCGCTGGCATTAGTGCTGATCGTCTCCGCATTTGTGATTGAGCATAACCGCCGCAATCCCCTGATCAACACGCGCTGGCTCAGCAACGGGTCGATCGTGCGTTTAGGCATTGTGATGATCATGATTCGTATCGTGCTGGCGGAGCAGAATACCGGTGCGATAGGTTTTCTACAGCAGATGGGTCTACAGAATGATCAAATGCACGGCCTGGCCTTTGCCATCATCGCCGGTGTCATTGCCGGGATTGCAGCCAGTGCGCTGACCATTAAACCTACCCATCTTAACTGGCCGATTGTGGTGTCGCTCATCGTGATGATCATCGCCTCTCTGATGGATGCGCAGTCCAGTCCGGTCACTCGTGCCAATAACATGTACTTGAGTCAGTTTTTACTGGGATTTGGTAGCGCCTTTTTTATGGCCCCGGCGATGTTGATGGGGATCGGCAGCGTAGTGACCCAGCCTAAAAACCTGGTCAGTTTTGTGGTGCTGTTCGGCATGAGCCAAAACCTGGGCGGCTTAATCGGCTCGGCTATTCTGGGGACCTTTCAGACGTGGCGTGAAAAATATCACTCCAGCCTGCTCGGCGATCAATTATCGTTACTGGACCCCAATGTCAGCGAACGGCTTAATCAATATGGTGCTTTGTTTAACAGTCAAATCAGCGACAGTGCGCTGCTGAGTGCGCAAAGCATCAGCCAGCTTCAGTCAGTCGCAACCTTACAGGCCAACGTGCTGGCCTATAACGACACCTATCTGCTGACGGCCGCGCTGGCGCTGATCACCCTGATGTGGGTGCTGTGGCGCTTAACCCGCCGGCGCTATCTCGACTGGCGACAGGCCACATTCAATCTGGCAGAGCAGCGTCAGCTTGCCGCCGCACAAGAACGAACGGAGCAATAATGAGTCAGCAGGATGAACTTCAGGCAGCAGAGCGCGACCGGGCAAATCGCCGTCGTATTCTCTCCATTGCCTTAGGCAGCGGTATTGTGGTGATTGGCGTGCTGGTGATTCTGTATGCCTGGCAGCTCTGGCCCTTCACCAGTTCCGTGCAGAGCACGGAAAACGCCTATGTCCGAGGGCAGGTCACGTTTATCAGCCCGCAGGTCAGCGGTTATCTGACGGCCGTGAATGTGGTTGACCTGCAGCCGGTAAAAAAAGGCCAGTTACTGATGACGATTGACGACCGTATTTATCGTCAGCGCCTGCACCAGGCCCAGGCCCAACTGGCAATGAAGCAGGCGGCGCTGAGTAATAATCAGCAGCAGCGTCTCAGCGCGCAGGCAACCATTCAAAGTAATAAAGCGGCGCTGGAAAACGCCAAAGCACAGGCGGTGAAAAGCGGCCTGGACCTTAAACGTGTCGAAAATCTGGCTGCTGACGGTTCGCTCTCGGTTCGCGAGCGCGATGCGGCGCGGGCGGCAAATGCACAGGGCCTGGCGCAGTTGCATCAGGCCGAAGCACAGGTTGCCGTCGCCCAGCAGAACTTACAAACGGTCATTGTTAACCGCGCCTCGCTGGAGGCGGATGTGGCCAGTGCAAACGCGGCGCTGGAACTGGCAGAGATCGATCTGGCTAACACGCGCATTACGTCACCTGATGAAGGACAGCTGGGGCAGTTATCGGTGCGTAAAGGTGCCTATGTGACGGCCGGGACGCGCCTGACGTCGGTGGTGCCGAACCATAAATGGATTATCGCCAATTACAAAGAAACCCAACTGGCCCATATTCGTGCCGGATTGCCGGTGACGATTCGTGTTGATGCGCTGGACGGTAAGACATTCCACGGTCACGTCGAATATCTCTCACCCGCAGCGGGATCAGAATTTAGCGCCATCTCGCCGGACAACGCGACCGGCAACTTCGTCAAAATTGCGCAGCGTATTCCGGTACGTATTGATGTCGCGCCGGAGGTTCAGCAGCAGCTTCGTCCCGGCATGTCGGTTGAAGTCAGTATTGATACGGCTGCAAGCGCAGACGGAGAAAAAACGCCATGATGGGCTATCGCGTAGCCGCAGGCCTGCTGGCGATCGTCCTTGCGGGATGCAGTACCCAGGTCGACAAAGCCCCGGCATCTTTGCCGATTCCGCCACAATGGCGTGAGCAGGTTGGGCCTTCTGCGCCGCCGGAAGCGGCATGGTGGCAGGCGTTTGGCGATCCGGACCTCAATCGGTTAGTGAGCCAGGCATTACGCAATAATCCAGATATATTGATTGCCCGCTCGCGGGTTGATCAATACCGGGCCCAGTTGCGTGCAGCCCAGGGGGACGACTTCCCGACGCTGAGCGGGGGCGTGGCTGCAACGCGTCAGCGTGCGCTGTCCGCGGCAACCGGTCAGCCTAATGACACCTCCGTTTTTCAGGGACAGCTGCAGGCCAGCTACAATGTGGATTTGTGGGGCGCACGCAGCCGTTCGATCGATGCGGCACAGGCGACGCTGGAAGCACAACAGGCCGCCGCCTCGGCAGCCGAACTGACCATCGCCAGTTCCGTTGCATCGGGTTATATGACGCTGTGCGCGCTTGATGAGCAGCTGCGCGTTACCGAGGACACACTGGCAACGCGGAGTCACTCGCTCAGGCTGGCGCAACGCCAGTTCGAAACGGGCTACACGTCACGGCTCGAGTGGATGCAGGCGTCATCAGAATATGAATCTGCCAAAGCCCAGGTGCCGCAGCTCCAGCACCAAATTGCGCAACAGGAAAATGCGCTCAGCATCCTGGTGGGCATGAACCCACGAGAAATCGCTCGCCAGCGCGAATTCACTGCCATTATGCCGCAGGTCATGCCGGGCGTGCTGCCTTCTGCCTTGCTGAATCGCCGTCCTGATATTGTGCAGGCGCAGCGTCAGCTACTGGCTGCCGATGCCACGCTGGCTTCTTCCAAAGCGAAGCTGCTGCCGGGGATCAACCTGACCGCATCCGGCACGCTGCAGAGTTCCGTGTTGCACCAGCTGGTGGACGATCCCTTCCGCCTGTGGAGCGAAGGGGGCAGTATTCTGGCGCCGTTACTCAATCGTGAAGCCTTGACCGCTCAGGTCGATGTTTCCATGGCCTCGCGGAATCAGGCCCTGTACAGCTATGAGAAAGTGGTGCGTAACGCGTTTTCCGAGGTGAATAATGCACTGGATGCGATCCGTCAGGGGGAAGCTCAGCAGGCGGCGCTGCAGAAGCAGGAACAGTTTGTTGCCGAGGCGCTGCGCATTGCGACCAACCGTTACCAAAACGGTTATGCCTCTTATCTGGATGAACTGGATGCACAACGTACCCTGTTTGCAACCCAGTTGAATCTGGTCACGGTCAAAAATAATCTGTTGCAGGCGCAAATTGAGCTGTATCGCGCATTGGGCGGCGGCTGGTCTGCCGAAAACGCGTCTTCGCGCGAGCCGGTGAAGCAGTGATTAGCGGTCAACGTATTTTGGCCGTATCTTCTCCTCTGCGTAGGTTTGTAAAAGAACGGATTACTGAATAAGATTGCTCTACACTGTAACCCGCAAATGTAGCCTTGCGTCACGCGTTAACCAGGAAGAGCATGTTGTTACCCAGCCCACCAGAAGAGCACGATGAACCCGTAGTTCAGCCGCTTGCCGATGCTCACTTTGCGATTGTGGTGCTTGCGGTGACGTCAGTAACGCTGATCATTTTTGTTCTGATCGTCACGCTTTGGATGAGCTAGTGTTTATCAACCGGACCTGAAAGGAGTGAGGGATGGAATCGAGAGATGATAAACTGATTGCAATTATTGGCTTGCTGACGGCTTGCCTGATCGGTGTCACTTTCTTGTTTGTGGTGACGTGGCTAAACGACAGCCATCAGGCCCCACCGCTGGAAGGCGTTGACACGCAGACCTGCTATCCCAAACCCCCGTCGCGTCAGGTCTGATCGCGCTTACTGAACTTTATCTGCTGGCTCCGCAGCACCAGTGCCAGGTTCTCATGCACGGTGCGGTTGCCATTGGGATCGGCCAGGCCCAACAGTGAACCCGGCGAACGCCTGTCATCTGCCCATGACGGGTATTCCACCACCGGGTAAAGCGAAATCCCTTCCATAGCAATGCCCTGGTCCAGCGCGACGGCAACGTTTTCACTGACTTCCTGTAACCAGCTCGCGCGGGCTTCGCCTTCGGCACCGGTTTCGGCTATCAGCATCGGGCGTTGGTAACGCTGCCAGTACTGGGCCAGGAGAAGATGAAGCGGGGCGCGGACGGGATCGTCTTTATCCATCGGCTGATCGGGGAAGAACCAGTGGTTATCGGGATAGTAATTCAGCCCCAGAATATCCAGGCAATCTTCGCGCCCACCCAGTTCCTTATCAAGCCGACCGGCTAACATATCCCAGGCTTCAAACTGCGCCTGGTGCTGTGCATCAGCCCCGGGTTTGCTGTCTGGATTGTCAGGATGATGGGCAATTTGTACCAGTGGATCGGTAAGCACAAAACGGGCATCAGGGATCACTTCGCGAATAGCCTGGATGGCGGCCAGGGATGCGCGAACCAGTTGACGCTTCAGCTCTTTACCGCGCTGGCTGGCATGCGGATTAAACCAGGCAACGTCTGCGCCTGCCCATGACCAGAATGAGATCTGGTTAATGGGGGTGAAAAAAGGCTGCTGGATGCCCTGATCGAGAATCACCCTTGCCATTTCCCGGGCATAACGTTCGAAGTGGTCGACAAAGCCCGCTTTCCAGATATTAATGTGGTCGGGATAGCCAAAGTGGGCCAGTTCCCAGATAACCTGTAACTGATTCTCCCGCGCCGCTTCGACCATAGGCAGAAAGCTGCTCCAGTCATACTGGTTGGGTGTTTTTTCAATCAGGTGCCAGCGTGCGCCGTCCCGCGCGGTTAACACACGCAGGTCGACCAGCGCGGCATAGTCTTTCCTGAGCAGCATATCGTGCCCACTGCTGATCACCATATCCAGCCGTTTGCCCGGTGTACGGCAGGCGGTGGAACAGGGGAAGCTGCCCTGAAAAAAACTCTGGAACAGGCGGGGATGATGGCGTAATCGGTCGTCAGTTAAGGGCGGGTTACTCATATTCCTCTCCTGCCAGACAAATCTCAGTCACAGATCGTTCGACTAAGTCTAGACTAAAAAACGCTGCCATCAGCATGTCTGATGTGCAACCGACGCTGGCATACGCTGTCGCGCGGAGGAATAATAATAAATGACAGGATGATTTAGGGAATATCCATGACCGAAGCGTTTGAACTGCCCCAGAGCCCATCACAGCAGAGCTGGCTTGAACAACGGCTTGTTCCACTTTGTCAGCAGCATCCGGGGTTGAGCGGTATTCATCCGCTCAGCGACGGACTCGATGCTTTTGCCGCCCGTTTCCTGCTGATGGAAAAAGCCGCGAAGTCGCTGGATATACAATACTATATCTGGCAAAACGATATGTCTGGCAGGTTGCTGTTTAGCGCCATGCTGGAGGCCGCGAATCGCGGTGTCACCGTACGGTTGTTGCTGGACGATAACAATACGCCGGGGCTGGACGATACCCTTGCCCAGCTTAATCATCATCCCAATATCACCGTCCGGCTGTTCAATCCGTTCTCCTTTCGTACCTTACGTGCCCTGGGTTATCTCACTGACTTTGCTCGCCTTAACCGGCGTATGCATAACAAAAGCTTCACGGCGGATGGCGTCACCACGGTTGTGGGAGGACGCAATATTGGCGACGAATATTTTGGTACAGGTAATGAGCCGCTTTTTGCCGATCTCGACGTGCTGGCTATCGGTTCAGTGGTTAACGAGGTGGCAGGCGACTTTGAACGGTACTGGAACAGTAAACCGGTTTCGCCGCTAAACGAGGTACTGGAACAGCAGGCAACGGAGCATCCTGACGTGGTGCTGCCACCGGAATGGCGAGACAGCGAGGCAGTACAGCATTATCTTGACCGGCTGGATCACTCTTCGCTGATTAACCAACTGACGCAGGACACCTTACCCTTTGTCTGGGCAAAGACGCGATTGTTAAGCGATGATCCACGCAAAGGGCTAGGGAAAGCCCGCCGTAGGTCACTCCTGCCACAGCGTATGCTGGAAGTGATCGGCACGCCCCAGCGTCAGTTTGACATTATTTCCGCTTACTTTGTGCCAACCCGCGCCGGCGTTGCCCAGTTGCTGGCCTTAAAGCGCAAAGGTGTGAAGATTGCTATTTTAACCAACTCGCTGGCGGCAAACGACGTATCCATTGTGCATGCGGGCTATGCGAAATGGCGGAAAAAGCTGCTGCGGCACGGTATCTCGCTGTTCGAGTTAAAACCTCAGGTCGGGCTGAACGACGCGCCGCACGATCGCGGCTTAACCGGTAACTCCGGTTCAAGCCTGCATGCAAAGACGTTCTCGGTAGATGAAAAGATACTGTTTATCGGGTCGTTTAACTTCGATCCGCGCTCCGCAGTGCTTAATACCGAAATGGGGCTGGTGATCGAAAGTGAAAAGCTGGCCGCCGACACGCACCAGCGGTTTAGCGACTCCATGCGCGATCGCGCCTGGACCTTACAACTGGATAAGTGGGGCAGGGTGAACTGGCTGGAGTACCCAGGCGAGGCGCAGCAGGTGATTCACAAGCATGAACCGGGCTGCTCATGGTGGCAGCGTTTACAAGTTCGACTCGTGTGGCGCTTACCTATCGAGTGGCTGCTCTAAAATAAGGCGATCGTCAGCGATCGCCTTATTTTGTTATCGCTTCTGTGGTTTACCGGAAAACAGAAAGCGCAGTACAGGAACACGCAGGTGCAACTCATACAACGTAAATGAGACACCAAACACCATGACCAGGCCCAGCAGAAAGCCCAGAGTATTATTATGCAGCACTGGCGTAACGTAGATCCCGTATAACAGCGTCAGGGGATGGTGCACCAGGTAAATAAACAGCGAGGCGTTCACCAGGTACATGATGCGTGGAGAATGCGAGTTAAGCAGTTTATGCCCCAGGCTGTAACAGACGTTCAGCATACACAGGCCCATCATGCTGCTGATTAACGCGTCTAGCTCA
The DNA here is from genome assembly GCF_024520835.1 of Pantoea sp. Fr+CA_20. NCBI lineage: Bacteria > Pseudomonadati > Pseudomonadota > Gammaproteobacteria > Enterobacterales > Erwiniaceae > Pantoea > Pantoea sp. Fr+CA_20. The sequence goes on from NZ_JALNPN010000003.1 coordinate 278,847, forward strand.
TACAACCAGCCCTCACCGCTGCTCGTCCGCTGGTTGACGATATAAGCCACCAGCAGCAACACAGCGCCGATAAACAGCACCGGATTCACTCGCACAAACAGCTGTTTTAATGCCTGATGTTTCCAACTGAGCGCACCCAACATGAAAAAGGGCAGGTAAAACAGGGTCTGCATCACGACAAAATTAAACAGTGCGTCGCTTAACAGCGCAGGGTGAGTGTAAAACACAATACGACGAAAGCCGCCCCAGAGAAGACACCAGACCACCAGGCCGAGCGCCAGCTTACTCCAGCCCACATGCTGATAATCAATGTTACGCTTCTGATCGCGCAGCCAGCGGAAGGTTATCATCCCCAATGTGGTAAGAATCAACAGCACCAGTAAAAACCACAGGTGCGAGATCAGCTCCCACATCAGGTTGTTGAATTTGTCGTACAGGGGAAGCGTGCCCCAGTCCGCGTACTTTGTTGTCCATGCCTTAAGCATAAAAAACTGCGGAAGCGTGATGAGTGGCACTGCTGTCAGCATCGGGATGCCAACCCGCTCTAAACGCACTTTCAGAAAGCGCTGAGGCTGATAGCGCAGATAGAGCATGTAAGAAAAGTAGCCGGAGATGACAAAAAAGACCTGCATGCGGAACGCATGAATAAAATCATTGAGGGTGGTGAGCCAGAGCGAGGCTTCGCTGCTGTTGACGGCCCACTTCTGTGACGAATAGATCAGGGAAACGTGAAACGGCACGCCCAATAACATCAAACAGGCCCGAATGGAGTCGAGAAAATATTCACGCTCAGTTTTTATTGTACTCATAAAGTTCCAGTTCGTTAGTACGTTTTAGCCGGTTTCGCCCTGAAACCGTATTATGTCGGAAGGAAATTCTAGCTGCAGATAACAGAGTTTACTATCAGTTGAATCTCAGTTGAGCCCGTAACGTTTAATTGTCCTAAAATCACCCCCTGAGTAGCGGATTATCGGGAACATTGTTGCGCATAAGCTGTCGGAAAGCCGAATTATCCATTAAGATAAGCGGGTTTGTATTAAGCACACGAAAGGGGGGGATGTGCTGACTAAAGTAAAAAATAATGTTGGGCTGACGAAAATGCGCTGGATTGGCGCGGCAGTCCTGCTGGCTTTGTATGCCAACAACAGTTGGGCGTTTAACTTTGATGATGTGGCTAAACAAGCCAAAGATCTGTCTGGAAAAAGCTTCGAAGCGCCAAAAAGTAATTTACCCTCTCAATTTCGTGATATGAAATTTGCTGACTACCAGCAGATTCAGTTCAACCACGATAAAGCGTATTGGGGCAAACTGCGTACGCCGTTCAAACTCGAATTCTATCATCAGGGGATGTACTTCGATCTGCCGGTGAAAATTAACGAGATCACCGCCAATACGGTACGTGAAATCAAATACAGTCCTGATTATTTCAACTTCGGCAATGTGAAACACGATGCCGATGCGGTTAAAAACCTTGGCTTTGCCGGTTTCAAAGTCCTGTATCCGTTGAACAGTAAGAACAAGAAAGATGACGAAATCGCCAGCTTCCTCGGCGCCAGCTATTTCCGCGTGATTGGTGCAGGCCAGGTCTATGGTCTGTCTGCCCGTGGTCTGGCAATCGATACTGCGCTGCCCTCAGGCGAAGAGTTCCCGCGTTTTAAAGAGTTCTGGATTGAGCGTCCAAAACCGCAGGACAAGCAGCTGGTGATCTATGCGCTGCTGGATTCGCCACGCGCAACCGGTGCTTACCGCTTTACGATTCACCCGGGCCAGGAGTCCACGGTGGATGTGCAGACCAAAGTCTATTTACGCGACAGCGTCGGTAAACTGGGCATTGCACCGTTAACCAGTATGTTCCTGTTTGGCCGCAACCAGCCATCGCCAGTGTCTAATTTCCGCCCTGAACTGCATGATTCAGACGGTCTGTCGATTCACAGCGGCAACGGTGAGTGGATCTGGCGTCCGCTGAATAACCCACGCCATCTGGCCGTGAGCACCTATACGATTGAAAATCCTAAAGGCTTCGGGCTGTTACAGCGCGGCCGTGATTTCAATAACTATCAGGATCTGGATGACCGTTACGACCTGCGCCCGAGCGGCTGGGTTGAGCCACTCGGTGACTGGGGCAAAGGGCGCGTTGAGCTGGTGGAGATTCCAACCGCCGACGAGACGAACGATAACATCGTGGCTTTCTGGACACCGGAAAACCTGCCAGAACCGGGCAAAGCGATGGATTTCAACTATCGTCTGCACTTTGGCCGTAATGAAAACAAACTGCATTCTGACGATGTTGCCTGGGTGAAAGATACTCTGCGTTCAGCCGGCGACGTGAAGCAGTCAAATTTAGTCCGTCAACCGGATGGCACCGTGGCCTTCACCATCGATTTCGTTGGGAAAGACATGAGTGAAATGCCTGCCGACAGCCAGGTTGCACCGCAGGTCAGCGTAGGTAAAAACGGTGAAGTGGTGGAACAAAGCGTTCGCTACAATCCGGTGACCAAAGGCTGGCGTCTGGTACTGCGTCTGCGTGTTAAAGATAACAAGCAGGCCACGGAGATGCGCGCAGCGCTGGTGAGCGGTGACAAAACATTGACGGAAACCTGGAGCTATCAGTTACCTGCCAATGAATAATCTGACTTTTACACCTCAACGTTATGTAGAAGCCCTGCCGCTGGATGCGGCAGGAAAAATGCGTCTGGCTGCGTCACTGCAAAACGCGCAGACGTTTCACCAGTTACACGAATCGCTGGGCCGGGATGTGGCTGCCAGCGATCGTCCTGACGATGCACCCTTAAAATCGGTATCGTCACGCGTGGAAATGGCCTGGTCCGATTCCCTCGCTGACGGCCAGCAGTTGGGCAAGGATTATCTTGATCGCACCACGCTTAAGGCGATGCCGAAAGTGAAGCGTTCATTGATGTTCCCCGAAGCCTGGCGAACGAACCCGCTGGCACGTGCCTGGGACTCATTACGTGGCCATAAGTCTGTGCCCCGTTATGCGACGGTCGAAGAGCAGCGCGCCGAAGAAAAGTGGCGTCACGTTGGCTCCATTCGCCGCTATATCCTGTTGATCCTCACCATCATGCAGACCGTGGTCGCCACCTGGTATATGAAAACCATTTTGCCTTACCAGGGCTGGACGTTGCTGGACCCCATGGACATGATCAACCAGAACTGGCAGCAGTCTGTCATGCAGATCCTGCCTTATGTGTTGCAGACCGGGATTTTGTTCCTGTTTGCGATTCTGTTCTGTTGGGTGTCGGCGGGCTTCTGGACGGCATTGATGGGCTTTCTGCAACTGCTGATTGGCCGGGATAAATACAGTATTTCTTACTCTACCGTCGGGGATGAACCGCTTAATCCTGAGCACCGTACCGCACTGATCATGCCGATCTGTAACGAAGACGTGGGACGCGTTTTCGCCGGTTTACGGGCGACCTGGGAATCCGTGGTACGCACGGGTAATGCTGAGCACTTTGATGTTTACATCCTGAGCGACAGCTATGATGCCGACATCGCCATTGCTGAGCAGAAAGCCTGGATGGAACTGGTCCGTGATGTTGGTGGCGCAGGCAAGATTTTCTACCGTCGTCGTCGTCGTCGTGTGAAGCGTAAAAGCGGCAACATTGATGACTTCTGCCGCCGCTGGGGCAGCAACTACAGCTATATGGTGGTGCTGGATGCCGATAGCGTCATGAGCGGGGAATGTCTGACGGGGCTGGTGCGCATGATGGATGCGAATCCTAATGCCGGTATCATTCAGTCATCGCCAAAAGCGTCGGGCATGGACACGCTGTATGCGCGTTGCCAGCAGTTTGCTACCCGGGTTTATGGGCCGTTATTTACCGCCGGTCTGCACTTCTGGCAGTTGGGTGAGTCGCACTACTGGGGCCATAACGCCATCATCCGTGTGAAACCCTTTATCGAGCACTGCGCGCTGGCACCGTTGCCTGGCGAAGGTTCGTTTGCCGGCTCCATCCTGTCGCATGACTTCGTTGAAGCGGCCTTGATGCGCCGTGCCGGTTGGGGCGTCTGGATCGCCTATGATTTGCCGGGCTCCTATGAGGAGCTTCCGCCAAACCTGCTGGACGAGCTTAAACGTGACCGCCGCTGGTGTCATGGTAACCTGATGAACTTCCGCCTGTTCCTGGTGAAAGGGATGCATCCGGTTCACCGTGCCGTCTTCCTGACGGGCGTGATGTCCTATCTGTCAGCACCGTTGTGGTTTCTGTTCCTGGCACTGTCCACCGCGCTTCAGGTGGTACATACGCTTATGGAGCCGACCTACTTCCTGCAGCCAAGACAGCTGTTCCCGGTGTGGCCGCAGTGGCGTCCTGAACTGGCGATAGCCCTGTTCTCAACCACGCTGGTGCTGTTGTTCCTGCCGAAACTGCTGAGCGTCGTGCTGATCTGGTGCAAAGGGGCGAAACCTTACGGCGGTGCACTGCGTCTGTTCGTGTCTCTGCTGCTGGAAATGCTGTTCTCGGTACTGCTGGCGCCGGTACGTATGCTGTTCCACACCGTTTTTGTGGTCAGCGCGTTCCTGGGCTGGGAAGTGGTGTGGAACTCGCCACAGCGTGACGATGATGCAACGCCATGGAGCGAAGCCTTTAAGCGCCACGGTTCACAAATGGCGTTAGGTATCGTCTGGGCCGCCGGCATGGGCTGGTTGGATCTCAACTTCCTGTGGTGGCTGGCACCTATCGTGTTCTCGCTTATTCTGTCACCTTTTGTATCGGTGATGTCGAGCCGCTCAGGCCTTGGCATTAAGAGTAAGAACGCGAAGCTGTTCCTGATACCGGAGGAGTACGATCCGCCGAAGGAGCTGTTAGACACAGACCGCTATGTGGAGCTGAACCGTCAACGTGCGCTGAAAAATGGCTTTATGCATGCGCTGTTCCATCCGGCGTTTAACGCTCTGGCGACGGCACTGGCCACCTCACGTCATAAGCAGAGTCAGTTGCTGGATTATGCGCGCGATCGCCGGGTTGATCAGGCATTGAGTGATGCACCGGAAAAACTGAGTCGGGAGCAGCGTCTGCAGCTGATCAGCGATCCGGTGGTGCTGGCTCGTGTGCATACTCGCTTGTGGGAAAACGGTGAGAAGTATCATCAGTGGGTAGAGAGTTATCAAAAACTCCCTCTCAACCCCGATGCGCTACCGCATCAGGCGTAATACTTAAAAAGCGGCAGAGATGCCGCTTTTTTTATGCCTGTCGTCAGGTTACAGACAGCAACATTATTTTGCACTTTTACCGAAATGGGATGGCAACCCAGCCTCACTCGTGATTAAAATAGCGGCTGTTTAATCTGGGTCACCACTGTGAATAAATTCGCTAAATTAACCGCGTTATCCCTGGCTGTTGTCACCCTGAGCGGCTGCGGCAGTATTATCAGCCGTACCGTGCCCGGACAGGGACACGGTAATCAGTTTTATTCTGGCGTAAAGTGGGATATCCGGGATGGCGCATGGCGGGTGATCACGATTCTCGACCTGCCGCTGTCGCTGGTGGTCGATACTTTACTGATACCGGTGGATGCCAGCCACGGACCTTATGAGTAACTGCGGTCAGAGTCGCTGTTGTCGTCTTCCCATTCCTGTGCAGCGGCTTTACCTTCCTCGCTGTCCAGCGGGGGCTCAAGCTGGAACTCACCGTCATCCCATTCATGCAGCGTATTCTCCGCTAACCACTCCTGGCGCAGTTCAATTTCATCGAAATCGCCGTCGAAAATAGCCTGAGCGGCTTCACCGCTGCGCACCGGTAAACACTCGCCGGAATCCCCTTCATCTTCAAAAAACTCTGCCTGCCACATGATGTCGCCATCCTGCATCACATATTTTTGCAGGCCAAACTGGTTGATTGAGGCATCGTCTTGCTCAATATCCGGATGACTGACGAGAAATTCTTCACGTGCAGCCTCAATCGCTTCTTCCAGTGTAGTGAACATACTCATGCTTCTCTCCTTGCCTGATTAACGTGATTTCAGTGAAGAATAGACCAAAATTTCAGGAGGGAAAGTCAGGACGCTGCGCAGGTCAGAAATTCGGGCCATAAACTGCACCATCAGAGCCGTTTACTGGCTGAATAACGGCTCTGTATGCAAGCCTGCTGGGTTGAGTACCTGGTGGGAACGACGGATTACAGCAGGTCGATACCAAACCTTTTCAGGCATAACGCCCACAGCACGAACAGGACGAGGGTGATCAGGCAACTGAGTCCCAGCGTGAGCCAGAAGCCGGTGCGTTGGTACAGAAAAGGAAACAGGATAAACATCGGCAGGGTCGGAACCACATACCAAAACGTATACCAGGCATGAGCGGCAATTTTCGCCTGGGTCTGTCCTTCAATTTTCATCCAGATCAGCACAAGGATAGTGACAAGCGGCAGCGCCGCCAGCAGTCCACCCAGGCGATCGCTGCGCCTGGCCGCTTCAGAAATGATCACCACCATCAGGGCGGTGATCGCATATTTCGAGATAAGCCAGAGCATGAATTTTTCCGTAATGAATCAGTTAAGCGGCAGCGCTCGCGGTGTTATCAGCGCGGTTTCCGGTGGAACACCATGCTTAAGGATGCTAACACGATCTCTACTGCTGAATCAGAGCGCACACAACCCTTGGGGCTGATGTCACTCTTATGTCACTGTCGTTTATCATCATCATCGACCGAGCCATCGCGGTCCGCTACAGGCACGGACCGCGACGCCGCAGTGGACTCAATAGCGGGAGGGTTCACCCTCTGGACGGGTTTTAAAACGACGGTGCAGCCACATGTACTGCTCAGGTGCCAGTAGCACACCGTCTTCCACCACCTTATTCATGCGCCGTGCGGTGTCTTCATCGCTGGTCAGCGGAAAGTCAGCGCTCACGTCAGGCAAAATAATCAACTCGTAGCCGCGTCCTTCAGGCAGACGACGCGGTACAAAGGGAATAACCGCCGGTTTACCGGTACGAATGAGCATATGCGTACCCACGGTGGTTGCCGCCTTTTCGACGCCAAAGAAGGGCACAAATACGCTGCTGCGCGGGCCATAATCATGATCGGGTGCGTACCAGATAATATCGCCACGCTTCAACGCCCGAATCATGCCTTTAAGATCCTTGCGATCTAACATCCCTTTGTTTGATCGCATGCGGCCTCGCGTCTGCAGCCAGTCGATGAGTTTGTTGTCGTTGGGCCGATAAACGCCGATGCCGGGATTGTGGATGCCAAACATCCGTGCGCCGATCTCCAGCGTTAAAAAATGCATGCCAATTAACAACACGCCACGCTGGGTGTCATGCGCCTGCTGGATGTGTTCCAGACCAGAAGGTTTGTGCCATTTGTGAATCCGCCAGTCGGGCCAGAACCAGGCCATGCCGGTTTCAATCAGTCCCATGCCCACCGATTCAAAGTTATGCTTGATCATGGCTTCGCGATCGACATCGGGCATATCCGGGAAGCTGAGTTCAAGATTACGGCGAGCAATGGCAACGCGTCGTTTCATAAATCGTCTGGCAAGGCGACCAATGCCGCTACCCAGCGCGTAGAGCAGCGGATAGGGCAGCAATACCAGGATATACAGTAAAACGACACCCAGCCAGGTAAACCAATAGCGGGGATGAAGAAGCGCACGTGAAAATTGAGGCAATTGGGTCATCTTAAATATTATTATCCTGCGTCGTGCACCAGCGGTGCTGTTTTTCGTCAGTTGCGGTTATTGTGCCATTTTTTTTCCCACTGCTGAAATGTTACAACATTTCGCAGATTGTTGCCGGGAGTGAAAAAAGAGAGATATAAGTACTCGGGCCAACGAAAATGTACAGGTTTAACTATCAATTTTTCTTATACGCTTCGCATTTTTATCAATTCAGGTATCATGTGCGCGCTAAATTTCTTCTATTGATAACAGGAACGAACACCATGCCAGTGTTACATAACCTTGTTTCCAATAAAGAGCTGAAGGCGCGTATGTTGGCTGAAACCGAGCCGCGCACCACAGTCTCTTTTTACAAGTACTTCACTATTGCCGATCCAAAAGCGTTTCGTGACGAACTGTACCTCGGTTTAACCGCGTTAAAGGTGTTTGGTCGTATTTACGTCGCGCACGAAGGTATCAATGCACAGCTCAGCGTTCCCGCCAGCCAGTACGAGGCGATGAGAGCTTTTCTGTACGGCTTTGATCCGGCGTTGAATAACCTGCGAATGAATATTGCGCTCGACGACGATGGCAAATCATTCTGGGTACTGCGGTTGAAAGTGCGTGACCGCATTGTTGCCGATGGCATCGATGACGAGACCTTTGATGCCAGCGATGTTGGCAACTATTTGAAGGCGGCAGATGTGAACGCCATGCTCGACGATCCTGACGCGGTCTTCGTCGATATGCGAAATCACTATGAGTATGAAGTGGGGCGTTTTGACAATGCGCTTGAGGTGCCCGCCGATACGTTCCGCGAGCAACTGCCCATGGCTGTGGACATGCTCAAGGACAAGAAAGATAAAAAAATCGTGATGTACTGCACGGGGGGAATTCGCTGTGAAAAAGCCAGCGCCTGGATGCGGCATAACGGTTTTGAGGATGTCTACCATGTCGAGGGCGGCATTATTGAATATGCCCGCCGTGCACGTGAACAAAATTTACCGGTACGCTTCAAAGGTAAAAACTTTGTTTTTGATGAGCGTATGGGTGAGCGCATTTCAGATGATGTGTTATCTAACTGCCATCAGTGCGGTACGCCTTGTGACACCCACGTAAACTGCGTCAATGACGGTTGCCACCTGTTGTTCATCCAGTGTGAAAGTTGTGCGGAAAAGTACGAGCACTGCTGTAGCCCGCTGTGCCAGGAGGAAGCACGCCTGTCGCCTGAAGAACAACGTGCCCGCCGCGCCGGACGTGAGAACGGGAATAAAATCTTCAATAAGTCGCGTGGTTTGTTGAATATGACTATTCCAGCGCCAACCCGCAAATAGTCGCAGCCGCCTGAAGCCTGGCTTCAGGCGGCTTGTTATTACTTACGCACGCCTTCCACTGAGATGATTAACTCAACCTTCTGAGAAGCAGGGCCCAAATCCTGGGTAATGTTAAAGTCTTTCAGCGCAATCTCGCCTTCGGCTTCAAAGCCGGCACGATAGCCGCCCCATGGGTCCTTACCTTCGCCCATCATTTTGGCTTCCAGCGTCACCGGTTTCGTCACGCCGTTCAGCGTTAAATCACCCGTTACGGCCAGCTTGTCGCCCTCTTTTTTCACTGCCGTGGATTTAAACGTCGCCGTCGGATGTTTTGCGACATTCAGGAATTCCGGGCCACGAATGTGTTTGTCACGCTCGGCATGGTTGGTGTCCACGCTGTTGGTGTTGATGGTGACATCCACTTTATCCGCCGAGGGGTTATTGGCATCAAAGCTGAATGAGCCATCAAAGTCTTTAAAGGTGCCGTACAGCCAGCTGTAGCCTAAATGCTGAATACGGAACTGAACAAAGGCGTGCTGGCCTTCTTTATCAATTTTATAATCCGCCGCGTTGGCGGTCAGTGAACCTAGCAGTAAACCGGCGCTTGTGATGGCCAGAAGCGTTTTCTTAAACATATTACTTTTCCTTTTCAGAGGTTGATCGGATGCGCAGACCCAGCATCCTTTTCAGGGTGATATCGCGATCGATAAAGTGGTGTTTTAACGCGGCCAGGCCATGTAAGCCCGAAAGGATCACAATGCTCCATGCCAGCCATAAATGAATATCTCCCGCTAAATCTGCCTGTTCGCCCGCGCCGGTCAGTAGAGCAGGCAGGGAAAACCACCCGAATACGGAAATGGGTTTGCCGTCGGCGGTAGAGATTAAATAACCGCTGAACAAAATGGCGATAAGCAGGCTGTAAAGTAACCAATGCGCGACAACCGCGCTGATACGTACGGCGGCAGAGTAGCTACTCAGGGGTTTTGGCGGCGGGGAAATCACGCGCCACAGGAGACGAATAATCAGGGCCAGCATCAGCATGACACCAATGCTTTTATGGATCTCTGGTGCATTGTGATACCAGGTATCGTAATAGCTCAGACCGACCATCCATAAACCCAGTGCGAACATGGCATAAATGACCAATGCCATTGACCAGTGTAAGAAAACAGAGAGCCATCCATAATGGCTGGATGAATTATTTAGCGACATTTTGCAGCGGCATCTTAAGAATAAGTGGAAATAAGAATCTACAGAATGAAACACAAAAGCAATAATGCTTACTTTTCTATAAATATCTTGTGTACTGATGAAATCGACTCGCGAAGTGAATCGGGTAAGCACAATATTATTGAATGAGAAAATTCCAGAATGGATGAAAAAGGCAAAAAGGGGACAAAACTGGCCGGTAATGGAGAGATAACGAGGGAATAAAACGTAAAAAATCGCTGAGTGTAAATTTATGTCAGCGCGGCGCCAGGTTAATCCCGTTCGCCGCACCGTTTTTAATGAAAACGTGACAGCCTGAACGGTGAGAGATCAAATTCAAAAGGCTGGTTCTGAGCAAACTGACTGGCGAGCTCACCTAACACGCTGGCAAATTTAAATCCGTGGCCGCTTAAGCCGGTTATCACCAGACGATTGGGTTCGCCCGGCAAGGTATCGATAATAAAATCTTCATCGGGACTGAAATCATAGCTACAGGCTTCACCGTGCAGACATACGCCCACGCCGGGTAAGAACTGGCGTAAAAAGCCAAATGTTTCACTGCCATCAGCGGCAAGGCTGCCGAACGGTTTGCGATCTTCCGGTTGGGTCATCAGCTGACCACCGTCATGGCGGCCTAACTTCAGGGCGTTGTTATCGGCGGGGAAGCCGTAATACTGGCTGCCATCGGCCATTTCACAGGTGAACCCCGGAAACGCATTGTTTTCACTGTAGCGCCCATCCGCCTGATACCAGGCAAAGACTTTACGTGTTGGTGATACCGGCAGGTCAGGTATCAGTTTGCTCACCCATGTGCCTGCGCTCACCAACATTTTGCGACCGCGATAAATGCCGTCAAGGGTGGTGACCTGCTGTAAATCGCCTTCACGGCTGATTTGCGTCACCGGGCAGTTAAACAGCTGCGCGCAGCCCTGTTTTTCGGCCAGCTGAATCCAGCTTCGTACGGCCTGTTCGCTTTTTAAAAAGCCGGACTGAGGTTCAAAGACGCCCAGATAACCATCGGGAACGGTAAACTGTGGCCAGCGTTTTCTGACTTCCTCGGCCTGTAATACCTCGACAGCAAGCTGCCAGGTTTTTGCGCTATTGATGACGTTTTGGATAAATTCGGAATGCGCGGGCGCGATATTTAAAACGCCGCAACGGTGCATGATGCGTTCGCCAGCCTGCTTTTCCAGCTCATCCCATAATGCTTGTGCCCGCAAAACCAAAGGGACATAACGTTCGCCTTCTCCGTAAGCATGACGGATGAGGCGGCTTTCGCCGTGGTGAGCGCCTTGAGTATGGGGCGGATGTGCGCTGTCAATCATCAGCACAGAGAGGCCCGCTTGTGTGGCGTAATAGCCTGCGGCTGCGCCAACGGAACCGCTACCGACCACAATAAGATCGTAAATCATGAAAATGGAACTCCTGAAAGGGTTACATAATCAACAGCATACCAGAAAGCCCAATAAAAAAGGCACCCTTGAGGGTGCCTTGCTGATGCAGCAGTATTAATGCTTCTTTAGTAGTCGTTCTATCTGTTCGGCAGATTCTATCTTAGCGATACCCGCTTCAAGAATGGAGATGAACTGCTTTGCTACATCAGTCGTCAGCCAGTAGGTAGGGCCAACGTCTGCGTCTTCTTCAGTTTGATCTTGCGACGAAAGGGAGTGCAGACGGATCATCATCGCATCATAGCTGTCAACAGTACTAATATCCCAGCCCACCAGTGGATGGGTCTGAATTACATCTTTGCGACTGTCCATTATAACCTCCTTATTACTCGTTAAACGAAGTGCATGATGAGGTTCAATGCGGCTTTTTAATTTCCACTGCGAAACAATTATAACAGCAAAATAGCGATTTACTGATTAAACGTATCACGGAACGCCTGAAAGCAGAATATTTGTTTCTAAAACGGTAAGGCTGAGAAGATATAATACCTGAATGCTGGGGCAGTAATCGTCCTAATTGAACAATAAAAATGGCTTATTATCCCTCGTTGACACCACGTCAGATAAGCGAGGTTTCAGCGCCTGTCGTGCCGCTGCGCTTTTGTAACGTCTCTGCCAGGCGGGCAAACTGCTGCTGCAGCTGCTCATCATGGTTTTGATTTTGCGCTTCAAGAGAAAGATTATGCACCAGTAACTGACTGGCCCGGTCATCAAGACAGAAAATCAGGCTGGAGAATGCATTTTCCAGCACTGTTAAACGACGCTGCTGTTCACCGATAAGCGTTAACAGCTCGCCAAAGGTCATCGCTTCTTCTGGTTTGTCTGTAGTCATGGGATGCAACTCCTTTTATGCATGATCAGCGCCAGCATAGGGCATTGATCATTCGGAGTCCAGATGGGGCGAGCGGTTAGTCAGACTTTAAATGAAGATAAAAAAACCGGGTGGCGAAACCCGGCAAAAAACAGCACAGTAGCGGTTAATCGGTAATAAACCAGTCGTCAGCGCTTTCCCATGTTTGTTGCAGGATTTCGCTGATTTGATCACGCGTATCTTTATCACCACCCAGAACGCTTAACTGGTTAGCCGTGGCGTAACGCACCTTGACGTGGTTCGTGAATTGCGGAAAGTGTTCATCAATGCGGCGCGACAGCTCCTGGCTCAGGGCTTCCATCGCGCCAGCGGGAAGAGGTTGGGTCTTGGCAACGGTAATTTCAACACGCATAAAAGCCTCCGTATAAGGTACTGTATATAAATACAGTATTATTAATCGGGAGGCAAGTGAAATTATTTTACGCGCCAGTTCAGCGTTTCACCGGCAAGGAAAGGCACCAACTGATGTGAACCCATCTCAATGGTTTCTGCCACTGTCCACGGCTCACGCACCAGCGTGATCTGGTCCTGATTAAGCGGCAGGCCATAGAAGCGTGGACCATTCTCAGAACAGAACGCTTCAAAATGCTGCAGGGCATCGAGCTCTTCAAATACCGTCGCGTAAGCGGGCAGGGACGTTGGCGCATTAAAGACGCCTGCACAGCCGCAACTGCTCTCTTTCAGATGACTTAAGTGCGGTGCCGTGTCGGTCCCCAGGAAGACGCGTGGATGACCGCTGGCTACCACCTTACGCAGAGCCTGCTGATGTGTATTGCGCTTCAGGATCGGCAGGCAGTAAAGATGAGGACGAATCCCGCCGACCAGCATATGGTTACGATTGAACATCAGGTGTTGAGGGGTGATGGTGGCGGCCAGATTTTCATTGGCGCTTTCCACATATTCCGCCGCGTCTTTAGTGGTAATGTGCTCCATCACGACTTTCAGCGCAGGAAATTGCTGACGCAGTGGCTCCATCACCGTTTCAATAAAGCGGGCTTCGCGATCAAAGATATCAATATGCGCGTCGGTGACTTCACCGTGCACCAGCAGCGGCATGCCCAGCGTTTGCATCCGCTCCAGCACCGAGGCAATTGACTGAATATTGGTGACGCCATGACTGGAATTGGTGGTCGCATGAGCAGGATAGAGCTTGGCTGCCGTGAACAGCCCGGAACGGAAGCCGCGTGTCAGTTCTTCAGGATCTAACGAGTCAGTGAGATAGCAGGTCATCAGCGGCGTAAAAGCATGACCATCAGGCAACGCAGCCAGAATGCGATCGCGATAAGCTTCGCCCGCTGCGACGCTTATCACCGGCGGAACCAGATTAGGCATGACGATGGCACGACCATTGACCGCGCTGGTATAAGGCAGCACGGTTTTAAGCATATCGTCATCACGAAGATGGATATGCCAGTCATCTGGGCGGCGGATAGTAAGTTGCTGAGGTTGTGCGGTCATTAATACGGCTCCGGCATGAAGGATAAACGAATGGCGTGTTTGGGCCGGGTTATAAGCATAAGGACTCAGGCAACCGTTTGCACCTGTTTTTGCATCTCAAAAAAAATCCGCGCCGAAAAGCGCGGAGTTGAAGCGGGATCAAGTCATCGGTAAAGCATTAATCGGTGAACGGAATCACCAGTTCGCCAGGTTTAACTTCCAGACCTTTAGCAAATTTTTTCGCCAGCGATTCAGCTTTACTGCGGTCGGCGCTCAGCACATACGCAGGCTGCTGGTCAAAATAGCTTTTTAGCGACTGATTCAGGTAGGGCGTCAGCGTTTTCATGATAGAAGCCATCTTGTCTGGCTGAACCTGCGCATCCACGATTTCCATATCACGCAGGTAGACGGCACCTTGCTGTTGATCGAACACAGGTTGGGCGCGCATCTTGAGCTGCATATCGGCCTGCTGTGGGCCAAACAGCGAGGACACATTGATCTTGGCATTACCCGATAACGTGACCTTACCCGGCTCCTCACGACCAATCTGGCTGGTGAGGTTGTTCAGCACGATATGGGCATTAACCAGTCCCGACACACCAATGTCTTTTTCGAAATTATTGTGTTTTTGCAGTGCCTGATTCACTTCCTGTTCGCTGATGGTGTATTGGGTTAACTGATTACAGCCGCTCAGCAATACCGCTAAAAACAGGGCAATCAGCCCGTAAAAAGCCTTCTTCATATTTCCCTCATTTAAATGAAAAAGTAGATCACGCCATAGCCTGCCTGAATGCAGGCAGTCTGTCATCAGGAATGGGCTGAGATGGCGTTGCCGTATGTGCCTTTCAGCCAGGGCGCTGGAGGTCCCTCAGGCATAAATGCACGGCCTGAGCTTGTCCGGTAAATGCGCCTTCTGGCGCAAGTCAGGCGGCTTTGTCAGGGGCTGATGCTGTCAAGGCAAAGCAAGGAGGGGATGAAAACCACGGCGACATCAGACGCGGCCTTTATCATGCCGGTCAGCGTAAAACCATTCCGATCACCTCCACGGTCAGCGTGTCGGATGATAAACAAACAGCCCGGCGGCCATTGTGTGTGTAACGTTTTACCGCAGACCTGGCGGCGGTTATAGTGAATGTTATCAAAGACTGGCATTTCCTTCCCGCCATGGATTTCAGGAGAGATGATGTTTGGCTATCGTTCTGCCGCGCTGAGGGTGCGACTCACAACCGAGCGGCTGGTGGTAAGACTGGTTCACGAACGCGATGCGTGGCGATTAGCGGACTACTATGCTGAAAATCGCGATTTTCTCAGGCCCTGGGAACCGGTACGTGATGACAGCCACTGCTATCCCTCTGGCTGGCAGGCCCGGCTGGGCCTGATTGCAGAGATGCACAAACAGGGTTCAGCTTTCTACTTTGTTTTGATGGACAGCAACGAAACGGAAGTCCGCGGCGTGGCGAACTTTAGCAATGTCCTGCGTGGGGCGTTTCATGCCTGCTATCTCGGCTATTCCCTCGGCGAGAAGTGGCAGGGGCAGGGCATGATGTTTGAGGCACTGCAGTCGGCGATCCCGTACATGCAGCGGCAACAATATATTCATCGCATCATGGCTAACTATATGCCGCACAACCAACGCAGTGGTGATCTGCTGGCGCGCCTGGGCTTTGAAAAAGAGGGATATGCTAAAAATTATTTAATGATTAACGGCCAGTGGCAGGATCATGTCCTCACGGCGTTAACCTGCAAAGAATGGACACCTAATCGTCGTGGGTAAGAAGAGGAATGCTGAATGAAGATGGCCTTATCAGCGCAGGCCCTGCGCGTTCTGGGTTGCCTGCTGGAAAAGCAAATCACTACACCGGAACAGTATCCGCTCTCATTAAACGGCGTAGTGACCGCCTGTAATCAGAAATCAAACCGCGAACCGGTTATGGCGCTGAGCGAAAGCGACGTGCAGGCTGAACTCGATCTACTGGTAAAAAAACACCTGGTCACGTCTAACAGCGGCTTCGGTCAACGGGTCGTTAAGTACGAACAGCGTTTCTGCAATTCAGCTTTTGGTCATTTGCAACTGAGTCGTGCAGAAGTCGCCGTACTCACATTACTGTTCCTGCGCGGGGCGCAAACCCCGGGCGAACTGCGCACGCGAAGTGGTCGCCTGCATGAGTTTGTAGATGTCACCGAAGTCGAACAGACCCTGGAAGGGCTGGCATCGCGCGAGGACGGTGCGATGGTGGTGCGCCTGGCCCGCGAACCCGGCAAACGTGAAAGCCGTTTTATGCACCTGTTTGCCGGCGACGTGGAGCAAATACCCTCTCAGGCTGATGCCGTCCCGGATGATGCTGCGCTACTGGAGCGCGTGACGTTGCTGGAGCAGTCTGTTGCAGACTTACAGGCGCAACTGGCGCTTTTACTGGAAAGAGAACAATAGATGACGATTCGCATTGGTGTAGTCGGGTTGGGTGGTATTGCACAAAAGGCCTGGCTGCCTGTTCTGTCTCAGGCTCAATCCTGGCAGTTGGTCGGTGCCTTTTCCCCTAATCAGGCAAAAGCGCAGGTCGTCTGTGAACGTTATCGTATTCCGTGTTTCGGGTCTTTGAATGACCTTGCTGCCGCCTGTGATGCCGTGTTTGTTCATACCAGTACCGCCAGCCACTACGAAGTGGTGCATGCGCTGCTGCTGGCAGGAAAGGATGTGTGTGTGGATAAACCGCTGGCGGAAACCCTTAACCAGGCTGAAATGCTGGTGACGCTGGCCGAAAAGAAACAGCGCCGGTTGATGGTGGCCTTTAACCGCCGTTTTGCGCCCCGCTATCAGCAGCTCAAGGCAGAGATGGACGCCGTTGCCTCACTGCGCATTGAGAAGCACCGCGGCGACAGCGTAGGGCCGCATGATCTGCGCTTCACCTTACTGGATGATTACCTTCATGTCGTCGACACCGCGCTGTGGCTGGCCGGAGGACGCAGGCTTCCCCGGCAGGGACATATCGCCACCAATGAACAGGGACAAATGCTCTATGCTGAGCACCATTTCAATGCCGGCCAGGTGCAGGTGACCACCAGCATGCATCGTCGTGCAGGAAGCCAGCGTGAACGCATCAGCGCGGTAGGGGATGGCAAGTGCATTGATATTCTGGATATGCGCGACTGGCAGGAGGAGCGCGGGGCGGGCGTGATCAAGGCACCACCTGCGCCATGGCAGAGCCATCTTGCCCAACGCGGTTTTGTCGGGGCGGCAGAACATTTTATTCAATGTGTCGAAAATCAGACAAAGCCGGAGACCAGCGGCGAGCAGGCCCTGCTGGCGCAACGCGTGGTCGAATCGATGTGGCGCGATGCCGAACGGGAATAATGCCTTGTAACACTCAGCGCTGGTCATTTCGCACGATGGCAGTAGACTATCGCCCGAGCTGTGACCTAACCCGTGCTAAGTCACGCATTTAGCCGATTCTTTTCAGGATGCCCCGTCAATTATGAATTTGTTGAAATCGCTGGCAGCGGTCAGTTCTATGACTCTGTTTTCCCGCGTGCTGGGCTTCGCCCGTGATGCCATTGTGGCGCGTGTATTCGGCGCTGGCATGGCCACTGACGCCTTCTTTGTGGCGTTTAAACTGCCCAATTTGCTGCGACGTATTTTTGCGGAAGGCGCGTTCTCGCAGGCTTTTGTCCCCATTCTGGCGGAATACAAAAGTAAGCAGGGAGAAGAAGCCACCCGGTTGTTTGTAGCCTACGTATCGGGGCTGCTTACCCTGGCTCTGGCCCTGGTGACCGTGGCAGGAATGGTTGCCGCGCCCTGGGTTATTCTGGTGACCGCGCCGGGGTTTGCGGACACCGCGGATAAATTCGCCCTCACCAGCGCGCTGTTGCGCGTGACCTTTCCGTATATTCTGCTGATCTCCCTGGCGTCACTCGCCGGGGCGATACTGAACACCTGGAACCGTTTCTCCGTTCCCGCATTTGCGCCAACCTTGCTGAATGTCAGCATGATTGGGTTTGCCCTTTTTGCCGCACCGCACTTTCATCCGCCGGTTATGGCACTGGCGTGGGCCGTAGTGGTGGGCGGCGTGTTACAACTGGGCTACCAGTTACCCCATCTTAAAAAACTGGGGATGCTGGTCCTGCCGCGTCTCAACCTGCGTGATGCCGGTGTATGGCGCGTTATGCGTCAAATGGGACCCGCGATTCTGGGCGTGTCGGTCAGTCAAATCTCGCTCATCATCAACACCATTTTTGCTTCTTTTTTGGTGTCTGGTTCCGTTTCCTGGATGTATTATGCTGACCGCCTGATGGAGTTTCCTTCCGGCGTACTGGGCGTTGCGCTGGGAACCATTTTGTTGCCGTCACTGGCGAAAAGTTTCTCCAGTGGCAATCATGATGAATATTCACGCTTAATGGACTGGGGCCTGCGCTTATGCTTTTTGCTGGCGTTACCCAGTGCGGTGGCGTTAGGCATGTTGTCCGGGCCTCTGACTATCGCGTTGTTCCAGTATGGCAAGTTTACCGCTTTTGATGCGGCGATGACCCAGCGCGCCCTGATCGCCTATTCGGTCGGCCTGATGGGCCTGATTGTGGTGAAAGTACTGGCACCGGGATTCTATTCACGTCAGGACATTAAAACTCCGGTCAAGATTGCTATTGTAACGCTGATTGTGACTCAGCTTATGAACCTGGCCTTTATCGGCCCTCTTAAGCATGCCGGGCTGGCGCTCTCAATTGGTTTGGGTGCCTGTCTGAATGCCGCGCTGCTTTACTGGCAACTGCGTAAAAAGAAGATCTTCCAGCCGCAACCGGGATGGGTGGGTTTTTTACTGCGTTTATTAGTGGCTGTCGTGATAATGGCTGCCGCGCTGTTTGCGATGCTCTACTGGATGCCTGTCTGGGAGCAGGGCAACATGCTGTGGCGTTTGCTGCGGCTGGCGTTGGTCTGTGCCGTTGGCGGTGGCGCTTACTTCCTGGCGCTTGGGCTGATGGGCTTTCGCCTGCGCGATTATGCGCGACGCACGACCGTCTAAATGTAACAATGCCTTGAGCGTAGCGTGATGTGTTAACCCTTTATGCAAGCCGCAACGGATCGCGTTGCGGCTTTTTACTGCCCAGGCGTTGAGCTGGGTGAGGTATGGCGTTCCCTCGGCCTCACTCAATGACAGCCATGATGCAACGCTCCTGGTTGCGCTATAAAGCGCAGGTGATACCGGCTCACGTTATGGCAAGGGTTGATGAATAAAGCGTTGTGATGAAGGTACAACCTGTGATGTAGCGAGAAAAAAGCGTTTCACTGAGATTTGTCATCAATAATTCACGATTTATTCGTTGATCTTTTGTATCTGGAAAAGCGGGATCGTGAAAAAGCTAATGTTGTAATAAATTGATTCAAAAGTAGATTTTTGCATAAAACCCTTTCCCGTCCTGCCGATGAATACAGTCAGTCAATCATCAACAGGAGAGAAGGGAAATGCACACCAACGCCACTGAAAACGAAAAGCTAAGTCTCTGGCACAACCTCAAGCTTATTCCATTGTTCAGTCTGATCTTCGGCAGCATCTTATTTCTGTTCGTATTAAGCAGCAGTATTTCCGCCTGGTTTCTGAGCCAGGGCAGGCATTCGCTTGACGTTTCGACTGATGAAATTGAGGTTCGGCAGGGGCTGCTTGACAGTTCAACGCACATGCGTTCAGCAAGGCTGAATATCATTCAGGCGGGTGCTGCCACGCGCATTGCGGACACCGACAAATATAACGCGTTTTTACTCGCCACCGATGCCAGCGTTAAGAAGGCCGAGAAAGGACTCAACATTTATCTTAGCCGCGCCGTTAAGACGCAGGCCGGGATCGATCTTGATGCGCAGCTTCAGTCCCGATTTAACGATTATCTTCATAAGGGACTGCTGCCGATGATCGAGGCGGCCAAACAGGGCAGTTTTGAAGAGATCATTGCAGATGAAACCGAGGCCGACACCCTCGACAGGGCCTATAAAGATGTGCTGATGAAAGCGATTCAGATGCGGAATCAGCGCTCTCAGGATATAAAACAGCAGGCCGTAGAGCAGGTTAAGACAGGTTATATCACCATGTTAGCGGCTTTTGTGTCGTCAGTTTTGGTTGTGCTACTCGCTTTTGTGTTACTCAAAAGGGTGGTGATTACCCCGTTACGGCAGTCTCTGTTCCGTATTGACCTGATCGCCCATGGCGACCTGACCGCCAGGCCTTCCGCCTGTGGACGCAACGAGCCGGGCCGGCTGTTGTCCAGTCTTCAACTGATGCAGTCCTCCTTGTCGAATACGGTCGGCTCGGTGCGCACTGGCGCAATCGCGATTCTCCAGAGTGCGGGAGAAATTTCTTCCGGCAATAGCGATCTTTCGTCCCGGACAGAACAGCAAGCCGCATCACTGGAACAGACGGCGGCGAGCATGGAGCAACTGACGGCGACGGTGAAGCAAAACGCAGACAATGCTCATCATGCGTGTCAGCTGGCATCTGACGCGTCGGGTAAAGTCCAGACGGGCGGCGACATTGTGAACCGCGTTGTAAAAACGATGGACGACATTTCCGGCAGCTCGAAAAAGATTGCAGAAATCACCAGTGTTATTAACAGCATTGCTTTCCAGACCAATATTCTCGCGCTGAATGCGGCGGTAGAAGCCGCGCGGGCAGGGGAACAGGGCCGTGGTTTTGCCGTTGTTGCCAGTGAAGTGCGCAACCTGGCGCAGCGCAGCGCGCAGGCGGCAAAAGAAATCGAAACACTGATTTCGGCTTCTGTCGGGCTGATTAACGGCGGCACTGCGCTTGTCAGCGACGCGGGCAGTACTATGATGGCAACAGTTGAGTCCTTTCGCCGGGTGAATGACATTATTTCTGAAATCGCGGCGGCCTCCGATGAACAAAGCAAGGGCATTCAGCAGGTTAGTCAGGCTGTTACCGAAATGGATGCTGTGACACAGCAGAATGCGTCGTTGGTTGAACAGGCCTCGGCGGCGGCGGCTTCGCTCGAAGATCAGGCCGATAAACTGACCCAGGCCGTTTCAGTTTTCAAAATCGAAAACCACTCTGTAACTCATTCCCTTCCCCCTTTCTCTGCGGTAGCCAAATCCGTTGACGCAGTATTGACTGTGCCTGACGTCGGACATGAAAACTGGGAGGCCTTTTAAGCAGCAGCAAGAGTGGCCGACGGGATGCGTGTTTTCTCTTTAGGTGAGATGCACGTCAGGCTTAAGCGGCTATTATATCCAGCGCGAAGGACATGGCGGGTGAAGCCGCCATGATCAGACGGAATTGCCTGTGTTTATTGCCACGTCTCAGGCAAGCCTGATATCAGTCTGCAATTTCATAAATGGCGAGGCGCACGCGCCGCAAGAATCGATACGGCAGCGCGCAGGCGGGTTCAGAGCCGAGCGTTGGGATATAAAAAAACCGTCATCCCTGTGAGATGACGGTTTTTTCAATACGGATGACTTAAGGTTTGTCATCACCCAGCAGAGACAACAGGTTGTCTCTGGGGAGTGACAGCAACACCGGTCAGCCTTTACGGCTTAGCGTTGCCTGCCCTTGTCCTTTCCCGTCCGGGCCATAAAACGCCTGCGTCTGGTGAGGTTTCAGAACGTCTAAAGCGTCATGGGTAAAGGTAATTTGATGCTGCAACAAAATACCGTTGTGAGTATTTGCATTGTGTAACCGACGCGTGTGCTGCTGGATACCTTCCCAGCGGCGCGCCATGTCACTCTGACCACGATAAGGGGCAGATGTACCCAGGCTTTTCTCGTTACTACGACGCATTTCGTCTAAATAATTCAACGTACTCAGTAGCGCACTTTTATCTTCTGTAATGCGCTGCAAGTTGTTGCTGTTGATCATTCCAGACGACAGCTGTTGTTGCTCTTCATCCAGCACGGTGGCCAGAGACACCAGCACTTCCTGCATCTTATCTAACGTGGTCAGCAAATTACTCATGGGGATTATTTACCCTCTAAATACGCCTTAGTGTCGGCAATTAGCGCATCGGCGATTTTGCCAGTATCCATCTTCAACTCGCCATTACGAATGGCGGTTTTCAATTGTTCTACGCGCTGGACATTAATGTCCTGGCTGCTGGGCTGCATAAGCTGTGCTTGTGCACTGCTCAGGTTAACCTGGGCGGCTGCAGGCGTGGTTGCAGTTGTACTGCTGCTCTGACGCACTCGGGCAGTTTGTTGCTCGCTGCTGTCACGTGTTTGCACGGTGCTTGCGGGCTTAGACGGTTGTGTTCTGTCGATGCTCATATTCGGGCTCCTGTGAGGTCAGGGGAGTCTGCCACCTGAATCATAATAGCGTAATCGCTTAGCTGATTCTTCTATCGGCAGATAAACAGGCTTCTTTAATGTTTTATAGTGTTATAAGAATTTTCCCATCATCGCTCACACGACCACTCACAACCTGACCATTTCCCATACGCACCCGAACCCACTGCGATATCGTGCCATTGTTCAACGCTTTGCCCTCACCGCTAGCGTCAAACCCGTCTCCGCTGGCCACGACCATCACATCCTGGCCTGCTTTAACGCGCCATGGCTGGCGCAACATAGACTGACTTACAGGTTGCCCCGGTTGGATATCACGCAAGACCACCGCATCCGCTACTGACTCATCGTTGAGCAACGTGCGCGGAGGCAACGTATCCAGACGTCCGTTTTCAATGCGGAAATCATCTTTGCTAACGGTATTGCCACGGGGAATGGCGTTTTTAGCGACCAGATACGCTCCAGTGACCTGTACCTGCACCTGAATATAACGGCGATTCTCACCGCAGTTAGCCGCCACACTCATGTTGCCCCATGCCCGGCTATTGCCCGGCAGCGTAAATTGTGGCGCGTCACACGCTGGCCACTGCGTCTGCGGCGTGCGAATAACCACATTCATGCCTGCCGCGTGTTGGGGATCACGCGCCTTAAAAAACTGGTTCAGTTGGGCACTGAAATCGCCTGCCATAACGGGTAAGGCAAACAGGGCCAGCAGGCCGGCTAACAGGGCTGGATATCCACGCATGTGCTTTTCCTCACTGATGATGTCAACGAGTGTACGCGCTTAAAAAAAAACTCAAGAGCAAAAATAGCGACGATTTGAGGCGTTATTCAGACGATGACTCTTGCTTTTTCCCGATTAAGCTGCCAACTCGAAATTCTCATTTGCGGAGGAAGCATGCTCGACAAACTCGATGCGGCGCTACATTTCGGTACCGAAGCCCTTAACCTGCGAGCTCAACGTCAGGAGATTCTGGCATCTAACATTGCCAACGCCGACACCCCGGGCTATCAGGCCAGGGATATCGACTTTGCCAGCGAGCTGAATCGGGCAATGGCGAATGGACGTGCTGAAGGCAGTAGCCTGGCGCTCAAAGTCACCTCGTCGCGTCACATTGAAGCGCAGACGAACTCGGCACCGTCAATGAATATGCTGTATCGCATTCCGGATCAGCCATCTGCCGACGGTAACACCGTGGATATGGACCGCGAACGTACGCAGTTCGCGGATAACAGCCTGAAATATCAAACCGACCTCACGCTTATCAGTAGCCAAATCAAAGGCATGATGAGCGTGTTACAAGGGCAATAATTATGGCCTTGCTTAATATTTTTGACATTGCCGGCTCAGCAATGACCGCGCAATCACAGCGATTAAACGTCAGCGCCAGTAACCTGGCTAACGCCGACAGCGTGACCGGCCCGGACGGACAGCCGTATGTGGCAAAACAGGTCGTTTTTCAGACCGATGCTGCTCCCGGTGCTGCGACAGGTGGTGTGAAAGTGGCGCAGGTCGTGGACGATCCTACGCCGGCAAAACTGGTCTACGACCCAGGTAACCCAATGGCAGACAACAAAGGTTACGTGAAAATGCCTAACGTGGATGTGGTAGCCGAAACGGTGAACACCATGTCGGCGTCACGCAGCTACCAGGCTAACGTCGAGGTACTGAACACCGTGAAGTCGATGATGATGAAAACGCTGACCCTGGGTCAGTAACGGAGAAAAAGAATGGCTATCTCGGTAGGCGTTAATGAAAAGCTGGACCCCACGGTACTGAGTTCGTCCAGCACCGGCACGGGGAACAGTTCTCAGGACCTGCAAAACCAGTTCCTGACCATGCTGGTCACACAGTTACAAAACCAGGACCCGACAAATCCAATGGATAACAGTCAGCTGACGACGCAGCTGGCACAGATCAACACCCTGAGCGGTATTGAAAAACTGAATACCACGCTGGGATCGATTTCCGGCCAGATCAGCACCAGCCAGTCTCTGCAGAGCTCCACGCTGATTGGACATGGGGTGATGGTCAATGGCTCCCAGATCCTGGTAGGTAAAGGCACCACGACACCGTTTGGCGTTGAGCTGACTAACGCAGCGACCACCGCCACGGCGACGATCAGTGACGCACAAGGCAATGTGGTCAGTACCCAGGACCTGGGTTCACTCACTGCAGGCGTTCACACCTTTTCGTGGGACGGAAAATTACCTGATGGCAGTGTTGCGCCAGACGGTAAATACAAAGTTGCGATTGCTGCCAGTAACAGCAGCGGTCAACAGGTAGCACAGCCACTTAATTATGCCTACGTCAATGGCGTAAGCACGGCGGGTAATACCGCAACACTGGATCTCGGCACCATGGGCTCCGCCACCCTTGACGACGTACGTCAGATTCTCTGATTCACCTGTAGACAGGAGAGGTTTAAATGTCATTTTCACAAGCGGTCAGCGGTCTCGGCGCTGCCTCAAGTAACCTGGACGTTATCGGTAACAACATCGCTAACTCCGCCACAGCGGGCTTCAAATCCAGTACCATCGCGTTTGCTGACATGTTCGCCGGCTCTAACGTAGGTCTGGGTACAAAAGTTGCCGCCGTTATCCAGAACTTTAACGATGGTTCAACCACCACCACCAGCCGTGGACTGGATGTTGCGCTGAGCGGAAACGGTTTTTTCCGTTTGACCAACTCTGCGGGCGCGGTTTCCTATTCACGTAACGGTCAGTTCACACTTGATCAGAACCGTAACCTGGTGAATACCCAGGGTCTGAATGTAACCGGTTATCCGGCATCAGGCGTGCCGCCAACGATTCAAAGCGGTGCTAACCCGGTTGCGATTAAAATCCCAACCACGCAGATGTCTGCGAACGCGACCACCACGGCTAACCAGGTGGCAAAGCTGAACTCAACGTCTGCAACGCTGGATGACACCAAGTTTTCAGCCACCGACCCGACGACGTACAGTGCTAAAAACACGATTACCATGTACGACACGCAGGGTAACGCCCACTCGCTTGACATGTATTTTGTTAAGACGGCAAACAACACCTGGAAGATCCATGGCATTGACTCAACCGCGGGTTCCGCTGTGGGTAACTACCAGATGTCCTACGATGCCAACGGTCAAATGACCGGTGTGTCCAGCCTGGATGCGACAGGCGCCGTTGTCGCGGGTTCAACCACGCCAAGCACAGCCAGTATCACCATTCCTGGTGTCAATGGCGCAAATGGCACGACCGTGGCCTTGAACTTTGTGGGTAGCCTGCAGCAAAACACCGGTGCGACTACCTTTGGTAACGCCACGCAAAACGGTTATGCCCCAGGCGACCTGACCAGCTACGCCATTAATAATGACGGCACCATCACCGGCAGTTATTCCAACCAACGTACTCAGTTGCTGGGACAAATCGTTCTGGCGAGCTTCTCTAACCCGGAAGGCCTGAAATCTCAGGGTGACAACGTCTGGTCGGAAACCAATGCGTCTGGACAGGCCGCAGTTGGCCTGGCGAACACCGGAACATTTGGTTCACTGACCGCCGGTGCGCTGGAGTCCTCGAACGTTGATATGAGTAAAGAGCTGGTCAACATGATCGTCGCGCAACGCAACTACCAGGCGAACGCGCAGACCATCAAAACGCAGGACCAGATCCTTAACACCCTGGTCAACTTACGTTAATTCGCTAACGGGATTGCTCTATGGATCACGCGATATATACCGCGATGGGCGCGGCCAGTCAGACACTGGATCAGCAGGCGGTTACCGCCAGCAACCTCGCCAACGCATCAACGCCCGGTTTCCGGGCGCAGTTGAACGCGTTGCGTGCTGTACCGGTTACTGGCTGGTCGCTGCCAACGCGTACGCTGGTAACGGCGTCCACGCCGGGCGCCGATATGAGTCAGGGTGCAATGGACTACACCGAACGTCCGTTGGATGTGGCGATGCAGCAGGACGGCTGGCTTGCACTACGAACGGCAGACGGCAGCGAAGCCTATACCCGCAACGGTAATATGCAAATTCGTTCGGACGGCACGCTGACGGTGCAGGGCAATCCCGTCATGGGCGACGGTGGTCCGATTGTGATCCCACAAGGCACAGAGGTCACCATTGCGGCTGACGGTTCTATTACCGGACTTAACGCAGGCGACTCACCGAATGCCACGGTGCAGTTGGGTCGTCTGAAGCTGGTTCAGGCAACAGGTAAAGAGTTACAGCGCGGGGATGATGGCATGTTCCGTCCAACCGCCGCGACGCAGGCTACACGCGGCGCGGCGCTGCAGGCCGATCCTACCATGCAGGTGATGCCTGGCGTTCTGGAAGGCAGTAACGTTAAACCGGTCGAGACCATGGTCGATATGATCGCCAATGCCCGACGTTTTGAGATGCAGATGAAGGTCATTTCTAACGTCAACGAAAACGAACAAAAAGCCAATCAGTTGCTGAGCATCGGCAGCTAAGGCACGAGGATAAATACATGATTCGTTCTTTATGGATCGCGAAAACCGGTCTTGATGCACAGCAGATGAACATGGACGTTATCGCCAACAACCTGGCAAACGTCAGTACTAATGGCTTTAAGCGTTCACGTGCGGTATTTGAAGATCTGATGTACCAGACAATGCGTCAACCGGGTACCCAGTCATCCGAACAAACCACGCTGCCATCAGGTTTGCAAATTGGTACCGGTGTGCGTCCGGTGACGACTGAGCGTTTGCATACACAAGGCAACCTGTCGCAGACCAACAACTCGAAAGATATTGCCATTAACGGGCAGGGTTTTTTCCAAATCCAGATGCCAGATGGTACGTCTGCTTATACCCGTGATGGTTCGTTCCAGGTGGATCAGAATGGTCAGTTAGTGACCAACTCCGGTTTCCCGGTACAGCCAGGCATTACGATTCCAGCCAACGCCACCAGCATTACTGTGTCGCGTGATGGTGTCGTCAGTGTCACGCAGCAGGGGCAAACTCAGGCCGCGCAGGTCGGGCAGTTAACCCTGAGCACCTTTATCAACAACGCCGGTCTCGATAGCGTAGGTGAAAACCTTTACAAAGAAACCCAGGCATCCGGTGCACCGACTGACAGCACGCCAGGCCAGAACGGCGCAGGTCTGCTGTATCAGGGCTATGCCGAAACCTCCAACGTTAACGTTGCTGAAGAACTGGTCACCATGATCCAGACGCAGCGCGCCTATGAAATTAACAGCAAAGCGATCAGCACCTCCGATCAGATGCTGGCGAAGTTAACTCAGCTGTAATGCGAACAGGGCCGGCTCAGGCTGGCCTGAAGAATAGTCATTTATAAGGTCGTGACTCCGTGGCGATGCAACATATTCTCAAGCCTGGACATTGGTTAGTAGCAAGCCTGCTACTCACTCTTAACGGTTGTG
The DNA here is from genome assembly GCF_024520835.1 of Pantoea sp. Fr+CA_20. Lineage (NCBI taxonomy): Bacteria > Pseudomonadati > Pseudomonadota > Gammaproteobacteria > Enterobacterales > Erwiniaceae > Pantoea > Pantoea sp. Fr+CA_20. Next base: position 306,401 of record NZ_JALNPN010000003.1, read on the forward strand.
CACTGGTACCGCGCACGCCGTTGGTGCAAGGGGCGACCACGGCTCAGCCGTTGCCATCTGCACCACCGGTGGTGAACGGTTCAATTTTTCAGGGCGTCGCGCCCCTCAACTACGGTTATCAGCCGCTGTTTGAGGATCGTCGCCCACGTAATATCGGCGATACGCTGACCATCACGCTGCAAGAAAACGTCAGCGCCAGCAAAAGTTCGTCCTCTAACGCCAGCCGAAACGGCAGCGGTAGCCTGGGCATTACCGCCGTCCCTACGGGCCTTGCCGGTCTGGCAGGCGCTGCAGGTGAAAAAGCCAACTTTGCGGCAGGTGGCAAAAATGATTTCGCAGGTAAAGGCGGTGCGTCTGCCAACAACACCTTTACCGGCACCATCACCGTGACCGTGGATCAGGTTCTGTCGAACGGCAACCTGCACGTGGTCGGTGAAAAACAGATTGCCATTAATCAGGGCACCGAGTTTATCCGCTTCTCGGGCGTGGTTAACCCACGCACCATTAGCGCCAGTAACGCGGTGTTGTCAACGGCCGTCGCCGATGCACGTATTGAGTACATCGGAAATGGTTATATCAATGAAGCGCAAACCATGGGTTGGCTGCAGCGTTTCTTCCTGAACATCTCGCCGTTCTAAGAGGTTTCAATGAAAAAGTTAGCATTATGGCGTGTCGGTCTGGGGTTACTGTTAGGCGTAAGTCTGATGGCTCACGCCGATCTGATCCGCGATTTAACCACCGTACAAGGTGTGCGCGACAACCAACTGCTGGGCTATGGGCTGGTGGTGGGTCTGGATGGTACGGGTGACCAGACCACTCAGACACCCTTTACGACGCAGACTGTCAGCAACATGTTGTCCCAGTTGGGCATCACCGTGCCGCCCGGCACTAACATGCAGCTCAAAAACGTAGCGGCTGTAATGGTCACGGCTAAATTACCCTCGTTTGCCCGTCAGGGACAGACGCTGGATGTGGTTGTCTCATCCATGGGTAATGCCAAAAGCCTGCGCGGCGGGACGTTATTAATGACGCCGATGAAAGGCGTGGATAACCAGGTTTATGCCCTGGCTCAGGGGAATATCCTGGTCGGTGGTGCGGGTGCTTCTGCCGGGGGAAGTAGTGTTCAGGTTAACCAACTGAACGGCGGACGTATTACCGAAGGCGCGACGGTTGAGCGTGAATTGCAGAGCAACTTTGGCTCGCAAAACACCATTAACCTGCAGCTCAACACCGCCGATTTCTCTATGGCGCAACGTATTGCGGATGCGATCAATGGACGTGGCGGCTACGGCTCTGCGCAGCCGCTGGATGCCCGCACCGTTCAGGTACGCGTATCACCTAATAACGGTGCACAGGTTCGCTTGCTGGCCGAGATTCAGAACATCGACGTGTCTGTCCCGGTTGAAGATGCCAAAGTCATTATCAACTCGCGTACCGGCTCTGTCGTGATGAATCGTGAAGTGAAACTGAACACCTGTGCAGTGGCGCAGGGCAACTTGTCTGTGACGGTTAATCAGCAGCAGAACGTCAGCCAGCCTGATACACCGCTGGCGGGTGGACAAACCGTGGCAACCACCAATACACAGATCGACCTGCGTCAGAGCGGTGGTGCCCTGCAACGGGTGAATTCCAGCGCCAACCTGAACAGCGTGGTACGTGCACTGAATGCCCTGGGCGCATCGCCTATCGAGCTGATGTCTATTTTGCAGTCAATGCAGAGCGCGGGTTGCCTGCGCGCTAAACTGGAAATTATCTGATGAATGATGCGCAATCGCTGATGAATGCGGCTTTTGACAGCCGCTCACTGAACGACCTTAAACGCCAGGTCACCGCCGATCCGAAAGGAAAAGCGCTGCAGGTGGCACAGCAGGTCGAAGGGATGTTTGTTCAGATGATGCTAAAGAGTATGCGCGATGCGTTACCGCAGGACGGCGTACTCAGCAATGAACAGACCAAACTTTTTACTTCAATGTACGATCAGCAGATTGCGCAAGACATCGGAAAACGTGGCCTGGGCCTGGCGGATATCATCGTGAAACAGATGGAACCCGCCAAAGCCCCGGATGAGACCGCCGGCACCGTTCCGATGAAACTGGATAACAGTTTCATTATGAGCAATATCGGGGCAACGCCACTGGAGCAGATGGTGCGCAAAGCCATGCCGCGTCTGCCGCCAGCCTCGCCGACGGGACTGCCCGGCGACAGCCGCGATTTTATTGCCCAACTGACGCAGCCTGCTCAGGCTGCCAGCCAGCAGAGCGGGATTCCGCACCACCTGATTCTGGCGCAGGCTGCGCTGGAGTCTGGTTGGGGGCAACGTCAAATCCTGACCCGTGACGGTAAGCCGAGTTACAACGTCTTCGGCATTAAAGCCAGCGCCAACTGGAAGGGTGAAACAACCGATATCATGACCACGGAATACGAGCATGGCGAAGCAAAAAAAGTGCGCGCCAGCTTCCGCGTTTACGGATCATATTTCGAAGCGTTGAATGACTACGTCAAACTGATTTCAAACAATCCACGTTATGCGGCCGTAACGAATGCGCAGAGCGCGGAGCAGGGCGCACAGGCATTGCAGGCTGCCGGTTATGCGACCGATCCAAAATATGCACAGAAACTGGTTGGAATGATTCAGCAATTCAAGAGCATGGGTGAAAAAGTGGTTAAAGCGTATAGCCAGGATTTAAGCACCCTGTTCTGATTATTCGGCCTCAAGTTTCACTTAAGCATGCCGATAATAACAACAAGAGCCAGGCGCGCCAGCGTACGTTGGCGACCACACTGATGACAGCCACCCGTTCAACGGGGGAATGTAAGGAACCGAGATGTCCAGCATAATTAACTCCGCAATGAGCGGGCTCAGTGCCGCACAGGCCGCCTTAAGCACGACCAGTAACAATATCAGTAATTACACTGTCGCGGGCTACTCGCGTCAGACCACCATTCTGGCCGAAGCAAACAGTACCCTGCAGGGGAAAAGCTATTACGGCAATGGTGTTAACGTCACCGGTGTTCAGCGTGAATATGACGGTTTTATCGCCGCTCAGCTGCGCGGATCGTCGGCCAACTATAATGCGGCGAATACCCAGTATTCGCAGGTATCTAATATTGATGATCTGATGTCGACGTCGACCACTAACCTGTCGACGGCGATTCAGGGCTTCTTCAGCAACATGCAAAACGTGGTCAGTAACGCCAACGATCCGGCGGCACGCCAGTCGATGCTCAGCAACTCGCAGGGGCTGGTTAACCAGTTCCAGACTCAGGCGCAGTACCTGACCAACATGCAAAACAGCGTGAACACCAATATTGCCTCTAACGTCGATCAGATTAATACCTTCACCACGCAGATCTCGAATCTTAACCAGCAAATTGCCAAACTAAGCACGGCTAACGGTGCAACACCGAATGATTTGCTTGATCAGCGCGATCAGTTAGTGAACGGCCTGAATAATATCGTTGGTGTGACAGTGTCACAGCAAGACGGCAGCTATACGGTTTCGATGGCGAACGGCACGTCACTGGTGAATGGTTTTCAGTCCACCAAGCTGGTGGCCATGCCGTCCAGCAGTGACCTGACGCGCACCACAGTCGGTTATGTCGACCCTCAGGCTGGCAACGTGGAGATTCCGGAATCGTCTCTGACCACGGGTTCGCTGGGCGGTATGCTGAGCTTCCGTTCGCAGGATCTGGACCTGGCACAAAACCAACTGGGCCAGTTAGCGGCTGCCTTTACGACCAGTTTTAACACCGTGCACAAGCAAGGCTTCGACAGCAACGGTAATCAGGGCGTCGACTTCTTTAATATCGGCAGTCCTACGGTGCAGGGGAACAGCAAAAATACCTCTTCTGCCACCCTGACGGCAGCGTGGACTAACACCAGTGCCCTGCAGGCATCAAACTATACCGTCAGCTATGACGGGACAAACTGGTCAGCGACACGTTTGTCAGATAACACCAAAACCACGCTCACACCCACTACCTCGGGCGGCGCTACGACGCTTAACCTGGATGGGATGAGCCTGACGGTCAACGGCACGCCAAACGCCAAAGACAGTTTCCTGGTGAAACCGGTTCAGAACGTGGTTAACGGCATGTCGGTTGCTATTACCAGCGGATCACAAATCGCCGCTGCGGCGGCGACCGGCGGTGAGAGTGATAACCGCAATGCACAAAAGCTGCTGGCATTGCAGGATGCCAAAGTCGTTAACGGCAACGCGACGATTTCCCAGGCTTACGGCGCGATGGTGAGTACCATCGGCAACAAAACCCAGGCACTCAAAACCACCAGCACGACGCAGCAAAATGTGGTGACGCAGCTAACCAACCGTCAGCAGTCTGTTTCTGGCGTGAACCTGGATGAAGAGTACGCGAACCTGACGAAATACCAACAATATTACATGGCGAATGCGCAGGTTTTAAAAACGGCCAGCACCGTTTTTGACGCCCTGCTTAGCATCAACTAAAAGCAGAGGACATCATGCGACTCAGTACAAATATGATTTTTGACCAGCAGGTTCGCGGCGTTAGCGATGCGCAGTCCTCTTGGTTAAATGCGGGAAAACAGCTTTCCACCGGACTCAGAGTGTCTAATCCTTCAGACGACCCGATTGCCGCGTCTCGTGCGGTCGTGCTGTCGCAAACGCAGGCGCAGGCAAGCCAGTATTCTGTCGCGCGAACCTTTGCCGACCAGGGATTATCGCTGGAAGAAAACACCCTTAATGGCGTCACGAACAGCATCATGAGCGCGCAGTCGATGATTGTGGCCTCCGCTAATGGTTCCTTAAGCGACGACGACCGTGCTTCTTATGCCACGCAGCTGGAAGGGGTTCGTGCGCAGTTACTCAATCAGGTAAACAGCAAAGATGCCAACGGACGTTATATCTTTGCAGGTTACAAAACGGATAGCCCACCGTTTGTGGATGGTGCGGGCGGCGTCACTTATCAGGGCGGAACCGATGCGATTACCCAGAAAGTGGACACTGACCGTACGATGACCATCGGTCATACCGGCAACAGCATCGTGATGTCGATTACCAGCAATGCGGTGAAAGAGCCTAACGGCGGTACCAGTGAAACGAACGTGTTTAACATGCTGGACAGCGCCATCAGTGCGCTGAAAGTGCCGCAAAACGGCGCTGACGATGCGACGAAAGCCACGTTTTCTGCGGCAATGGATAAAACCAGCCGTGGCCTGAGCAACTCACTTAACAACGTGCTCAGCGTCCGTTCCGAGATCGGTACCCAGCTGAAAGAGTTAGATACGTTGAATGCGCAGGGGGACGATCGCAAGGTAATTTATGATTCCCAGATGAGCAGCCTGGTGGACGTTGATTACACCCAGGCGATCTCCAGCTACACCATGCAACAGCAGGCGCTGCAGGCTTCTTACAAGACCTTTACCGATATGTCTCAGATGTCACTGTTTCAGTTAAATTCATAAAACGAAATTTGGGCGTACTTTAACCGGGTGCGCTTAGTTTTTCCCACCTTCCCAATTAGGGATGGTGGGATTTTTTTTGCCTGAATATTCTCCCTTTCACGGAGGTCGGTATTGATGCGTCCGGCGGCGCATCAGTCAGGGCTGAAGCTAAATCCTCTGCCCGGTATAACGACACGCTGGTGGTGGGATAAGGGGGAAAGCTGGCTCGCCGACGATGAAGAGGTCAGACCGCTAGCAGGGGGCAGGCAATGGACGGCTACGAAGGCTGGCAGAGGGTTTGACTGTCTGGCGACAAAGCCCGGAGTTTCCACATGCAGTCGCCAGGGCACAAAAGTGGCTTTCTCTTCGCAATACAGCAGACAACAGGCAATAAAAAACCCGGCCGGAGCCGGGTTTGTCGATACCGTTACCTGGCCTTACGGCTTGGTAGCAGGTGCAGTGGCCTGATGGGTGGCGCTATGGCCGCCCGCCGATCCTCTGCCATCAAACTGGAAAGAAGGACGCTGCCAGTCACTCTGAGGCGCAGGCTCGGGTTGCCATGCAGGTGCAGGTGCCTTAGTCATCGGCGCAGAGGCAAAATGCTTCCAGCGCGTTTCGACATTGGCGTTAACCGCCTCTACAGGAACATCGCGTGCGGCAACCGGCGCATGAGGTTCGCTAACCGGAGTGAGGGTTTCCTCAGCGGCGACAGGCGCGTTTAAGACCTCTTCCACCTGGGCTTCGGTCGCTGCGCTCACGTCGGTGCCGGCATGTTCTGCCGTTGCAGATTGCGCCGTTTCTACTGCGGCGGATGCTACTGCGGTTGGTGCGTTAACCTCAGGTTCTTCGGCAACGTCAGCAGGCTGTGCCTGTTGCGCAATTTCTTCAGCGCGGGCTTCAACGGCCGCTGGAATTACCGCGGGTTCATGATTCACCGGCGCATCAATCGCGTGGGTATCATCAGTATTCACCAGAGTAACCGGGGTTTCAGCCTGCGGTTCAGCAATTTGCACCGGTGCAGCCTGGGAAGCAGGGGCTTCATCAGTCACGACAGGCAGTGCAATGGCTGGTGCCGTTTCTTCGCGGTGGTAATCTGGCGTCGTTTTCGCTGTGTCCTGAAGGGTTTGCTCTTCATTGGTTTGCGCGACCGGATAACGAACCCAGACTTTGCCCGAGGCCATTTCAGGAGAAGCCGAGGCGGCTTCTAACGGCATGGCGGACTGCGTCGGGTAACGCTCATCACGGTAACGACGGCGACGCTGACCACTGACACGCAGATGACGAGGCGAACGGCGTGAACGGCGCGGCATATTGGCATTATCGCGACCGTCATGTTCCTCCGTCTCCTCAACCTGCGAGGTTTCAACAACAGGCTGAACCTGACGAGCTTCAGCAGGTTCTGCTGACTCAATAGCTGCCACCTGAGGCTGGTCAGTGTTTTCGCCAACGCGGATTTTCTGCGTCAGTTGACGTGGTTTGCGGCGTGGCATCACCTGCACGCGCTCATCTTCCTGCGCATCCACAGCGACCGGGGCTACAACCTCAACGGCTTCTTCAACCGTGGTGCTGACATCCTGCTGGGCGCGTTTTTCTTCCTGACGGCGACGCTGACGTTCAGCACGCTGTTCGCGGCGCTGTTGCTGCTGCTCATCACGTTGCTGACGGGCTTCGTCGCTCAGTACCGGACGATCGTCACGCGCTTCATTCGGCTGTGTCTGACGCTTGTTGCGGCGATTGTCTTCACGCGGTTCGCGGCTGTCGCGAGGCTCGCGGTTATCACGAGCGTCACGGTTGTCACGAGATTCGCGGTTATCACGGGATTCACGCTGCTGCGTGCTGTCGCCATTACGTGGCGTACGCTCGCGGCGATTGTTGTTGCGGCGGTTGTTACGACGATCGCCACGCTGATTGCCATTTTCCTCTTCGCTGGCTTTCTGCGGTTCAGAAACCTCAGCAACAGGCTCGGCAGCAGCTGGGGCAGGTTCGCCAGCAAACAGTTTTTTCAATCCACCTAACAAACGGCTTACCAGGCCCGCACTGGCAGGCGCTGCTGTAGCAGCAGGGGCGGTCTCAGCAACCGACGCTGGAGCAGCGGTAACCGCATCCGGAGAGGCTTCCGCAGGTGCCGGCGGCGCATCAGGCATCACAAACGCTGCCAGCGCAGGTTGCTCCGGACGGCGACGTTCGGCATGTTCCTCTTCTGATGGCATCGCCATCTCAGCTTCATGCAGCTTCGGCAGGTGGTAGCTCAGCGTCTGGGTTTCCTCACCTTTACGCACGCGTAAAACGGAGTAGTGCGGCGTTTCCATCCTGTCGTCAGGAACGATGACCGCACGCACGCCGCCCTGACGTTTCTCGATAGCATTCACTGCTTCACGTTTTTCGTTCAGCAGATAAGAGGCAACCGGAACCGGCACAATGGCATGCACTTCCTTGGTGTTATCCTTCAGCGCTTCTTCTTCAATCAGGCGCAGAATAGACAATGACAGGGATTCGTTATCACGAATGGTGCCGGTGCCGCTACAGCGCGGACAGACGTGATGGCTGGACTCGCCCAGCGATGGGCTGAGACGCTGGCGGGACATTTCCAGCAGGCCAAAACGTGAAATATGGCTGATTTGAATACGAGCGCGATCCTGACGCACGGCTTCACGCAGACGGTTTTCAACCGCGCGCTGGTGACGAACGGGCGTCATATCAATAAAGTCGATAACGATCAGACCGCCGAGATCGCGCAGACGCAACTGACGGGCAATCTCATCGGCGGCTTCAAGATTGGTATTAAAGGCGGTTTCCTCAATATCACCGCCGCGAGTCGCACGTGCGGAGTTGATATCGATGGCAGTCAGCGCTTCGGTACTGTCGATAACGATCGACCCACCGGAAGGCAAGCGGACTTCGCGCTGGAAAGCGGATTCAATTTGCGATTCGATTTGATAATGGCTGAACAGCGGGATCTCACCGGTGTAAAGTTTGATCTTGCTGGTAAAGTCCGGACGACCCAGGGCAGCGATATGCTGACGAGCCAGCTCCAGCACTTTCGGGTTATCGATAAGAATCTCACCGATATCCTGACGTAAATAATCGCGGAACGCGCGCACGATCACGTTGCTTTCCTGATGAATCAGGAAAGGCGCAGCGCGGCTGTCAGCGGCTTTTTTGATGGCTTCCCAGTGCTTCAGGCGGAAACTGAGGTCCCACTGCAGGGATTCTGCAGATTTGCCGACGCCAGCGGTACGAACAATCAGCCCCATGCCATCCGGGAGTTCCAGTGCCGACAAGGCTTCTTTCAGCTCGGTACGGTCATCACCTTCAATCCGACGTGAAATCCCACCCGCACGCGGGTTGTTTGGCATCAATACCAGGTAGCTACCGGCCAGAGAGATAAAGGTAGTGAGGGCCGCGCCTTTGTTGCCGCGTTCCTCTTTATCGATCTGAACAATCACTTCCTGACCTTCACGCAGCACGTCTTTAATATTCGGACGACCGTGAGAGTTGTAGTGAGCAGGGAAGTATTCGCGGGAAATTTCTTTCAGGGGGAGGAAACCGTGACGTTCTGCACCGTAATCGACGAAGGCCGCTTCAAGGCTGGGTTCGATACGGGTAATTTTACCTTTGTAGATGTTGGCTTTTTTCTGTTCGTGTCCTGGGCTTTCGATATCCAGATCGTACAGACGTTGACCATCAACCAGGGCAACGCGCAACTCCTCCTGCTGAGTTGCGTTAATTAACATTCTTTTCATCGTGACGTACTCGTTATTCTTTCATGAGTGATTAAAGCTGCGGGCATAGTTACCCTGGACGAGTATCAACCGATGGCCCCGTGACTTAGTGCAATGTCGTCAACCTCACGGTTATCGACCGCGCGAGGGGCGCAAATAACGTCGGTGGCCTGTTTTTCATAAGGAACAACAGCACCAGATAGTGGAAATGCGAGAGATAATTCAGTAAACCCGAGCACTCCATCTCATGTCCAGGCCGCAACCCGCAGCCCGCTAACTGTCTGATTTCGCATTACGTCTTACGCCATTGCTGCGTGTCTGCTCAATCCGACAAAATAACTAATTTCGCTGTTTTCTTCTCTGAATCTTCAGCTAAGAAACCTAAGCATTATTCCACTGCTAACCTTCATATAGCAAGGCGACTTTAACTCACTGATCAATTTTCTTTACATTTTAAGAACCCTGCGACAGAAAGTGCGCCAGTGCTGCTGTAAATCACAGCAATCACATTGCCCGTTCTGAGGGGATGCAGAGAGTTAAGCACAGAAAAAGGGGTGGCGCTATCAGGGGACACTATTTAGAATCGCCGCCATGAAAACAGAGAATCCCGGCGTACAATTTGTCGCCATCACGGCTGAAAATGCCGGACAGCGTATTGATAACTTTTTGCGCACCCATTTAAAAGGTGTGCCAAAAAGCATGATTTATCGCATCGTGCGTAAAGGTGAGGTGCGGGTTAACAAGAAACGCATTAAGCCGGAATACAAGCTTGAAGAGGGCGATGAGGTCCGCATCCCGCCGGTGCGCGTGGCCGAACGGGATGACGAAGCCGTGTCGCCGAAGCTGGCAAAAGTGGCTTCGCTGGCAAACGCCATCCTCTTTGAAGATGACCACCTGTTGGTATTGAATAAGCCCTCCGGAACGGCGGTACACGGCGGCAGTGGGCTAAGTTTTGGCGTGATTGAAGGGTTGCGCGCGTTGCGTCCCGAAGCCCGTTTTCTGGAGCTGGTGCACCGTCTGGACCGGGACACATCCGGTGTTTTACTGGTTGCTAAAAAACGTTCAGCCTTGCGCTCGCTGCACGAACAGCTGCGCGAGAAGGGCATGCAGAAAGATTATCTGGCGCTGGTACAGGGCAACTGGCCTTCACATTTAAAAGTGGTTCAGGCTCCGCTGCTGAAAAATATTCTACAAAGCGGTGAGCGCATGGTGCGGGTGAGCGGAGAAGGCAAGCCTTCAGAAACCCGTTTTAAAGTGGAAGAGCGCTTTGACGGTGCCACGCTGGTCAAAGCCAGCCCGGTTACCGGGCGCACCCATCAGATTCGTGTGCATACCTTACATGCCGGTCATCCGATTGCGTTTGATGACCGCTATGGCGATCGGGCGTTTGACAGCCAACTGGCTCCCACGGGGCTTAACCGCTTGTTCCTGCACGCGGCCGCGCTGACCTTTACTCATCCCAACAGCGGTGAAACGTTGCGCATGGAAGCGCCGCTGGATGATAAGTTACAGCACTGCCTGACGAAGCTGCGCCAGCAGAAGAGCTGACGCACGGGGCATCAGTCCTCTAATGGATTGATGCCTGCTTCGCGCAACATGTCGGTCAGCGCAATCAGCGGTAAGCCCACCAGCGTATTTGGATCGCGTCCCTCCAGGCGGTCAAACAAACAAATCCCCAGTCCTTCGCTTTTAAAACTGCCCGCGCACTGCAGCGGTTGCTCCTTCTTTATATACGCACGAATTTCCTGCTGGGTTAAGGTCCGGAAATGCACGGTGAAAGGTTCGCAGCAGTGCATTAAGCGCTGGCTGGCAGGGTGATATAACGCCAGCCCGGTGTAAAAGATGACGCGGTTACCGCTGGCGGCACGCAACTGTGCTTCCGCGTTTGCCTCGGTATGGGGTTTACCGGTTATCACGTCATCCAGTACGCACACCTGGTCAGAGCCAATAATCCAGTGGTCGGGGTAGCTTCCGGCCAGCGCCTGCGCTTTGGCGATGGCGAGTCGCGTCACCAGTGCCTCTGCGCGTTCATTCTCTAACGGCGTTTCATCTGTTTGGGGAGAGGCGACCGTAAAAGGCAAGCCCAGCCGGGCCAGGAGCGCCTGACGAAAGGGGGAGGTTGATGCTAAAAGAATCGATGCTGTCATTTTTTTTCAATATTGATAGCGAATTGGTGACAGTCATTTTAAACTGTGCGCCGCACTGGATGCGAATAGTGGTTGAAAGATGCTGTTTAACGGCCTTTTTCTTTGACTCTATGTGATTACAAAGTTAATATGCGCGCCCTATGCAAAAGGTAAAATTACCCCTAACGCTGGACCCAGTCCGCACCGCTCAGAAACGCCTCGATTATCAAGGTGTTTATACCTCTCAACAGGTTGAGCGTGTCGCTGAGTCGGTCGTTAGTGTGGACAGTGATGTAGATTGTGTCATGTCGTTTGCGGTTGATAACCAGCGTCTGGCAGTACTGACGGGTACTGCTGAAGTACAAGTTACGCTGCGGTGTCAACGCTGCAACCAGGTTTTTCCACATCATGTACACGTAAGCTATTGCTTCAGTCCTGTGTCGTCTGACGAGCAGGCCGAGGCGTTGCCGGAAGCGTACGAGCCGGTTGATGTCAACGAGTTTGGTGAGATCGACCTGCTGGCAGTTATCGAGGATGAAGTTATTCTCGCGCTGCCTGTGGTTCCGGTGCACGATTCTGAACACTGTGAAGTGTCCGAGGCGGACATGGTGTTTGGTCAGTTGCCTGCAGAGGCAGAAAAACCAAACCCATTTGCCGTATTAGCCAGTTTAAAGCGTAAGTAATAGGAGTAAGGTCCATGGCCGTACAACAGAATAAACCCACCCGTTCTAAGCGTGGTATGCGTCGTTCGCACGATGCTCTGACCACTGCCACTCTGTCAGTAGATAAAGTTTCTGGTGAAACTCATCTGCGTCACCACATCACTGCGGATGGTTACTACCGCGGTCGCAAGGTTATCGTTAAGTAAGTTCTTTGCTTAGCAAGGCGATACCTTGGCACGTTTGACCCTGGCTATCGATGCCATGGGCGGGGACTTCGGCCCCTGCGTGACGGTGCCTGCAGCATTGCAGGCACTGGCCTCTCATTCGGAAATTATCCTTCTTCTTGTCGGAGATCCCGACATTCTCACGCCATTGCTTGCCAAAGCGGATTCCTCCTTACTGGAGCGACTGCAGGTTGTGCCTGCCGAATCAGTTATTGCAAGTGATGCGCGACCCGCACAAGCCATCCGTAACAGCCGCGGCAGTTCAATGCGAGTGGCGTTAGAGTTGGTCAAAGAAGGGCGGGCCCAGGCCTGCGTCAGCAGCGGCAACACGGGCGCGCTGATGGGGTTGGCGACACTATTACTTAAGCCGCTGGACGGCATTAAACGTCCGGCGCTTATGACCGTTTTACCCCATCAGCAGAAGGGAAAAACGGTCATTTTAGATTTAGGTGCCAATGTCGACTCTGACAGTGCGATGCTGGTGCAGTTTGCGGTGATGGGCTCAGTTATGGCGGAAGAAGTGCTGGGCATTGCGAATCCCCGTGTGGCACTTCTCAATATTGGTCATGAAGAGCACAAAGGGCTTGAAAGCATCCGCGATGCGGCGTTAAGTCTCAAGGCATTGCCGCAGATTAACTACATTGGTTATCTCGAAGGTAACGATTTACTGACTGGCAAAACGGATGTGCTGGTCTGTGATGGTTTCGCTGGAAACATCACACTGAAGACCATGGAAGGCGTAGTAAGAATGTTTCTTTCCCTGTTCAAGTCGTCAGGGGAAGGTGAAAAGCGGTCGTGGTGGCTGACGTTGCTGGGGCGCTGGATTAAAAAGCGTTTGGCCAGGCGCTTCGGGCATCTCAACCCCGACCAGTACAATGGCGCTTGTCTGTTAGGATTACGCGGGACAGTGATAAAGAGCCATGGCGCAGCAAATCAACATGCTTTTGCCGTGGCGATCAATCAGGCCGAGCAGACGGTGAGGCGGCAGGTTCCTGAACGCATTGCCGCCCGTCTGGACGCTGTATTAGCCAGGAGTGACAAAGCCTAGATGTTTACCAAAATTATCGGTACGGGCAGTTATTTGCCCAGCCAGATCCGCACCAATGCCGATCTGGAAAAAATGGTGGAGACCTCGGACGAGTGGATTGTTACCCGTACCGGCATTCGTGAGCGCCGTATTGCTGCTCCGGATGAGACTGTCGCAAGCATGGGGCATCAGGCTGCACAGCGTGCACTGGAAATGGCAGGCGTCGACGCCAATGATGTGGGGCTGATTATTGTCGCAACCACGTCTTCCAGTCATGCCTTCCCAAGCTCTGCCTGCATGATTCAGCAGATGCTCGACATCAAAGATTGTGCAGCGTTTGATCTTGCAGCGGCCTGTGCTGGCTTTACCTATGCGTTAAGCGTGGCCGATCAATATATTAAAAATGGTGCGGTAAAGCATGCGTTAGTCATCGGTGCGGATGTCCTGGCGCGTACGCTCAATCCTGACGATCGCGGTACGATCATCCTGTTTGGTGATGGTGCGGGTGCCGTGGTACTGGGTCAGAGCAAAGAGCAGGGGATCATTTCAACCCATCTGCACGCGGACGGCCGCTATGCCCAACTGCTGACGCTGCCTTATCAGGATCGTGCAAATCAGGATCAACCCGCTTATCTGACGATGGCGGGCAACGAAGTCTTCAAAGTGGCGGTAACAGAGCTAGCGCACATTGTTGATGAGACGTTGCAGGCAAACAACATTGCGCGTGAAGACCTGGACTGGCTGGTGCCGCATCAGGCTAACCTGCGTATTATTAGCGCTACGGCGAAAAAACTGGGCATGACCATGGAAAAAGTGGTGGTCACACTGGATCGTCATGGTAATACGTCAGCCGCGTCTGTGCCGAGTGCGCTGGATGAGGCCGTGCGCGATGGCCGCATCAAACCCGGACAACTTATTTTGCTGGAAGCCTTTGGTGGTGGATTCACCTGGGGTTCTGCGCTGGTTCGCTTTTGATTGACAGGAACTGAAAATGACGCAATTTGCTTTTGTTTTCCCAGGTCAGGGCTCACAGACCGTGGGCATGTTAACGGAACTGGCGGCTGCTTATCCGGCCGTTGAAGCTACGTTCCGTGAAGCTTCTGACGTCCTCGGTTATGATCTGTGGCAGTTAGTCAGCCAGGGACCTGCTGAAGCGTTAAATAAAACCTGGCGGACACAGCCTGCGCTACTGGCGGCTTCGGTAGCTATCTACCGTGTCTGGCAGCAACAGGGTGGCAAACAGCCAGCCCTGATGGCCGGTCATAGCCTGGGTGAGTACTCAGCGCTGGTCTGCGCAGGCGTGCTGGATTTTGCGGACGCCATCAAGCTGGTTGAACTGCGTGGTAAACTGATGCAGGAAGCCGTGCCAGAAGGCACCGGCGCTATGCAGGCGATCATCGGTCTTGATGATGCAGCCATTGCAAAAGCCTGTGAAGAGAGTGCGCAGGGCGAAGTCGTTTCGCCGGTAAACTTCAACTCGCCAGGTCAGGTGGTGATCGCCGGTAACAAAGATGCGGTTGAACGCGCGGGTGCAGCCTGCAAAGCGGCAGGTGCAAAACGTGCGCTCCCGTTGCCGGTAAGTGTTCCTTCCCACTGCGCGCTGATGAAGCCAGCAGCCGATAAACTGGCGCTGACGCTGGAAAACATCACCTTTAATGCGCCAGTGGTACCGGTTATTAATAACGTGGATGTAAAAGCAGAAACGGACGCCGACGCGATTCGTCATGCGTTGATTCGTCAGCTTTACAGCCCGGTACGCTGGACAGAAAGCGTCGAGGCCATGGCCGCTCAGGGCGTCACTCAGCTGTTTGAAATGGGACCAGGTAAAGTCCTTACCGGTCTGACAAAACGCATTGTAGACGGCCTGTCCGCAGCAGCGGTGAACGATACTGCGTCATTGACTGCGGCGCTTGCACAGGAATAAGAGGAAAATCATGAGCTTTGAAGGTAAAGTAGCGCTGGTAACTGGCGCAAGCCGCGGCATCGGCCGTGCGATTGCAGAAACCCTGGCGGCACGCGGTGCGAAAGTGGTCGGTACTGCAACCAGCCAAAGTGGTGCCGATGCTATCAGTGATTACCTTGGCGATAAAGGACAAGGTCTGCTGTTAAACGTGACGGATGCCGCTTCTGTAAACAGTGTTTTAGAGAAAATTCGCGCGGAATTTGGCGAAGTGGACATTTTAGTCAATAATGCAGGCATTACGCGTGATAATCTACTGATGCGTATGAAAGACGATGAGTGGCAGGATATCCTTGATACCAACCTCACATCGGTATTCCGTCTTTCTAAGGCGGTGATGCGTGCCATGATGAAAAAGCGCATGGGTCGTATCATCACCATCGGTTCTGTTGTTGGAACCATGGGCAATGCGGGTCAGGCAAACTACGCTGCAGCAAAAGCAGGTTTGATTGGCTTTAGCAAATCACTGGCGCGGGAAATCGCGTCACGTGGCATTACCGTCAACGTCGTGGCTCCGGGCTTCATAGAGACCGACATGACGCGGGCACTGAACGAAGATCAACGTTCCGGTATTCTGGCGGAGGTCCCAGCGGGTCGCTTAGGCGAAGCGCAGGAAATTGCTAATGCCGTTGCATTCTTAGCCTCTGACGAAGCAGCCTACATCACGGGTGAGACGCTGCACGTTAATGGCGGCATGTATATGGTCTGATAATTACGAAATCATTTGCATTATTTGCGGATAAAACCGCACAATAGCGTAAAATCGTGGTTCGACCAGCCGGGATTTTGTTGCATCTTTTTCAACATTTTATACACTACGAAAACCATCGCGAAAGCGAGTTTTGATAGGAAATTAAATAGTATGAGCGATATCGAACAACGCGTTAAGAAAATCATCAGTGAGCAGCTGGGTGTGAAAGAGGAAGAAGTGACCAACTCTGCATCTTTCGTAGAAGACCTTGGTGCCGATTCTCTTGATACCGTTGAGCTGGTAATGGCTCTGGAAGAAGAGTTTGATACTGAAATTCCAGACGAAGAAGCTGAGAAAATCACTACCGTTCAGGCAGCGATCGACTATATCAATAGCCATAAAGGCTAATGAATATCTTCAGGCGGTCAATTGACCGCCTGAGTTTTATGTTTGCCCCTCAATAGTCATTTTTATCCCTCCCTGGAGGACGAACGTGTCTAAGCGTCGTGTAGTTGTGACTGGTCTTGGCATGTTGTCTCCTGTCGGCAATACCGTAGAGTCTACCTGGAGTGCTCTCCTTGCCGGTCAGAGCGGCATTAACCTGATCGACCATTTTGATACCAGCGCCTATGCAACACGTTTTGCAGGTCTGGTAAGAGATTTCAATTGCGATGACTTTATCTCTCGTAAAGATCAACGCAAGATGGATGACTTCATTCAGTACGGCATCGTGGCAGGCATTCAGGCCATGCAGGACAGCGGTCTGGTTGTGACCGATGAAAATGCAGGCCGGGTTGGCGCAGCAATTGGTTCGGGCATCGGTGGTTTGGGTCTGATCGAAGACAACCATACTTCTCTGGTGAACGGCGGCCCGCGTAAAATTAGCCCATTCTTTGTGCCTTCCACGATAGTCAATATGGTGGCGGGTCATCTCACCATCATGTATGGCTTAAAAGGCCCCAGCATTTCCATTGCGACCGCCTGTACTTCTGGCGTGCACAATATCGGTCATGCTGCACGTATCATCGCGTATAACGATGCTGACGTGATGCTGGCGGGCGGTGCGGAAAAAGCCAGTACGCCACTTGGCGTAGGTGGATTCGGCGCGGCGCGTGCGCTGTCGACGCGCAACGAAAACCCTCAGGCGGCAAGCCGTCCCTGGGATAAAGACCGTGATGGATTTGTACTGGGTGACGGGGCGGGCATTATCGTACTGGAAGAGTACGAGCATGCTAAGAAACGTGGCGCAAAAATCTACGCGGAAATCGTGGGCTTTGGGATGAGCAGCGATGCTTATCACATGACCTCACCGCCGGAAGACGGTTCAGGTGCAGCCGCTGCAATGATCAACGCGTTGCGTGATGCGCAGATGACACCAGACAAGATTGGTTACGTCAATGCACACGGTACTTCAACGCCAGCGGGTGACAAAGCAGAAGCCCAGGCCGTGAAATCGGTTTTTGGTGCAGCAGCCAGGACGGTGATGGTCAGCTCGACCAAATCCATGACCGGCCATCTGCTGGGTGCGGCGGGCGCGGTTGAGTCGATTTATTCGATTCTGGCCCTGCGCGATCAGGCGGTTCCACCGACGTTGAACCTGGATAACCCTGACGAAGGCTGCGATCTTGATTTCGTACCGCATACCGCACGTCAGGTTTCGGGACTGGAATACGCACTCTGTAACTCCTTCGGCTTCGGCGGCACCAACGGCTCGCTGATTTTCCGTAAAATCTAAACATCGCGTTTATGATTGCTGTAAAGGCCCGCAATGCGGGCCTTTTTTCTATTCAGTGGCCCAGAAAAAACGATAAAATCACGGCCATCGCTGAACAACATGCTGACACCGGAGTAAGGGCAATGTGGATAAACGGCACGGAACAACCCCATCTGGCGGCCAGCGATCGCGCCGTACAGTTTGGCGACGGCTGCTTTACCACCGCCGCCGTCTGTCAGGGCAAAATCGTCCTGTTTGACATGCATATGCAGCGGTTGCAGCAAAACTGTGAACGGTTGTGGCTGAGTGGTGTTGACTGGTCTGCGCTGGCGCAGGAGATGCAACAGGCGGCGAGCGGACATGACAGGGCAGTGCTTAAAGTCATCCTCAGCGCCGGCAGCGGTGGGCGCGGCTACAGCCGCACAGGCTGTAGCGGCCCCACGCGAATCGTCTCGGTATCCGCCTGGCCAGCGCATTATGCAAGGTTACAGCAAACCGGCGTCAAACTGGCCGTCAGCCCGGTACGTCTGGCTCGGCAGCCACAGTTTGCCGGTCTTAAGCACCTGAACCGGCTGGAGCAGGTGATGATTCGTGCCCATCTTGAGCAGACAGACGCTGATGAGGCGCTGGTGCTTGACACTGAAGGTTGGGTGGTGGAATGCTGTGCGGCTAATTTATTCTGGCGAAGCGGCGGCGCACTTTTTACTCCGGCGCTGGATCAGGCGGGCGTTGACGGCATTATGCGGCGGAGTCTGATAGCGGAAATGCGTGCCGCAGGCCAAATTTGTCAGGTGGTACAGGCGGGATTAGCGCAGCTACTGGCAGCTGATGAAATCGTCATATGCAATGCGCTGATGCCCGTATTATCCGTTCGACAACTTGATGCGGTGGAATTCAACCAGCGCACCTTGTTTAACCAGCTACAGGCAAGCTGTAGAAAGATAATGGAAGCATAATGAGCCGAAGCAAAAAAATAATGGTGAGCGTGCTGGTCATCCTGCTCATCGCGGCAGCCGTAAGCTACTGGCAGGTGAAACAACTCGCTGCCAGCCGCTTAACCCTTTCCCAGGAACAGATCTATACGTTGCCGGCAGGGACCGGTCGCGTCGCCTTAGAAGCGCAGCTGCAAAGCCAGCACATTATTCCTCACAGCATCTGGTTTGGCGCATTGCTTAAACTTGAGCCAGAGCTGGCCAAATTTAAAGCCGGAACCTATCGCCTTGAGCCGTCGATGACGGTACGCAGCTTGCTGGAGCTACTGGCCAGCGGTAAAGAGGCACAATTCCCGCTACGCTTTGTTGAAGGTCAGCGTTTGCAAGAGTGGCTGAGCGAATTACGCAAAGCGCCCTATGTGAAACATACGCTACAGGACGACAAGTACGCGACCGTTGCCAGCACGCTCAAGCTGGACGAAAACGAACTCGAAGGCAACTTCTTCCCGGACACGTACCTTTATACCGCCAATACCAGCGATGTCGCCTTGCTGGAACGCGCGCATCAACGGATGAAAAAGGCTATTGATGAAGTCTGGCAGGGCCGGATGGATAACCTGCCGTATAAAAATGAGCAGGAGATGGTCACCATGGCGTCGATTATCGAAAAAGAGACTGGCGTCAGCGAAGAGCGGGCCAAAGTGGCCTCTGTGTTTATTAATCGTCTGCGCGTGGGGATGCGTTTACAAACCGATCCTACCGTGATCTATGGCATGGGAGCGGCCTATACTGGCACGCTGACGCGCAAAGATCTGGAAACGCCGTCGCCGTATAATACCTATATCATCAGTGGCCTGCCGCCGGGACCCATCGCGATGCCAGGCAAAGCTTCCTTAATCGCGGCCGCCCATCCTGAAAAAACCGACTATCTCTATTTTGTTGCGGATGGCAAAGGTGGGCATACTTTCACCACTAATCTTGCCAGCCACAACAAGGCCGTGCAGGCTTACCGGCTTGTGTTAAAGGAAAAAAATGGACAGTAAGTTTATCGTTATTGAGGGCCTGGAAGGCGCAGGGAAAACCACAGCGCGCGATGCGGTCGTCGCAACACTGCGCGCCAGTGGCATAGAGGACATTGTCTTTACCCGCGAACCCGGTGGTACACCGCTGGCAGAACAGCTGCGCGTGCTGGTCAAGCAGGGCATAGCGGGCGAACAGGTCACTGATAAAGCGGAACTGTTGATGCTTTATGCCGCGCGGGTACAGCTGGTGGAAACGGTGATTAAACCCGCACTGGCGCGCGGTGCCTGGGTGGTAGGGGACCGCCACGATCTCTCGTCCCAGGCTTACCAGGGCGGTGGTCGCGGGCTGGATGCGGAACTGATGCGTACCTTACGTGATACGGTGCTGGGGGATTTTCGCCCTGACCTGACGCTGTATCTTGATGTCACGCCGGAAACCGGATTACAGCGTGCCCGCGCTCGCGGGGAATTAGATCGGATTGAGCAGGAGTCACTGCGCTTTTTTGAACGCACACGTGATCGCTATCTGGCGCTGGCTGCTGCGGACGACAGCATCCTGACGATCGATGCTACCCAGCCGCTTGAGCAGGTGACCCGCGCGCTGCAATCCACCCTGACGGCCTGGCTGGCGGAACAGCAGGCATGAACTGGTATCCCTGGCTAAATCAGCCTTATCGCCAGGTGATTGGTCAGCATCAGGATGGCCGTGCCCATCACGCGCTGTTAGTTAAGGCGATTGATGGTATGGGTGATGACGCGCTGGTGTGGGGAATAAGCCGCTGGCTGATGTGTCTGCACCGTGACGGATTAAAAAGCTGTGGCCACTGCCATGGCTGCCAACTGATGCAGGCAAATACCCATCCTGACTGGTACCGGCTGGAAGCAGAAAAAGGCAAAGCCACGTTGGGCATTGATGCCGTGCGTCAGGTAACGGAAAAAATGTATCACTATGCGCAGCAGGGCGGTGCCAAAGTGGTATGGCTACCGGATGCGGCACAGCTCAGTGAAGCGGCGGCCAATGCCTTACTGAAAACCCTGGAAGAGCCGCCGGCGAATAGCTGGTTTTTTTTAAGCAGCCGGGAACCGTCCCGCCTGCTGGCCACGCTACGAAGCCGCTGCATGGTGCTGACGTTGCCACCGCCGGACGAAAACGTGAGTCTGGCCTGGCTCAGAAAGCAAGGCGCGCATGATGAGGCGAACTTACTTGCGGCGCTGCGACTGAGCGCCGGTGCACCCGGTGCGGCGCTGGCCCTGCTGGAGGACGGACTCTGGCAGGCACGGCAAAAACTGTGCGATTCCCTGGCGAGTGCCCTGCAACAGGACATTCTGCAATTGCTGCCAGCGTTGAACGCTGACAACGGTGCGGCGCGTATCGGCTGGCTGCTGTCATTAATACTGGATGCGATGAAATGGCAACAGGGCGCGAGCCAGTGGCTCACCAACGTGGATCGCCAGGACGTGGTGGCGATGCTGGCGCAGCATTTCTCGCAAACGGCGCTCAATAACAGCGCCCATGACTGGATGCGCTGCCGTGAAACGTTGTTACAGGTTACGGCAGTGAATCGTGAACTACTGTTAACTGACCGGTTACTGAGCTGGGCGGACCATCTGAAGCCCCACGTGCCTGGCTAATTTACTGAGAAAAATATGTTTATTGTTGATTCCCATTGTCATCTCGATGGCCTGGATTATGAAAAAAACCATCACGATCTCGATGATGTCATTGCCAAAGCGGCGGCGCGTGACGTCCGGTTTATGCTGGCGATTGCCACGACCTTACCCGGCTTTAGCACCCTGAAAGCGCTGGTAGGCGAGCGTGAAAATATCGCGCTCTCCTGCGGCGTGCATCCGCTGAACCAGGAAGCGCCGTATGATGTCGAGTTATTCCGTCGTCTGGCTGCCGACCCTCAGGTGGTTGCGCTGGGCGAAACCGGGCTGGATTACTACTATCAGCAGGAAACCAAAGCGCAGCAGCAGCGCTCGTTTCGTGAACACATCCGTACCGGGATTGCGCTGAACAAGCCCATTATCGTGCATACGCGTGATGCACGTGAAGACACGCTGGCCATCCTGAAGGAAGAACAGGTCGAACGTTGTGGCGGTGTACTACACTGTTTTACGGAAGATCAGGCGACAGCGGCAAAGCTGCTGGATATGGGTTTCTACATCTCCTTCTCAGGCATTGTTACTTTCCGCAATGCAGAGCAGATTCGTGACGCGGCGCGCTATGTACCGCTCGATCGCATTCTGGTCGAAACGGATTCCCCTTATCTGGCCCCCGTGCCGTACCGGGGTAAAGAGAACCAGCCTGCTTACACGCGAGATGTTGCTGACTATTTAGCAGTGCTAAAGGGCGTGGACATTGAAACCTTAGCGGCAACCACCACCCGGAACTTTTCTGAGCTGTTTCATATTCCAATGAGCCGCCTGACCAGCGCATCCTGATTTATTTCAGGTGCTGTAATAAATACGAAATATTATTGATTGACCCTATTTTTTTCATACAGGGTCAATTTTTTTGCCTGAAAAATACTCAATAAAATCACTATTGTTACGTGCTTTAGCGTTCTGATTTGCGAAACGTGATAGCCGTCAAAGTAACGAAGGGTAATTTATTTTACCCTTCGTAATAAATCAAAATGGCGGATAACGCCAACCGGTAAAGCACCTCCCTCTTTACCACGCGCGCTGCGCGAAAAACGCACACATACTCAGGAGTTTCACGCTATGTTTAAAAACGCTTTTGCCAACTTACAAAAAGTTGGTAAATCGCTAATGCTACCGGTATCGGTTCTGCCGATCGCCGGTATTTTATTAGGTGTGGGTTCAGCAAATTTCAGCTGGTTACCTACGGTGGTCTCGCATGTCATGGCGGAAGCGGGTGGATCGGTCTTTGCCAATATGCCCCTGATTTTTGCCATTGGTGTGGCACTGGGCTTTACCAACAACGACGGGGTTTCAGCCCTGGCCGCGGTTGTCGCTTACGGCATCATGGTGAAAACCATGGCGGTGGTGGCACCTTTAGTGCTGCATCTTCCTGCGGCGGAAATTGAGGCGAAACACCTTGCCGATACCGGGGTGCTGGGCGGCATTATTGCCGGCTCCATTGCCGCGTATATGTTCAACCGTTTCTATCGCATTAAGTTGCCTGAATATCTGGGCTTCTTTGCCGGTAAGCGCTTTGTACCGATTATCTCCGGTCTGGCGGCGATTGCGATGGGTCTGGTGCTGTCGTTTATCTGGCCTCCGGTCGGTTCCGCGATTCAGGACTTCTCCCAGTGGGCGGCGTACCAAAACCCGGTTGTGGCATTTGGTATTTACGGCGTAGTTGAGCGTGCACTGGTGCCATTTGGTCTGCACCATATCTGGAACGTTCCCTTCCAGATGCAGATTGGTGAGTACACCAATGCCGCTGGTCAGGTATTCCACGGTGATATCCCACGCTATATGGCGGGTGATCCGACTGCGGGTAAACTTTCCGGTGGCTTCCTGTTCAAAATGTACGGCCTGCCTGCCGCGGCGATTGCTATCTGGCATTCCGCCAAACCTGAGAACCGTGCCAAAGTGGGCGGTATCATGATCTCCGCTGCGCTGACCTCGTTCCTGACCGGTATTACCGAGCCAATCGAGTTCTCGTTCATGTTCGTTGCGCCAATCCTGTATGTCATTCACGCGCTTCTGGCAGGTCTGGCATTCCCTATCTGTATCCTGCTCGGTATGCGTGATGGCACCAGCTTCTCGCACGGTCTGATCGACTTTATCGTCCTCAGTGGTAACAGCAGCAAAATCTGGCTGTTCCCTATCGTCGGTATGATTTATGCCGCAATTTACTACACCGTTTTCCGTGTCCTGATTGTTAAGCTGGATCTGAAAACGCCAGGACGTGAAGACAGCGCAAGCGAACAGTCTTCTTCAGCGACCGGCGGTGAAATGGCGGGCAAACTGGTGGCTGCATTCGGTGGTAAAGAGAACATCACTAACCTTGACGCCTGTATCACGCGTCTGCGCGTCAGCGTCGCTGATGTGAGCAAAGTGGATCAAACTGAACTAAAAAACCTCGGTGCGCGTGGCGTCGTGGTGGCAGGTTCAGGTGTTCAGGCGATTTTCGGCACAAAATCCGACAACCTGAAAACCGATATGGATGATTACATCCGTAGTATGTAAAAAGGCATAGCACCGTTTTGCACCGCGATAACCGCGTTGAGTCACTGCTCAACGCGGTTTTTTTTGCCATTTGGATAGAGGATCTGAAAGGATGCCGTGCTAAGCGGCTCTCAGAGGCATCAGAGGGCTTCGCGAGTCACAAATTTTGCCGTGGTCTGCAACAGCGGGTCCGATAACAGCTGCAAATTTGCGGTCGCCGTCGCCGTTTCTTCCACCAGCGCCGCATTTTGCTGTGTATCGCTGTCCATCTGCGCGACAGCAATAAGCGGCCAGGCAGGCAATAAAAGAAAGTGTGAAAATTAGGGCGGAAGGCGGTAAGAAAAGGGGGGAAATAGTTTTCGCGCCCAGGCAAACCGCGGAATGCGTTAAACACAGCCAGTTGGTATAAGAAAAAACAGCCTGAGGTTGAAAGAAAACGAATTTCTCCCGCATACTGAGGTATTACCCTCCAGGCTAAAGGAATTGCTCTATGGCTGAAGAAACGATTTTCAGTAAAATTATCCGTCGTGAAATTCCCGCCGACGTGGTGTATCAGGATGAACTGGTCACGGCCTTCCGTGATATTTCACCTCAGGCGCCCACGCATATCTTGATTGTGCCCAATATCCTGATTCCGACCGCCAATGATGTTGAGGCGGCACACGAGCAGGCACTGGGAAGGATGTTCACGGCTGCCGCGAAGATAGCCCGTGAAGAAGGCATTGACGAGCAGGGCTATCGCCTGATCGTTAACTGCAATAAACATGGCGGTCAGGAAGTTTACCATATCCACATGCATCTGGTGGGCGGCAAGCCGCTTGGCCCGATGCTGTCACACTGATCCCTTAAGGGAACCTTGCTATGCGTTCATGGTTGATCTGCCTGCCTGTTGTGCTGCTGAGCCTTACCGGTTGCAGCAGCGATAAACCGATGATTAATACGTCGCAGTCGCTGGTGATGGAGTCCTCGGTGCTCTCGGCGGGCATTATTACTGACGAGCCGACGCTGGATGACCACGACGGTCAGAAACGCGCCAGCAGCGTACTTTACAATCAGCGTGAAACGCCGGTGGTTGTGCATTATCGTTATTACTGGTACGACGACAAAGGGCTTGAAATAACGCCGCGTGAACCCGCACAGATCGTCACGGTTCCCCCGAACGGAAGCATTGCTGCCGTCTCGCAACTGGGTAACCTGACGGCCAGCAAGGTTCGTCTCTATATCTATCTCTGAGGACTGTTACGTGATTCGCAGTGTTAATCGTACTGGCGCGCTGTTGATGGCGCTTATTCTTTCTGGCTGCGTGCTAAAACAGCAGCAACCTGCCCCCGTTGAACCCACTCAGCCTGTGGAGCCGGTTCAGCCTGTTCCTCAGCCGGAACAACCGGTACAACAACCGCAACCTGTTCCACAACCGCCTAAGCTGGTGACCATTAACTGGGATGCCAGCGTTGAGCCGTTGGTTGCGCAGATGGTTCGTGCCGCCACCGTTACACCGGGCAGCGTGTTACTGGTCGATCGCATCAAAAACAGCACCAATGGTGCATTGCAGGGTGAAAAGGCAACGAACGCTATTCAGAACGCGCTGAATAACAACGGTAAGTTCAGCCTGGTGTCATCAGAACAACTGGCGCAGGCGAAACAAACCCTGGGGCTGTCGCCGGACGACAGCCTGAACTCGCGCAGTAAAGCGATTGGCCTGGCCCGTAACCTGAACGCACAGTACGTGCTGTACAGCACGGCGAAGGGCGATGTAAAAGCACCGACCTTACAGATGCAGCTCATGCTGGTACAGACGGGCGAAATTATCTGGTCTGGTGACGGTGTCGCCCAGAATTAATGCGGCGTTTCTGCAACTGATCACGGCAACTATCGGTGAGCAACAGGTCACTGTAACGCCGTTAGCGGGATTAACCGGGCAGAGCTGTCACATCGTCACCCAGCAGGGACGACGTCTTCTCCGTCCGGCGCCACAGCCGCCGATACCTTTTGTTAATCGCCAGCGCGAAGGGCGGCTACTGCGTAAATTACGGCCCAGCGGTCTGGTGCAGGCTCCGCTGGCAGCCAACCGCCATGGCATTATTCTGCCATGGCAGGAGGGAGAGGTCATGAGCGATGCCGGGTTTCGTGCCGGGCGGCGTCAGGTCCTTGCGCTACTGCAACAGCTTCATCAGCAGCCGCTCACCGGTTACCGTTTATCTCTGTTGCCCTTGCTCTGGCAATACTGGCAGCGTTGCCAGCAGCGACATCATCGCTGGCTGCGTCAGCTACAACGGTTAACGCAGCAAGGCGAGCCCCGGCCATTACGGCTTGCTCCTCTGCATATGGACGTGCATCCCGCTAACCTGATTCAGTCAGAACAGGGGCTGCACCTCATTGACTGGGAATATGCCGCAGACGGCGATGTGGCGCTTGAGCTGGCCGCCGTCTGTTTGTCGGACCCGACTCAACAGATCTACTGGCTGCGTGACTATGCGGCGCTCATGCAGTTACCGCTGGCCTCACTGCAGCGGCAGGTTTCACGCTGGCAGCCCTGGCTGCATCTGTTAATGGCCAGTTGGTATCAACTGCGCGCTGAACAGAGTGGCGATGAGCATTTACAACAGCTGGCTCAACAGAGCTGGTCACAGATTTAACGGCGTTACGCCGAGAGACAGGATTCAGGTTATGACAACACGTTTTCCCGGCCCCTTAATGCTGGACGTTGAAGGTTTCGAACTGGATGCGGAAGAGCGCGAGATCCTCCGCCATCCGCTGGTGGGGGGACTGATATTATTCGCCCGTAACTATCACGATCCCGCTCAGTTGGCGGAACTGGTGCGTCAGATTCGTGCGGCCTCGCACACACGTCTGGTGGTGGCGGTGGACCAGGAAGGCGGACGCGTACAGCGTTTTCGTGACGGTTTTACTCAGTTGCCAGCCATGCAGTCTTTTGCGGCGCTCAATGATATGACCACGGCAGGCGAGCTGGCTCAGCAGGCAGGCTGGCAGATGGCGGCCGAAATGATCGCCATGGATATTGATATCAGCTTTGCCCCGGTGCTGGACATCGGCCATATCAGCGCCGCCATCGGCGACCGCGCCTTCCATGAAGATCCGGCTATTGCGCTGGCGATGGCGCGACGTTTTATTGCCGGTATGCATGAGGCGGGGATGAAAACCACCGGGAAGCATTTTCCCGGTCACGGTGCGGTCAGCGCAGATTCCCATAAAGAGACGCCGCGTGATGACCGCAGTGAAGCTGTACTGCGTGAGCACGACATGGCGATATTCCGCACGCTGATTAGTGAGCAGGCGCTGGACGCCATTATGCCCGCGCATGTGATCTATACAGAAGCCGATCCGCTGCCTGCCAGTGGCTCGCCTTACTGGCTGAAAACGGTGCTACGTCAGGAACTGGGTTTCAAGGGCGTGATTTTCTCTGACGATCTCTCAATGGAAGGCGCGGCGGTAATGGGCAGCTATGCTGAGCGTGCACAGCAGTCGCTGTCTGCTGGCTGCGACATGATTCTGGTCTGTAACGATCGCCAGGGCGCGGTGAGCGTAATGGATAATTTGACCTTGATCGAGGCGGAACCGGTTGTGCAGTTGTACCATCGGGGCACCTTTAGCCGGGACAGCCTGAAGGCCAGTAGCCGCTGGAAACACAATGCACAGCAGTTGAGTGCACTGCAGGAACGCTGGCTGGCGCATAAAGCAGCCTTGTAACCCCAGGCGGTAAACACAGGTTGCCCGGCATGATGACCCTTAAGGATAACCATGATTATTTATCTCCACGGTTTTGACTCCTCAAGTCCGGGCAACCATGAAAAAGTGCTGCAACTGCAGTTTATTGACCCCGATGTCAGGCTCATTAGTTACAGTACGCGCCATCCCAAACATGACATGCAGTTTCTGCTCAAAGAAACCGATAAAATCCTCAGCCTGAGCGATGACCCAAGCCCGCTTATCTGTGGTGTCGGACTGGGCGGATACTGGTCAGAGCGGATTGGTTTTTTATGTGCGATTCGCCAGGCCGTTTTCAATCCCAATCTGTTCCCACATGAAAACATGGAAGGCAAAATAGACCGGCCGGAAGAGTACCAGGATATCGCCACCAAGTGCGTGAGTGACTTTCGTGAACGCAACCGTGACCGCTGCCTGACGATTTTATCCCGCCATGATGAGCTTCTTGACAGCCAGCGCACCGCTGCCTTGTTAGATCCTTACTATCCGATTGTCTGGGACGAAAGCGAAAGCCACAAGTTCCGCAACATCTCGCCGCATCTGCAACGTCTGAAAGCCTTCAAAACTGCGGATTAACGTATCAGGCACCCAGGCGGTGCCCGATCGCCTGACCGGTTCTGCCAGGAACTGTCTGCTAAATTTGATGTACATCAATTTTCTGAGGCTCCGCTCTGCCCGCCATGCTATTCTGCCTGCAGATAGCGAAATTATGTCGCCAACCCTATGTTTATTAAGGTTTAATTTAACCATTGATTAACTTTTGGTTCACAATTTAAGGGGGTCTTTGTTGACTACATCTGTTAAGAAAATTGTTATTGTGGGCGGTGGTGCCGGCGGCCTGGAAATGGCCACGCAGTTAGGGCATAAGCTGGGACGTAAAAAGAAAGCCGAGATTATCCTGGTCGACCGTAACCACAGCCATCTGTGGAAGCCGCTGCTGCACGAAGTGGCGACCGGATCAATGGATGAAGGCATTGATGCCCTGAGCTATCTGGCGCATGCCCGTAACCACGGTTTTCAGTTCCAACTGGGCTCGTTGACCAACATCAACCGTGAGAAAAAAGTCATCCAGTTGGCCGAAGTCGTCAACGCTCAGGGCGAAGTGTTAGTGCCTGAGCGCGAGCTGGCTTACGACACGTTAGTGATGGCGCTGGGCAGTACCTCAAACGACTTCGGCACGCCGGGCGTTAAAGATCACTGCATCTTCCTCGACAGCCCCCAGCAGGCGCACCGTTTCCATAATGAAATGCTCAACCTGTTCCTGAAATTCTCTGCCAGCGAAGGTGCGGTAGAGAAGGTTAACATTGCCATTGTCGGCGGAGGCGCAACCGGCGTTGAACTCTCGGCAGAACTGCACAATGCGGTTAAGCAACTGCACAGCTACGGCTACAAAGCGCTGGGCAGTGAGGCGCTGAACGTCACGCTGGTGGAAGCGGGCGAACGTATTCTGCCAGCCCTGCCGCCGCGCATTTCGTCCGCGGCACATCAGGAGCTGTCCAAACTTGGCGTGCGCGTAATGACACAAACGATGGTGACCAGCGCGGAAAAGTTGGGCCTGAATACCAAAAGCGGCGAGTTTATCGAAGCGGACTTAATGGTCTGGGCGGCGGGCATAAAAGCCCCTGACTTTATGAAAGCGATCGGCGGACTGGAAACCAACCGTATCAACCAGCTGGTGGTGAAAGAGACGCTCCAGACCACCCTGGATGAAGATATCTACGCTATCGGCGATTGCGCCTCCTGCGCCTTACCCGGTGGGGGATTTGTGCCGCCGCGCGCCCAGTCCGCTCATCAGATGGCTTCCTGTGCGCTGCATAACATCCTGTTGCAGTATCAGGGCAAGCCACTTAAAGCGTATGTCTACAAAGACCATGGTTCGCTGGTGTCCCTGTCACGCTTTAGCACCGTTGGAAGTCTGATGGGCAATCTGATGAGAGGTTCCATGATGATAGAAGGGCGCATTGCCCGGTTCGTCTATATCTCTCTCTACCGTATGCACCAGGTGGCGTTGCACGGTTATATCAAAACCGGGCTGATGATGGTGGTAGGTAGCCTTAACCGGGTCATTCGTCCCCGTTTGAAACTTCACTAAACGCATCAGTAAGATTGTATTTAACCCGCTGATTTCACTATTAACTTTCCTGAAGATAATGAAATCAGCGCGGTATTTTAGCCTGTATCGACTGCTCAGAACTCTCCTAAAAGGTGGCACTAAGCCCTCCTGCACGATTTTCTTCCCATTATCTGATATTGCAAAAGCTTTACATCTGTAAAACTTATCTCAACCAAACGGCGAGTCGCGCACGTCGGTTCTGCCAGAGCTGTAAGGGATATCCCAGCGGCAGGAATGCGCGGTAACACTTTCAGGAGGAACTTCCTGTGAATAAATCAATGTTAGCGGGTATCGGTATTGGCGTGGCAGCGGCACTGGGTGTTGCCGCCGTAGCAAGCATTAACGTGTTTGATCGCGGTCCTCAATACGCACAGGTGCTGTCAGCAACACCTATTAAAGAATCGATTAAACAACCGCGTCAGGAGTGTCGTAACGTGACGCTGACGCACCGTCGTCCGGTTCAGGATGAAAACCGTATCGCCGGTTCAGTACTGGGTGCGGTAGCCGGTGGTGTTCTGGGCCATCAACTTGGCGGTGGTCGTGGACGCGACGTCGCAACGGTAGCCGGTGCGCTTGCGGGCGGTTATGCGGGCAACCAGGTTCAGAGCGGTATGCAGGATCGTGATACTTACACGACCTCTGAACAGCGTTGTAAAACCGTATACGACAAACAAGAAAAAATGCTGGGCTATGACGTCACCTACAAGATCGGCGACCAGCAGGGTAAAATCCGGATGGAAAACGATCCCGGTACGCGTATCCCGGTAGACCGTAACGGACAGTTAATCCTGAACGGCGATAAAGCATAAGGGACAAGGGCAAAGATTGCCGCATTGCGGTCACACAGCACAGTATGAAACTCAAAAGCGCATCCCTGGATGCGCTTTTTTTATGGCTGAGGATTGTGCGTTAACCGAAAAGGTTGCCTGATTCGCCAGCCTCACGGCGCGTTAAAAAACCGTTGCCAGCACGGTTCTGCGATGAGCCGAAGCGGGATCAGCCGGGATAATACAGCTTTCACTCCTTTTTAGTCGGCAAGGTCGCAACATTAACCAGCCAGCGCCGCACGGCCACCTCATCCTCAGGGGACAACCCGGACAGCAAACCGGCCTCTGCCGACTGCACGGCGACTTTACTGTGTGCCAGCACCTGCAATCCGTCATCCGTAAGACCAATGATCTGGATTCGGCCATGCTCGTCGTGAGGACGACGGTGAATCATGCCTGCCCGCTCAAGGTTGCTGACAATCACACTCATTGTTTGCGGCGTCAGTAGCGACAGCCGGGCCAGTTCCGCGCCCGATGCGCCCGGATAGGCGGCGAGCATGGTCAGTACCGAAAACTGGGGCAGGGTAAGGCCGGTGGCTTTTAAGGCATTTTCCATCCGTATCTTGTGAACAGCATGTGCCTGGCGGAGCAGGTAGCCAATGTGGCCTTTCGTGCCTCGCATACCTTCTCCGGGGCCTGGCAGCGGCAGATTGTGCGATCCTGACTTGCGCATAATATAAGAACTCTTATATTGTTGTTCGAGTTCTTATATTAACAGACAGGATTATTTATGACATCGCATTCTCATAACCGAAGTGACTGGTCCACGTTTGAGCGGGCGGCGCCGGAAGTTGTCGCTGCCCTGAGCATGCTGGGCAAGGCGGTTGACAACGCTGGCCTGGATAAGTCATTGACTGAATTGATTAAGCTCCGGGCGTCACAGCTTAATGGCTGTGCCTTTTGCCTGCAGTTTCATCTCAATATAGCGCGTAAAACAGGGCTGGCTGCGGCTAAAATCGATCTGGTGGCGACCTGGCGCGATGCAGGCATTTACACCGAGCGTGAAGCGGCGGCGCTAGCATGGACCGAGGCGTTAACCCTCATGTCACAGCAGCCGGTGCCGGACGCGTTGTACGATAACCTCAGCACCCTGTTTACGCCGCAGGAGGTGATGTTCCTGACCTCGGCAATTGGGGCCATCAATGCCTGGAACCGTATCGCAGGTGCGTTGCAGTTTGCCCCGCCGCTGGCCCGATAAAGAAGATTCGGGCAGCGCCTCACACGCGCAATTTCTGTGAAAACCGCACAGGCTCAATAACTACGCGGGAATTCAGGCAAAAAAAAGCCGCCTTTCATTAAGGCGGCTTTATGCACGCACTGCGGTGCTGTTCGCCATGTGGCGGGCTAGGAGGCGATACGGTTTTCCATGAGCTGGGACATAAACGACTGCACCCACTCCATCCGCACCTTGCGTTCTGCCAGTTCACGGGTGAAGCGCAGGCGCGTCGGGCCTTCAAGCTTCCACTGCCGCGCATCTTTTTGCAGCAGGCCAATCAGCCAGGCCGGGTCCACGCAGTTCTGCGGCGCAAAATCGAAATAGCCACCTTTATCGCTGGCTTCGATTTTACGCACGCCAAGAGCCTTGGCTTTCATCCGCAATACGGCGATATCCAGCAGATTACGGGCCGGATCGGGCAGCAGCCCGAAGCGGTCAATCATTTCTACCTTCAGCTCCTGCAACTCATCTTCTGCTTCGGCACTGGCAATGCGTTTATACAGTGACAGGCGAGTGTTGACGTCCGGAATAAAGTCTTCCGGCAGCAGCGCGGGCATCCGCAATTCGACTTCCGTCTGGTTGCTGGTGAGATCTTCCAGTGACGGTTCCCGACCCGCTTTCAGGGCATCAACCGCATTTTCCAGCAGTTCCATATAGAGTGAAAAGCCCAGGGTTTCCATCTGACCACTTTGCTCTTCACCCAACAGTTCCCCGGCACCACGAATTTCCAGATCGTGCGTGGCCAGTGCAAAGCCTGCGCCCAGATCCTCCAGTGATGCGATGGCTTCCAGACGTTTTTGCGCGTCGGTTGTCATGGCTTTTGGGTGCGGGGTCAGCAGCCAGGCATAAGCCTGATGGTGTGAGCGGCCTACGCGCCCGCGCAACTGGTGCAGCTGCGCCAGCCCGAAGTGGTCAGCACGCTCAATCACAATGGTATTGGCGGTTGGGATATCAATACCGGTTTCAATGATGGTGGTACACACCAGGACATTGAAACGCTGATGATGGAAGTCGTTCATCACCCGCTCCAGGTCGCGCTCGCGCATTTGCCCATGACCGATGGCAACCCGTGCTTCTGGCACCAGTTCCGCCAGCCGCTGAGCGGCTTTCTCAATATTTTCGACATCGTTATACAGGTAATAAACCTGCCCGCCGCGCAGGACTTCACGCAGAATCGCCTCACGGATGACCAGATCGTCATATTCCCGCACAAAGGTTTTTACCGCGAGCCGGCGCGCGGGCGGTGTGGCGATAATTGACAGATCGCGCATCCCGCTCATCGCCATATTCAGCGTACGCGGAATGGGCGTGGCGGTCAGCGTCAGGATATCGACATCGGCGCGCATCGCCTTAATGCGTTCTTTGTGGCGAACGCCGAACCGATGCTCCTCGTCCACAATCAGCAGGCCCAGATCATGCCACTTGATATCGCTCATCAGCAGCTTATGGGTGCCGATAAGAATATCAATCTTGCCTTCGCTGGCGTCCTGCAATATCTGATTCTGCTCTTTGGCGCTGCGGAAACGGGACAGCATTTCGATACGCACGGGCCAGTTGGCGAAACGGTCGCGGAAGTTATCATAGTGCTGCTGCGCCAGCAGCGTGGTCGGCACCAGCACGGCAACCTGCTTATTGTTTTCCACCGCCAGGAAGGCGGCACGCATAGCCACTTCCGTTTTACCGAAGCCCACATCGCCGCACACCAGACGATCCATCGCCAGCGGCTGGCACATATCGCTCAGCACGGCATTGATGGCCTGGGCCTGGTCGGGCGTGGTTTCAAACGGGAAGCTTTCGCAGAAGAGCTGGTACTGCTCGCGGTCGTGCTTAAACGCATAGCCGGTTTTTGCCGCGCGCTGCGCGTAAATATCCAGCAGCTCGGCGGCGACGTCACGCACTTTCTCGGCGGCTTTCTGGCGGGCGCGTGACCAGGCATCACTGCCCAGCTTATGCAGCGGCGCGTTTTCATCGGCACCGCCCGCATAGCGGCTGATTAAGTGCAGCGAGGAAACCGGCACATACAGCTTGGCATCGTTGGCGTAGGAGAGCATCAGGTACTCCGCCTGTATGCCGCCCGCTTCCAGCGTGGTCATGCCGATATAGCGCCCTACGCCATGCTCAAGGTGCACCACCGGTTGACCGGGGTGCAGCTCCGCAAGGTTGCGGATCAATATGTCCGGATTAATGGTGCGACGTGTATCCTGACGGCGACGGCTGATGCGCTCGCCCAACAGATCGCTTTCACAAATCAGCGCCAGGTTGCCTTGTGTATCCACAAAGCCACGCTCGCTGGCACCGATCATCAGGGTATGCTGTCCAGCGCTGACTTCATTCAGATGATGAATCGGCTTGGGGCGCACTTTAATCCGCGCCAGTAGCTCTTGCAGGCTTTCGCGGCGACCTTCGCTTTCCACGGAGAACACCACACCGCCGCTGAACTGCTCCAGGAACTGGCGCAGGTTATCCAGCGGGGCTTTCGCCTGCGCCTGAACCGATAAATCCGGCAGGGATTCATAACCAAGGTTGGTATTGGCGGCTTTCGCTGGCAGAACGTCGTGGGTCATACGGATGCGCGGCCAGGCTTTCAGCTCGCCCATTAATGCATCCGGGCGCAGCCACAACGTGGCAGGCTCAAGTAGCGGACGCATGGGGTCAACACGGCGATTTTCATAGCGCGCGTTGGCATCATTCCAGAATCGTTCTGCCCCGCCTTCCAGATCACCACAGTTAACAATCAGGGTGTTGTCGGGCAAATAGCTAAACAGCGAAGGTAAAGGCTGTTCAAAGAACAGCGGTTGCCAGTACTCAATACCGGCGGGCAGGGTGCCTTTGCTCACCTGCTGATAAACATGCTCGGCCTCACGGCGCACATCAAAAATTTCACGCCAGCGGCTGCGGAACAGCTCAATGGCGTTTTTATCGCTGGGAAATTCATGGGCCGGCAGCAGATTAATCGCGGGAACGGCTTCCAGCGTGCGTTGGCTGTCGACGTCAAACAGGCGCAGGCTGTCGATTTCGTCATCGAAGAAATCAATGCGGTAAGGTTGCTCGCTGCCCATTGGGAACAGATCGAGTAAAGCACCACGGGTTGCGTACTCACCGTGCTCCATCACCTGATCCACATGGCGATAACCCGCCTGCTCAAGCTGATCGCGCAGGCGATCGCGTGACAGTTTCTGGCCCTGTTGCATGACCAGTGCATGACCGTGCAGGTAGCTGTGCGGACAAACGCGCTGCATCAGCGTGTTCACCGGCATAATCAGCATGCCGCGCTGCAGGGTGGGCAGTTGGTACAGGGTGGAAAGGCGTGCCGAAATGATGTCCTGATGCGGCGAGAAGCTGTCGTAGGGCAGCGTCTCCCAGTCCGCGAGATGCGCGACCGGCAAGTCGGTAAACTGACGGATCTCGTCCAGCAGATGCAGGGCGGTTTGTGTATCGGGTGTGATCATTAACACCGGACCAGCATGGCGCTCGGTAATGCTGGCACACTCAACCGCGTGCGCAGCGCCAGTCAGCTGGCCGAGCTGGCGGTGATCGCCAGATTTCACGGGCAGGGTATAGCGAGTCGGTTCGGACATGAGATCTCGAGGTTGCTCCATTTTTACCAGGGCGTAATCATTCCATAATACGCCATGGGGATCACCTCTGCGGGAGATTTTTTCTACCGCTTCGCCTTAAAGCAGGCGTGACTAAAGGGTTGCTGTGTGTAAATCTTTTTTGCGAACAACGTTCGCAGGAAAGTCAAACGGGTACATCAGAGTAACGTTCATTGCCGTCATCTCTTTACGGTAATGATTATATCGGCTCTCACGCTGCATCATCGTACGATTAACATCATCTTTATAGGCTAATCCTGTGCATCAACCCGCTGATAACCTATTCTGATACAACTTTGCAGCAGACTCAGAGGGTTAGAGGTTTCATAAAGTGAGCCGCTCCTTTATCATCCTCTCTACTTATTTTCCAGCAACTGTACATTGGATTCCATGTATCAACCTGTCGCGCTATTTATCGGTCTGCGCTACATGCGCGGAAGAGCTGCAGACCGTTTCGGTCGCTTTGTCTCCTGGCTCTCCACCATTGGTATCACGCTTGGCGTGCTGGCAATGATTACTGTGCTGTCTGTGATGAATGGTTTCGAGCGAGAGCTTGAGGGCAACATCCTGGGCCTGATGCCGCAGGCGCTGGTGACCAGCGACAAAGGCAGCATTAATCCTCAACAATTCCCGGCATCCGAGCTGAAGCTTAAGGGGATTAACCGCATCGCGCCGTTAACCACGGCGAACGTGGTGTTGCAAAGCTCACACAGCGTTTCGGTTGGCGTGATGTTAGGCATTCAGCCGGATGAAAAAGATCCGCTGACGCCTTACCTCGTGAACACGCAGCAAAGCGTGCTACAGCCGGGGCAATACAAGGTGATTCTGGGCGAACAGCTGGCCGCGCAACTGGGCGTCAAACGGGGTGACATGCTGCGCTTGATGGTGCCGTCCGTCAGTCAGTTTACACCGATGGGCCGGGTACCGAGTCAGCGTCTGTTTACCGTTGCCGGAACCTATGCGGCTAACAGTGAAGTCGATGGTTACCAGATTCTGGTTAATCAGCAGGATGCCTCACGCATCATGCGTTATCCGGCGGGGAACATTACCGGCTGGCGGCTGTGGCTGGATAAACCGTTACAGGTTGACAGCGTCACTCAGCAGGCCTTACCGCCTGGCATGGTGTGGAAGGACTGGCGCGAACGCAAAGGGGACCTGTTCCAGGCCGTGCGCATGGAGAAAAATATGATGGGGCTGCTGCTGAGCCTGATCATTGCCGTTGCCGCCTTTAACATTATTACCTCGCTGGGCCTGCTGATTATGGAGAAGCAGGGCGAAGTCGCTATCCTGCAAACGCAGGGATTAACCCGCCGTCAGATTGTCGCCGTCTTTATGGTGCAGGGTGCCAGCGCCGGCATCATCGGCACGCTGCTCGGTGCGCTGCTTGGCGTGCTGTTAGCCAGCCAGCTTAATCATCTGATGCCGGTCATTGGCCTGTTCCTGGATGGTGCGGCGCTGCCTGTCGATATCAATGTGTGGCAGGTCGTCACTATCGCCTTTAGTGCAATGCTTATTGCGCTGCTTTCTACGCTTTACCCTTCATGGCGCGCTGCCGCCGTCCAACCCGCTGAGGCTTTACGCTATGAGTAACTCTCCTTTGTTGCAGTGCCGTGACCTGTGCAAACGCTATCAGGAAGGCAGCGTGCAGACCGACGTGCTGCGCAATGTGACCTTTGATGTGCAACCCGGTGAACTGATGGCGATTGTCGGCAGTTCGGGTTCAGGGAAAAGCACCTTGTTGCACCTGCTGGGCGGGCTGGATGCGCCCACCTCGGGCGAAGTGGTGTTTGACGGTCGCTCACTCAACGGTATGTCATCGTCTGCCAAAGCGGAGCTGCGCAACCGCGAACTCGGGTTTATCTATCAGTTCCACCATCTGCTGCCGGACTTTACCGCGCTGGAAAATGTCGCGATGCCGTTACTGATTGGCAAAGTGACCAAAGGCGAAGCGCAAACCCGCGCGCGGGAGATGCTGGCGGCCGTGGGGCTGGAACATCGCGCCGCGCATCGCCCGTCAGAACTCTCCGGGGGAGAACGCCAGCGCGTGGCTATTGCCCGTGCACTGGTTAACCGCCCGCGCCTGGTCATGGCCGATGAGCCGACCGGTAACCTGGATGCCCGCAACGCCGATGCTATTTTCGAACTCTTAGGTGAGTTGAATGTGCGTCAGGGCACCGCGTTTCTGGTGGTGACGCACGATCTGCATCTGGCGAAACGCATGTCGCGGCAGATGGAGATGCGTGACGGTCAGTTAAGCGACCGGATTATCCTTGCAGGAGCTGTCTGATGGGATCGTCGTTATCGCTGCTGTTGGGGCTGCGTTTTAGCCGTGGCCGCCGTCGGGGAGGAATGGTTTCACTGATCTCCGTTATTTCAACCATCGGGATTGCGCTGGGCGTGGCGGTATTGATCATTGGTCTCAGCGCCATGAACGGATTTGAGCGTGAGCTAAACAAGCGCATTCTGGCCGTCGTGCCGCACGGTGAAATCGAAGCCGTCAATCAGCCTTTTCAGCGCTGGCAGTCGATGATTGCGCCCATTGAGCAGGTTCCCGGCATTGCGGCGGCAGCACCCTACATTAACTTTACCGGACTGATTGAAAGTGGCGCAAAGATGGAAGCGCTGCAGGTTAAAGGGGTTGATCCCGCGCAGGAGCCGCGTTTAAGCGCGCTTCCGCAGTTTGTCACTGACAATGCCTGGTCGACCTTTGCGCCGGGTAAAAAGCAAATCATCCTGGGTGGTGGCATTGCGCAGGCGCTTAACGTTAAGCAGGGCGACTGGATCACCATCATGATCCCGAATAATGATGGCGATAATAAGCTCCTGCAGCCCAAGCGTATCCGGCTGCAGGTCAGCGGCATTTTGCAGCTGAGCGGCATGTTGGATCACAGCCTGGCCTTAGTGCCGCTTGCTGACGCACAGCAATATCTGGATATGGGCGACAGCGTCACCGGCATTGCCCTGAAAATGAACGATCCCTTCCAGGCGTCAAAACTGGTACGGGCGGCCGGAGAAGTGACGCACTCTTACGTCTATATCAAAAGCTGGATTGGCACCTACGGCTATATGTACCGCGATATCCAAATGATTCGCGCCATCATGTATCTGGCGATGGTGCTGGTGATTGGCGTTGCCTGTTTCAACATCGTTTCCACGCTGGTTATGGCGGTGAAAGACAAGAGCAGCGACATTGCCGTACTGCGCACGCTGGGCGCCAAAGACGGGCTGATCCGCGCCATTTTTATCTGGTACGGCCTGCTGGCAGGCTTACTGGGTAGCGTAAGCGGTGTGGTGGTCGGCGTGCTGGTGGCGCTCAACCTCACTTCGCTGATGAAAGGGCTGGAATCCCTGACCGGTCACCATTTGTTAGCGGGCGATATCTACTTCATCGACTTCCTGCCGTCTGAATTACACTGGCTGGACGTGTTTTCGGTGCTGATTACCGCTATTGTGCTAAGCCTGCTGGCGAGTTGGTATCCGGCGCGGCGCGCCAGTCGTATCGATCCCGCTCGCGTGCTGAGCGGACAGTAAGCGCGTCATGCGGCACCCTGGGCGTCGCATGACTGATCCGCGCTGACAGCAGGGCGAATTAACGTTACACCGATCACCGGGCCCGATTGCCCTAAATATATTGACCCGCGGTGGCTTTTTTTTTGCGACCGCACCAGGAGACTTTATGCGTACACCTCGTCGCCGTTTACGACTTGCCCGCCTGAAGAAAACGCGCCGGAAAGTGCATCAGCGCTTTCGTCAGCGTATTTTCGAACGCGATCGCCAGGCCGAGCTGGCGGCGCACCCGTTGCCGCGAATCGTTGTCTTAACGGGTGCTGGGATATCTGCAGAATCGGGCATCAACACGTTTCGTGCCGCCGACGGATTGTGGGAAGAACACCGGGTTGAAGATGTCGCCACGCCAGAAGGCTTCCGGCGCGATCCGGCCCTGGTCCAGCGTTTTTATAACGCTCGCCGCCAGCAGTTACAGCAGCCGGAAATTCAACCCAATGCCGCCCATCTGGCGCTGGCCGAGCTGGAGCAGGTGCTGGGCGATAACTTTCTGCTGGTCACGCAGAATATCGATAATTTGCACGAGCGCGCGGGCAACAGTCGCGTGCTGCATATGCACGGTGAACTGTTAAAAGTGCGCTGTGCCAGCAGTGGTCAGGTTATCGACTGGCAGGAGGATGTGACGCCAGACGATCGCTGCACCTGCTGTCAGTTTCCCTCGGTGCTGCGTCCGCACGTCGTCTGGTTTGGTGAAATGCCGCTCGGCATGGAAGCGATCTACCAGGCGCTGGAGCAGGCGAACCTGTTTATCGCCGTTGGCACCTCGGGCCATGTCTATCCGGCCGCCGGGTTTGTCCACGAGGCAAAACTGCAGGGCGCCCATACGGTAGAGCTGAACCTGGAGCCCAGCCTGGTTGGCAATGAATTTGCCGAAAGTCACTATGGGCTGGCCAGCGACGTGGTGCCTGCCTTTGTACATAAGCTGTTGCACGGGCTACACAAATAAAGCATCACGCCACGGAATAAACAGCGGACCGTTCGCCCGCTGTTTATTCCGTTTCCGGTAGCATTCCGTCATTCTCTGTTTTCCTGATCGCCTCAGCGATACCGCCATATCATGTTGTTATCGCTCGCGATGATTCGGTTTACGCCGTGCTTAACCTGTCCCTGTTCAGCTCACGTTCTGCCCGCGGTGCAACCGGCCCTGTTTTCGCACCGTTGGCACTCAACAGGCTGCGGCGAGGGAAAACCTGAGCAACGTGCCGCAAAAAAACAGCCATTGCAGGCTTTTTTATGCCCGTTGGCATTCTTAATTTGCCGCAGCAGGGCTAACCTGAACGATAATGATTTGACGCAACGCGACCTCTTGCCCGTCTGTTAATAATAATTGGCGGCAATTTTTAAGGATGATATATGAAGCAATTACTTGAACGCTTTTTGCGTTATGTGGCAGTGGAAACTCAGGCGAAACCTCAGGCGCGTCAGGTGCCCAGCAGCGAAGGGCAATGGATGCTGGCCCGTCAGCTGCAGGAAGAGCTACTGGCGTTGGGCTTTGTGGATGTGAGCCTGAGCGATCACTGCTGCGTGATGGGCACATTACCGGCAAACGTTGACTGGCCAACGCCGGTTATCGGTTTTATTTCACACATGGACACGTCGCCGGATTTTACCGCGAAAAATGTCAATCCGCAGATCATCGAAAATTACCGGGGGGGCGATATTGCACTGGGTAATGGCGATGAAGTGCTGTCGCCAGTGATGTTTCCGGTATTGCATAAGTTGATCGGACACACGCTGATTACCACCGACGGTAAAACGCTGCTGGGTGCCGATGACAAAGCCGGTATTGCAGAGATTATGACGGCGATGGCGCGGCTGGCAGAAAGCGATATTCCGCATGGCGCGATTCGAGTCGCCTTTACGCCGGACGAAGAAATTGGCCGTGGGACATCGCATTTCGATGTCGAAGGCTTTGCGGCTGACTGGGCTTATACCGTTGACGGCAGCGATGTGGGCGAGTTCGAATACGAAAACTTCAATGCCGCCTCGGCGTTGGTCAAAGTGGTCGGTAATAACGTCCACCCCGGCTCTGCTAAAAACGTGATGGTTAACGCGCTGGAGCTGGCAACCCGTTTCAATGCCGCGCTGCCTGCTGGCGAGAAACCGGAGTGCACGGACGGTTATGAGGGCTTCTTTCATTTGCACCAGATGAAGGGCACGGTCGAGCATGCTGAAATGCACTACATCATCCGTGACTTCGATACTGAAGCCTTCGAACAGCGCAAAAACACGCTGCAACAGGTGGCGGCTGACATTAACAAGGGATTACATCCGGACTGCTCTGTTACCGTGGAGATCAGCAACAGCTATCGCAATATGCGCGAAAAAGTCGAACCTTTCCCGCATATCATTGAGCTGGCGCTGCAGGCGATGCGCGACTGTGGCATCGAGCCGGTGGTGAAACCGATTCGTGGCGGCACAGACGGTTCGTCGCTGTCATGGAAAGGGCTACCTTGTCCTAACCTGTTTACCGGTGGCTACAACTATCACGGCAAACATGAATTTGCTTCGCTGAATATTATGGCGCAGTCGGTGGATGTGATTGTCCGTCTGGCCGAGCTGGCGGGACAGAAAAAAGCCTGAATAAAAAAGGCCGCGCTGTCCTGAATCGAACAGCGCGGCCTTTACATCCGTTGCAACGGAGGAGGCTTATTCGGCGCTAAAAAACCAGTAACCGGCGTTCACCAGGCCAGCGATCTGTGCCAGCACGGCAGGATCGTCCAGCGCATCACCCAGATCCGCAAGGGCGATTTCATGGTTATGTGCCAGCACGGTCATCACGGCCGGGTGCGCGCACTCAACTCGTTCACCGTTGATATAAACGGCATTGCCCAGCGTCAGAACACGTAAGCCGCCAAGGCGAGACAGGACATCACCCTGTTGCAGCGCATCGTAGATCTCATCCGGCTGGTAAGGCGGTTCTGGCGGTGCCACGTCGAGTTCATGACGGGACTGTGAAATAAACTCACCTAACCATTGCTCAAAGTGTTCCGGCTGATTCACGACATCCAGCATCACCTTGCGCAGGCCTTCAACCTCCTGCGGCAGAATCAGCGACGGACAATCACGCATCGGCACATCCGGATCGCTGTAACGCAGGCTGCCCAGTTCATTCGCCAGCGCGTAATCGGCAAAGCCGCTAATCAGCTCACGCCCGCTTGGTGCGCGGAAACCGACCGAGTAATTCAGGGCATTTTCCAGCGAGTAGCCTTCATGCGGGAACCCCGGTGGAATATACAGAATATCGCCCGGTTCCATCTCTTCATCGATGATGGCGTCAAACGGCTCAACCTGAAGCAGGTCTGGATGAGGACAGTGCTGTTTCAGCGGCACTTTTTCCCCGACGCGCCAGCGGCGACGGCCGGTGCCCTGAATGATAAAGACATCATACTGGTCAAAGTGGGGGCCAACGCCACCGCCGGGTACTGAGAAGGAGATCATCAGATCGTCTAAACGCCAGTCTGGCAGAAAACGGAAAGGGCGCATCAGCGCGGCGGAAGGCTCATGCCAGTGATTCACCGCCTGTACCAGCAGTGACCAGTTGTTTTCACCGAGGTGATCATAACTTTCAAACGGACCGTGGCTGACCTGCCACTTGCCGTTTTGCTGGCTGACCAGACGGCTGTCGACCTCATTTTCCATGGCTAATCCCGCCAGTTCATCAGGCGATAGGGGATCGATAAAGTTCTTGAAGCCACGCTTCAGCACCACCGGGCGCTTTTGCCAGTAACGCTGAATAAAATCGGGCCAGTTGAGATCGAGCTGATAATCCATAAAGAGATTCCGCTAAGGGCTGTAAATACCTGCCAGTATAACAGCCCATAGCCTGAACTACTCGCGGCGATGTTCCATTTCCTGACGCTCAAACACCACTTCCATGCGGGCACCGCCCAACGGACTGC
The DNA here is from genome assembly GCF_024520835.1 of Pantoea sp. Fr+CA_20. Lineage (NCBI taxonomy): Bacteria > Pseudomonadati > Pseudomonadota > Gammaproteobacteria > Enterobacterales > Erwiniaceae > Pantoea > Pantoea sp. Fr+CA_20. The sequence goes on from NZ_JALNPN010000003.1 coordinate 348,990, forward strand.
TGGAGGCGATAACCTTACCGGCGTACTGTTCGAGAATATCGCGCACCACCGCCAGTCCCAGCCCCTGACCGGGACGCAAGGTATCCGCTCGCTGCCCGCGCACAAAAATCATGTCGCGTTTACTCTCAGGAATGCCTGGACCGTCATCATCAATATAAAGGTGCAAGGCGTGCTCGGTTTGATGGGCGCTGACTTCGATAAATTCCAGACAGTATTTGCAGGCGTTATCCAACACGTTACCCAGCACTTCCATAAAATCATTTTGGTCGCCGAAAAAGGTGGTTTCCGGCGAGATATCCAGGGTGATTTCCACGCCTTTGCGCTGATAAACCTTGTTAAGGGCCGAACACAGGCTGTCCAGCAAACCTGATACCGAATGCAGATCGCGCTGCAGGGGATTGTGATCGGCCTGCATGCTGGCACGGTGCAGGTAATATCCTACCTGCTGCGAAATGCGGCTGATCTGTTCCAGCATGATCGGCTCGGCCTTTTCCACCGTCAGCTCTTTACCCCCGCGCAGCGAACGCAGCGTACTCTGTAACACCGCCAGCGGGGTTTTCAGACTGTGGGTTAAGTCAGCCAGCGTCGTGCGGTAGCGGGTGTAACGCTGACGCTCATTGGTCAGCAACAGGTTAAGGTTGCGCACCAGCGAGCGTAACTCCTGCGGCGGATTATCGTCCAGGTTTTCACGCTGCCCGGTTTCCAGCTCGCGCACCTGCAGCGTTAAGTGCCCAATCGGACGCAAACTCCAGTGTGCCGCCAGCCAGAGTAACGGCACGATTAAAATCAGGTTAGCCGCCAGTACATAGCTGAACCATGACCAGACCACATCGGAATGCTGAAGCTCCTGCGGAATGGTATCGACCACCACAATGGTTAAGGCGGGCAGGTTTGTCGTGGCGTCATAACGGTTTACCGCCACCGAGTGGGTAAAGGTGTCCTGATCGTCGTCGTCATTATCCCAGGCATGAAGCTGCTGCTGCGCGCTAAGGTTATCGCCCATGGCGGCCCGGCTGGTACTGGTGCTGGTGTCTATTTCATAAAAATCGGGCTTTAACAGCCATTCGGGTTGGATCTTTTCACGAATTTCCGGCACATCGCGCTGTTGCCAGAGCAGCTTGCCATGTTCATCGTAAATAAATACCAGGGTGGGGAAATTGAGCATAGTGCGCTCAGGCTGGGCGATAGTGAGCTTATTATCTTTCCACTGTGCCAGGGTAAAAAATAAATTGCTCTCGCCGCGCATGACGCGATAGGTGGTTTTATCAAAACTCACCACGTAACCAATGACCGCAACCATGCCATAAGAAAGGGAGAGGATTAATACAATGGCTGCGGAGGCCAGTAAGAAGCGCGTCCGCAGCGAGACAGGGCGATAGCGTTTAAACCACGACATCATCAGAGATCAAAGCGGTAGCCCTGGCCGCGAACGGTAGCGATAACTTCATCAGAATGTAGCGCAAGAATTTTTTTACGCAGGCGTCCCATTAATACATCAATCGTGTGGCTTTCACGTAATTCTGCATCGGGATAAAGCTGCAGCATGAGGGAATCTTTACTCACGACTTTGCCGGCATTGCGAATTAATGTTTCGACAATCGTATATTCAAACGCGGTCAGCTTAACGGGATGGTCGTTAATGGTGAGTTCGCGACGGGATAAATCGACCTGAAAAGGGGCCATAGCAATAATCTGCGAGGCATGACCGCTGTTGCGGCGCATTAATGCCTGCAAACGAGCGGCGACTTCCTCAATATGAAAAGGCTTCGTCACATAATCATCTGCACCGGCTTCCAGCGCTTCCACTTTCGCCTGCCAGCCTTCACGCGCGGTCAACACCAGAATAGGCTGACGCACCGCGTCATTGCGCCAGCGGCGAATTAAAGACATGCCGTCTTCGTCGGGTAATCCCAGATCAACCAGCGCAATATCGGGCAGATGTTCCTGGAGGAAATAATCGGCTTCTTTGGCATCTTCAGCAGCATCAACCTGATGACCCATTTCTCGCAGTTGTACCGAAAGATGGTGGCGCAGCAGGGCATTATCTTCCACAACCAGAACACGCATAGGATTTCCTTTAGCATCAGATCGAAACGAATTTTAATAAGTATATGCGAAATGAACTAAACAGCAGGTTAACGCAGACCGGCGGGAACCGGTCTGCAAAGAGGATATTATTTCAGATCGTCAACCATCTGTATCGCGCGGCCAATATAATTTGCCGGGGTCATCTGTTTTAAGCGAATTTTTTCTTCTTCCGGTAGCGCCAGGCTGTCGATAAAGGCCTGCATACCAGCCGCATCAACGCGTTTGCCACGGGTCAGTTCTTTCAGCTTCTCATACGGTTTTTCAATACCGTAGCGGCGCATCACGGTTTGAATCGGCTCTGCCAGGACTTCCCAGTTGTGATCCAGTTCGTCGAGCAGGCGATCGCGGTTCACTTCCAGCTTAGAAATGCCTTTCAGGGTCGCCTGATAGGCGATCAGCGCATAACCGACGCCCACGCCAAGGTTACGCAGGACGGTAGAGTCGGTGAGATCGCGCTGCCAGCGTGAAACCGGCAGTTTGCTTGCCAGATGCTGCATTACCGCGTTTGCCAGGCCCAGATTGCCTTCTGAGTTTTCAAAATCAATCGGGTTAACTTTGTGCGGCATGGTCGATGAACCAATTTCGCCCGCAATGGTTTTCTGTTTGAAATGGTTGAGCGCCACATAACCCCAGATATCGCGATCGAAGTCGATCAGGATGGTGTTAAAGCGGGCGATACAGTCAAACAGCTCGGCAATATAGTCGTGCGGCTCAATCTGGGTGGTATAAGGATTCCAGGTAATGCCCAGCGAGGTCACAAACTCTTCGCTCAGCTGATGCCAGTCCGCTTCCGGGTAAGCGGCGATGTGGGCGTTATAGTTACCGACGGCACCGTTGATTTTCCCTAACACGTCAATCTGCGACAGCTGGCGCAGTTGGCGTTCCATGCGGTAGGCCACGTTAGCCATCTCTTTACCCATGGTAGAGGGCGTTGCGGGCTGACCATGGGTGCGTGACAGCAGAGGGATATCACGGTATTCCTGTGCCAGACCTTTTACTGCGGCGATCAGCTGCTGCCAGTAAGGCAGGATGACATCGCGGCGCGCTGTTTCCAGCATTAAGGCGTGAGACAGGTTATTAATGTCTTCAGAGGTACAGGCGAAGTGAATAAATTCAGACACCGCATGCAGTGCAGGCACGTCAGCGACTTTTTCTTTCAGGAAATATTCAACGGCTTTTACGTCATGGTTGGTGGTGCGCTCGATGGTTTTAATGCGCGCCGCATCCGTTTCGCTGAAACTGGCAACGATTCCGTCAAGGAAAGCGTTTGCGTCCGCATCAAATGCAGGAACTTCCTTGATCTCTGCGGTCGCAGCCAGTTTTTGTAACCAGCGAACTTCAACCTCAACGCGGAATTTCAGCAAACCAAATTCGCTGAAGATCGCGCGCAGCGGGCTGACTTTATCGCCGTAACGACCATCGACAGGTGAGACGGCGGTCAGAGAGGATAATTCCATCAGTGCAACTCCTGATTTGTTTAACGGTGTTTGCCCCACGGACTCAGTAAGTCAGTGGCAGGCGGGATAATAGGGCTTTGGCTTCGCGCAGTAAGCGTTGGCGCGAAAACATCAGTTGCAGTCGGCCTCCGCCAACTTGCTGCCACAGTACGGCGGCACGAATACCGGCCAGCAGCGTGGCGCGAACTTTGCTTTGTAACAGGGAATTCTGCAGGACGGCCGGCGAGCCGGTGACCTGAATACGTGGGCCGAGCGGGCTGATGACATCAACATAAATGCCCGCCATCGCGCTCAGAATGGTGTCGGATTCCAGTTCATAATGCGCCAGCTGGCGATCGAGTTGGCTGATGCGCTGGGCCAGCGTGGTCATGGCCTGCTTGTTGGCGTTGAGCTTACGCTCCAGCACCATCAGGCTCAGTGTGTAACGGGTCAGCTCGGCGCTGGCACCTTTACGGTTGCTGCTGTTCAGCACCGCCATCAGGGTTTCAAGCCCAAGGCGCAGGTTGGCTTCATTGTTACCGAACACCGCCAGCGTGGATGTCGGATTAAGATCCAGTACGCTGCGCAGGGAAACCGTCAGCGCTTCAGGCTGGCAGTGCCCCTGATTCGCGAGCTGCTGAACCAGATGGGCAGCCTGGCAAATGCCCGCCAGCGCAAGGGTAATTTCCTGATAGTTTTTTGCCACGGTCACTCCAGTTTACGCGTTATTAGCGCCGGTATTATGCGGCAACCCAAGGCAAACGTTCTTCAATGATGCCGCCACCCAGGCAGACATCACCAAGGTAGAACACCGCAGACTGCCCCGGTGTTACCGCGGCAACCGGTTCGTCGAACCGCACTTCAATTTTGTCATCGCCCTGCGGAATAATCTCGCAGGGGATATCGGTCTGGCGGTAGCGGGTTTTAACCGTACAACGCAGCGGGGCGTTAACCGGCTGACGATCCACCCAGTGCAGCTGCTGAGCAATCAGGCCCACCGACATCAAACGCGGATGATCGCCGCCCTGCGCCACGATTAAGCGGTTACGCGCGACATCTTTATCAACCACGTACCAGGGATCGTCTTTGCTTTCTTTCATGCCGCCGATGCCCAGCCCTTTGCGCTGGCCCAACGTATGGTACATCAACCCCTGGTGCTCACCGACAATCTGGCCATCAACGGTTTCGATTTCACCCGGTTGAGCGGGCAGATATCGTGCCAGGAATTCGCGGAATTTGCGTTCACCGATGAAACAAATGCCGGTAGAGTCTTTTTTCTTTGCCGTGATTAATTCCAGCTGTTCAGCAATGCGGCGCACTTCGGGTTTTTCCAGCTCGCCCACCGGAAACAGGCTTTGGGCAATTTGTTCATGACTGAGCGTGTAGAGGAAGTAGCTCTGGTCCTTGTTACCGTCCAGGCCGCGCAGCAAATGGCTACGCCCGTCGATATCCTGACGGCGGACATAGTGTCCGGTGGCAATAAAGTCTGCGCCGAGATCTTCTGCGGCAAACTCCAGAAACGCTTTGAATTTAATTTCTTTATTACACAGGATATCGGGGTTTGGCGTGCGGCCCGCCTTGTACTCTTCAAGGAAGTGCTCAAAGACGTTATCCCAGTATTCTGCAGCAAAATTTACCTTGTGCAGTTTAATACCAAGTTTGTCGCACACGGCTTGTGCATCCGCCAGATCGTCAGCGGCGGTACAATACTCCTCGCCATCGTCTTCCTCCCAGTTCTTCATGAACAGGCCTTCTACCTGATAGCCCTGCTGTTGCAGTAACCAGGCGGAAACGGAAGAATCGACGCCGCCGGACATCCCGACGATCACTTTTTTCTGGCAGTTATCAGACATCACAAGCTCGCAAAACAATAAAACAGGCGGCGCATTCTATCACGCTGAAGTCGGGTGCGCACCTGCATGAAACGGCCAGTTGAACGGGCTGATCAGGTCTAACGGGTAGCGCACGCCCTGTTGCCATCTGCGCACGCTCTCTGCGACTAACGGCGAACGCAGGTTAGATGCCGTCAGTATCTGCTCTGGCGCCAGCCACCAGCAGCAATCAATGTCGCTGTCCTGCGGCGCGGTGGGCAGGGTGGTGTCCAGATCCAGACCAAACAGAAACCGCACAAAAGGCGTATTATCGGGGGCAATCCACTGGTTAATACCAATAAAATACTCCACAGCGGCCTCAATACCGGTCTCTTCATAGAGTTCACGCTGCGCGGCTTCCAGAAGGGTTTCGTCCGCTTCCAGATGACCTGCAGGTTGATTCCAGGTTGCCACGCCGTTCACCCGTTCTTCAACAACGAGCAGTTTACCCTGAGCCTGGACCAGACAGGCTACGGTGACATGCGGTTTAAACATCAATCCTCCGGAATTGTTAACTTGAAGTTATGGAAATGATAACAGTGCCTAGACTAAGGTGCTGATATCACGCCATTCGCCAGGGGCCAGATTATCCAGTACAAAGTCACCCATCGCATAGCGCACCAGGCGCAATGTCGGGAAGCCAATATGGGCGGTCATGCGTCTGACCTGACGGTTACGCCCTTCAAACAGGGTGATTTTCAGCCACTGCGTCGGTATCGCTTTGCGCTCACGAATGGGCGGCTGGCGTGCCCATAGCCAGTCAGGCTCCGCTACTTTTTCAATGCCGGCTGGCAGCGTAAGGCCATCTTTCAGCGTAACCCCATCCCGCAGTGGCTGCAGATCCTGCTCTTCCGGCACGCCTTCGACCTGCACATAATACACCTTGCCGGTGCGCTTGCCGGGCTGGGTCAGCGCGGCCTGCAAGGTGCCGTCGTTGGTCAGCACCATCAGTCCTTCGCTGTCGCGGTCAAGGCGACCCGCGGCATAAACCTCGCTGACATCAATAAAATCTTTTAACGTGCGGCGGCCGGCTTCGTCGGTGAACTGCGGCAACACATCAAAGGGTTTATTGAACAGGAGCACGCGCCGGACGGCAGGGGGGGATACAGCCTTGCGCTGTACGGGACGGGTTTGTCGGCTGAATCGTTTATTTGGTTGAGAAGTCTGAGTAGTTTTTCGCATACGCTTTGCAGTCTGAAACATTCAGCGCATTATAACGCGAAATTGCGGTGATTGGCGTAGCGTCAATATTCAAGTAGTATTGACGCGCATCTTACAAATCATTAACAAAAAATCGCTCGAAGGAGAGGTTAATGGAAAGCAAAGTAGTTGTTCCGGCGGAAGGTCAGAAAATCACCCTGAATCAAGGTAAACTGGATGTGCCAAATAACCCGGTTATCCCTTACATCGAAGGGGATGGTATCGGTGTTGATGTTTCACCAGTGATGCTGAAAGTGGTTGATGCCGCTGTGAAAAAAGCCTACAACGGCGAGCGTAAAATCTCCTGGATGGAGATTTATACCGGTGAGAAATCGGTTGAACTTTACGGTCAGGATGTCTGGCTGCCGCAAGAAACCCTCGATTTAATCAAAGAATACCGCGTAGCGATCAAAGGTCCACTGACAACGCCAGTGGGCGGCGGCATCCGTTCTCTGAACGTTGCGCTGCGTCAGGAACTTGATCTGTACGTTTGTCTGCGCCCGGTTCGTTACTACACCGGCACACCAAGCCCGGTTAAACGTCCTGAAGATACCGATATGGTGATCTTCCGCGAAAACTCCGAAGATATCTATGCAGGTATCGAGTGGAAAGCGGGCACGGCTGAAGCGGACAAAGTGATCAAATTCCTGCGCGAAGAAATGGGCGTGAAGAAAATTCGCTTCCCACAGAACTGCGGCATTGGCGTTAAGCCATGTTCGGAAGAGGGGACCAAGCGCCTGGTGCGTGCGGCAGTGGAATACACCATCACCAACGATCGTGATTCACTGACCCTGGTTCATAAAGGCAACATCATGAAGTTCACCGAAGGCTCATTCAAAGACTGGGGTTACCAGTTAGTGAAAGAAGAGTTCGGCGGCGAGCTGATCGACGGTGGCCCATGGATGAAGTTCAAAAATCCAAACACCGGTAAAGAGATCGTTGTTAAAGACGTGATCGCTGATGCCTTCCTGCAGCAAATCCTGCTGCGTCCGGCTGAATACGACGTTATTGCCTGTATGAACCTGAACGGTGACTACATTTCCGACGCCCTGGCGGCGCAGGTTGGCGGTATCGGTATTGCACCTGGCGCAAACATCGGTGACGAATGCGCGCTGTTCGAAGCGACCCACGGTACAGCACCTAAGTATGCCGGTCAGGATAAAGTGAACCCAGGTTCCGTAATCCTGTCAGCGGAAATGATGTTACGTCATATGGAATGGTTCGAAGCCGCAGACCTGATTGTTAAAGGCATGGAAGGCGCAATCGCTGCCAAGACCGTGACCTATGACTTCGAACGTCTGATGGATGGCGCTAAACTGCTGAAATGTTCAGAGTTTGGTGACGCGATTATCGCGAATATGTAATCCTTCTTCTGTAACATCAAGCCAACATAGATGTGAAGTTTATGTTGGCTTTTTTGTGCAGAGTTTTCCCCAAAATCGCTCTAAAACGGGCCTCTTAAAAGTCTCTTTAAACAGCAGCAACCGTCAGTTTTGGCCTCGATCATCATAATGTTTTGCTGTCTGTTACGGTGACTTATGACTGAGTAATTTCTAAGTATCCGTCCCCTGAGCTTTCTTCCATCTTGATAAAAGCGATCGCGGTTTATGAAGTTTTACTGCTATCTGAATTAGCAGAAAATGCCGGTATGGTTTCTGACGTTTAGAAAAAACACTTATGAATAGGCTAACGTTTATCGCTCCCGGTGGTGTGATTGACGAGAGGGAAGTGAACAAGGGATTCAGACATAACGTCATATTTTTAGTGAAGCAGGTCATTGGATGCTTTGAACTTAAATTGGCCTGTTTTTTCTCTAATTAAGAAAAAATGAAGGAAAAGGAAAAAATCGAACCATCAGGCTACGCCATCATCTCATCATCAGAGTGTGTATAGAATCAGAGCAGACAGCTTCTTCGCCCCGGGTAATTTATAATATATACTGTGGCTTGAGTATTAGCGTAATGTTAATGAGCATATGATGCGTCTGGCACGATAACGGCATCGGCAATGATCTTTACGGCTAAACCGTTAGGATAATAAGGCTTAAGTCGGGAAAATTTTAATGAGTAAAATCGCAAAACAATTCGCTGCAAAATTATTCCTTTCCATATGGAAAGTGACCGGTTATCGTGTGAAAAAAATTGTCCGTTTTTCAGAAAAAGACTTTATCGAAAGCATCGCTATTATTTCAAATACGGCTTTAGGTGACTTTCTATTTAACACGCCGTCTATTAGGGCAATAAAAGAGCGTTGGCCTAATGCCAAAATTACATTAGTCATTTTAAAAAGAAACCATCCTCTGGTGGCAGAGAGCGATATTTTTGATGAAGTGTTATATTGGGGAGGGAAGATTTCAGGTATGCTCTTTTTGATAAAATCATTAAGAAAAAATCAGATCGATGCAACTTTTATCCTTCATTCGCGAACGCCCTATGACATCATTACCGCTTCACTAGCAGGTTCTCATTATATTTTTAAGGATGTTTATTATACTGATTATCAAGGCAGGGAAGACTTTGTTCTGAAAAACTGTTTGTCAGCATTTTACGATAACAGGACAAAAGGAAATATCCACTTTATTCGCCAGAAAATAGAAATGCTTGAGTCGGTAGGCATTACAGTAAAGTCCGAATCGATGTTTATTCCTGCACCTTATAAGCCTCAAGTCTTTGATAAGCGTGTTATTGGCATACATGCAGGTGCATCCAGCACCGAGCGGTGTTGGCCGGAATCTGCTTTTTCGCAGCTAATTAGCAAATTAATTGATGAGCATAGCGATGTGGTCATAGAACTCATCGGTGCACCCGGAGAGAAAACCCTCAATCAACGCATTATTGACGGGATGAAATCGCAAAGTGACAGAGTAGTTAATGTGGCAGGAAGTACAAATTTAATACAGTTGGCTGAGAAAATAAGTGGTTTTAATACGTTGATTGTTGGTGATACCGGCCCTTTGCATCTTGCCATTGCGGTGAAGACACCGACAGTTGCCTTGTTTCCCAACCAGAGCACTATAGATGGTGGCGCGCCTATTCAGGACAGAGAAATCCATCAAGTTTTACATCCGGATGATGAGAAAAATGGATTGCGTGGAATTAGCTGGACTAAAGTGTATGACGCGGTGGCGCGTAATCTGTCTTGAACAACCATTTCAGGGGGACGGTTGAAACTGTCCTCTTTAGCTCGGTATTTCATCAACAAAATATTAATGCTGAGACTGCCCTGAGGTTTCGATTTTCAGTCCCAGATTACAGAGTGGCCACGACATACTATAATGTCATTTTTATACTCTGAGCCAAAGAGACTCAATTCGGCTACTGCCCGACACTAGCGTGAAGCGGGCTGTAATATTTCTCAGCATTACCCCTGTCATCAATCACTTCATATTCCACGTTTGCCCCAGGATTAAGCGGTGTGGTGACTGGTACCGCAACATAAGACTGTGGTTCTACCATAATATCTCTCAGCACCTCTTTTTCTACTTTGACGTTCAGGCTCATATACCAGGGCGTAGGATTAGAAATCATGATTTGCTGGCTTTGTCGGGTAAAGCGTAGCTTTTGTGCATCTTCCGGTTGAGGCGCACCAAGCCCTGTCGGCCGTATAAACACTTTCAGGCGCAAACGCAGCGGCAGAATCACTTTTTGCTCGCCCGGGTTATCCGATTTTTTGAGCGCGGGTATCTGGTAAATATTCAACCAGTACAACGTCTCTTTACCCGCTTTTAGTTTCGCCCGCGAGGTCAGCATCAGCTTAAGTGAGCGTAATTCGCCAGGCAGCATTTTCAATACCGGCGGTATGGCCATGACCGGTGTTTTACTCTTATCCGGCGAAGCATGAATGTCGCCATCGTCCGTCCAGATTTGCAAAACGGCAGGGCTGCTCTCGCTATTGACCAGGTTAATGGACTGCGCCATTTCATTAGCGTTGAAAACAATACGTGTTTTATCAATGTTCACAACGGCCGTTGCCTGGGCTGACAGCATCGCCGTGAGGAAAAACAGGCTGCTACTGAAAGCTGACCACCACTTGTAACTGTGCATTAACGGTTCCTGAAGTGATAACTTGTCCCGGAATAGCCTCAAGAGAGGCAGTAAAATCGCCGCTGTAGATCTCGCCGTTGTCTGATGACGCAAGCGTGGTCAGGTCTTTGTAGGCATACCACCCGCGTGCATTGCCTGTGCCGGTGCTGGTCATATCCGGTAACAGGTTGAGTGCGGCACCAGCGCTGTTATAAATTTTTATCCCCACGCCCGAGGCGGCGCTGTCATTGTCATCACCATAGTTTGTGTCGAGCAGCCAGGTTAATCCGCCGCTGCTGGTGGTCAGGCCGAGTGTGTTGGCCATCGTAACGGCCCGGGGCTGGTTTACCAGAAACCCCATCGCGACGTTGGCTGATGTTATGGTGGAGTTGTTGATACTGGAGATCGCCCCGGCCTCACAGCGCAAATTGACAGAAAAAGGCGCCTGACTACTGCCACCATCAGCCAGAGCACCTACACTGATCACCGGCAGGGATACTACAGCAGGATAATCCTGCACCTCGCAGGCAGCGCCGCGAACGTAGGTGACCGTATTATAGGAGCTCCAGCCAACAGGCCAGTTAAAATGCCATCCACTATACTTAGTGCTATGGTCGTCACCGGGTTTCAGATCATCGCTGGCCAGTCCAGGACCTTTAAACGCGATATAGCCACGAGGTTGGTTGTTCTTATCAGGATAATACGCCTCACTATTCATGAAACGCTCAGTTCCATCAATTTTAAACATTTCGTACAGCACACGGCTGAACGCGCTGGCAGGAATATAGATTTTATCCCCGTCAGAATACCAGTCGCTGGCATTAAGCTGTCGTGCTTTCCAGTAGCGACTGTAATATTCCCCCGTAGAGAGGTTGGTCATTCTGACCGCCACGTTTTTGGCCTTATCATAATAAGCGCCTTCAACTTCATTCGTGGCATATTTGCCCGCTGTATCCCAATCGCCATTGGTGGAATACATTTCATAGAGTTTATCTACATCGCCCGCATCGCAGCGGAACAGAATCTGATTCGGCGTAAAGGCATCCCGCATGGGCGTGTTGACGGGATCACCCACCGCACTGGCCAGTAATGTGCCTGCCGGCTGAAACAGGCTACCTGTATTGATATTAATTATTGCCGGTAACGGCAGTTTCCCCGTGCATTCATCACAGGCCCCGGTCCATAACTTCGCGGTATAGCCAGCATTTTTAGCCGCCGTAGAAAGCTGACTCTGACTGGATACGACCGTACAGTTTGCCAGTAACGGAAGCGGAATCAGTCCGGTGGCGATCAACAAAAGCGTTATTCTCAGCAACACGCGTTACTCCTTATTACACAAGCCGGGAAGATGGATCATCTGATCGTTGTGCTTTCCGGTAATTTGATAATTCACCAGGCAGGTTTGTTGACCGTCGTTATCCCAGATGACTTTGAGCGTGCCGGAGTCATGAGGTACGCGTGCGTACAGCTGGCCGCCCTGGCCAACAACGCCGATGACGGTGTTATCCGCATCACGGACTTCCGCGCCCATAGGTGGCGTTTCCCCCTCATTACTGGTGAGCGAGATCAAGACTGCTTTGCCTTTGATCGTGGCGAAGTTCACCTGCACCACCGCGCCAGCGTAAGGCACAACCCGATGACTCCCTCCGCTTAGCTCGGCATCGGCGTTCATATCCAGCGTGTCCAGGCTAATGTTGTTTTCGCGGTACGCGCTCAGGGAGGGCAGAATGGCATAGCCGAAGCGATCGATAACGGCGCCCTGACCATTACGCACACGTGCGCCCTGTGCGCCATCGGCCTGCACCAGGGCGAAAGTATCACTGCTGTAAGGGCCAAGTGTGATGCCTCCCCGGTGAAGAACCAGGCTGCCGGAAGCACCCAGTCCAGCCTGGCGATAGCTTTCGCCCTGGCCGTAGTTGGCCCGGAACGCCCCAAGTCGGGTATTCTGCTGAACATTTCCACCGACGTTCAGTGCATGTCCACTGTTGCCGTTGCGGTAGTGCTCGCTACCGCCATAAAGGGAATAGGCGATATCGCGGTTGTCACCTGCTGAGCCCGACAGGGAGAGTGATGAGCTTTGTGTCTGCTTCGACTGGTTGTAGTGATAGGAAACAGAAGCGGTGTTGTGCCAGGTGAGAGGCATTGAAACCGTAAATGAAAAGGTATTTTCTGTGTAACGCTGCTGGCGGCTGTCATCCGGCTGATCGAAGACATTTAGCTCGGCGCGCGTCGTATTCCATGTGGTGCGCTGACGCGCGACATTGAAACCGTAGCTGATTTTTTTCCAGCTATTGTTATAACCGAGCTGTAACTGGGTGATGCGTGACTTGTTGTTATAGTAGTCAGCCGTGCTGCCACTCAGGCTGATCATGCCGAGGTTATCAAATGACTGGCTCAGGGTGGCGGATAACCGATTGCGCTGATTCATCGAATCGGAGTAGTAGCTGATGCCGGTGTCATTCTGCCTTCTGACGCCCAACACGTCCTGCAGATCGCGGAAGCCGCTGGTGGAATAACGGTAGGCCGCCAACACCAGATTAGTGCCAGTTTCAAACGTTTTGCTGTAACTCAACTCCGCGCGCCAGCCCGAGGTGTTTTTATTTTGCTCAACGCGCGCCTGTGAAAAAATGGTGTTCATCCCCACGGCGCCCATCGGTGAACCCCATACGCCGCCCGCCAGCCAGGCCTGGTAGTCTTTCGCCAGCCGCGAGCCGATCGTTGCCGTAAAACGGTTACTGATGCCGCGCTGTAAAACCCCCTCAAAAAACGTGTTTTCCACGCTGTAATATTGACGCACTCGCCCCAGCGCCAGCGCGTATTTCCAGTTTCCTGGACGAACAGAGTCCGGCACGGACGAGTAGGGCACTGTAAAAGTGGACCGCTTGCCGTTGGCTTCAATAATCTCAACGTCAAGATCGCCCTGACCGCTGGTGTTATATAAGTCATCAATAACAAAGGGGCCGGGGGGAACGCTGGTTTCGTAAATCACGTTGTTGAGCTGCCGAACGACAACGCGGGCATCAGAGGTGGCTACACCATGGACTTCCGGCGCATAGCCCCGTTTACCCTGCGGCCACATCCGTTCTTCTGAGGCGAGTTTAATGCCGTTAAAGGCAAGACTGCCGAACAGCGAGTTGTTGGTATAATTGTCACCTAATGAGAGCTGACTGTTTATGCTCTCCACAGGACGCTGCACCCAGCTTCTCACCTGATTATACTGATAACGGCTTCCGCTATGACTGTTGCGCAGATAGCGCATATTGCCCTGATGACGAAACTGCCACTTGTCCAGATTCGTGCCTGCGGTAATGCCGCTCCACAAATATTGATAACGATAATCAGACGATCGGTTTTCCGACCAGGTGAAGTTAGTGTTGTGACGCAGAAATAACGCCGTAATGCCTTCATCCCATTCAGAAACGGGGATATAGCCACGGGGAACCCGATTCAGGCTGGCAAGGGGGAACATATACTGCAAACGAAGTGAAGCCTGGTCGAAACGCCAGCTGCCTGCTTCCGTCCAGTCTGATAATGGCTGACAGTGGGCTGTCGTTTGTTCAACCCGCTGGTTTTTTAACTGCATTAACCTGATGATCTCTTCCGGCAGGCAAGGTTCCACCTCTCCCTCGTCACTGAATTTTTTGAAGTTAATTTTGACGCCGGATTTAATTATTTTATCGTTGAGGTAAATATCAACAAGATAGCTTCCTTCAGGAATTGCATTTTGGTTGAATTGTTCAATGTTTTTCCCAAATGTCGCCCCTTTAAACAGTGAGGCGTCGAAATAATAATCTTCACTGCAGGCATAACACGAAAAACAGGCCGAGACGGTAAAAGCAATAAGTTTCGGGCTAATTAACGTCAACCGTAAAGTTTTCACTGATTTTAGCTCCCTGATCGTTAACTGCCGAGACTGAAACTACGCCTGCACCCTGCAAACGTTTGCTGTTGTTAAACCAATAGGTTTGCTTTGCAAAGGGCGAGACCATATCGGCCTCACTTTTAAAGGTGTGATTCCCCACTTTTAAAACAACATCCACCAGGGAAGCATGCCAGGGTTGTGGGTTGTCAATTTCAATCCCATTGCCTTTATTCGCCTGATACAGGGGAGTGACTGTTATGCCTTTCAGGATATTTTTTGGTGCGCCAATACGTTCAGGGCGATAAAAAACCTTCATGCGATTACGTAATACCACCAACATGACATTCTGTGTCTTATCCTGATTTATATTTGATGGCGGAATTTGCAGGGTATTAAACCAGTAAACAGATTCACGATCCTGAGGCTGTGCAACGGTGTTATTCACCATAACCTTCGCGATCTGACCTGCCTTCGGCTGAATGCGGAATACCGGCGGTGTAATGATAAAAGGCGTATTTACGCGATTTTCTGGCTGTGAGTTTTCGTCACCGTTATCAAACCAGCTCTGAATAACATAGGGAATGGCATCGTTATTTTTAAATTGCACATCCACAGAACGCGCCTGCCCAGGGTAAATAATACGGCTGCCCATAATCGTCACGCTGGCGTTTGCGTAAAAGGGCAATGTTAATGCGGGGGTTACTGCTAGCGAGAGCGTCAACGCCAATAACAGTCTGCGAATAAACATAAATCAGTTCTCAATAGTTTATGGTGCACGCCAGACAACTGACGTGCACCGGATCAGTATTACTGGTAAGTCACCGCATATTGAAGTGAAGCACTAACGGTACCCGCCGTTGCTACGTCGGTCGCCAGATACTGCGCGGCATAGGTAGCCGATTTTTCGGTTTCGCCGGAGCTCAGGGTTAAATCACCATCACCGATATAGGTACTGGTTAAATTAATCTCTGCACCGGTGGGGTCCAGTAACTGAATTTCGACGTTTTCAGCATTACCACTGTTTTTCAGATTACCGGTGTCGCTCACGTTGTTACCAATAAATACGGTGGATACACGCGTTGAATTAGTCGAGCCGGTACAGCCACTGATAGCGACGGAGAAGTCCGTTTTGCCCGCGACTTTTCCGCTTGCATCCAGTTCGTTCACGCCCACTGTCGGCATCAACACCAGCGGTGCACTGTTATTACCATTCACGTTGACTGAGCAAGTTTCATCGCTCACTTCACCCTGAAAGTTAATGGTGTTATCAGAATTCGCGAATGCTTGTCCTGATACCAGCGTCGCACTGATTAACAGGGATAAGGCCATAGCTTTGGTTTTTAACATGAGGTATTTTCCTTTTACATTTTTAACTGGAGAACAACTGATTCAGGCTGCTTCCCGTCTTCCTACGAACCGAATCTTTGATGCAGTAAATTTTTTTAACGCTAAGCTCCATTTTTTTTGATATTTCACTCAGAGAAAATCCGTGATTGACCAGATCAAGAAACTTAACCTCATCAGTGGTTAACGGATTAATCCCTTTTTTTTCACCTCCTTTTAAACCGTAGTAACATGCGTTAATTGATTTTTTAATATCGACGATGGCTGTTCCTGGGTAAATGACCGTATTAATACTTTTATCCTGTTTTTTCCAGAAAGCAGCTAAGGATGCCAGTCTGCGGTCGCAAACCAGGATGATAATTAAACTCTGTGATTTCAAATAATCCAGCCAGTTATGACTGGTAAAAAAGCGTATGTTGTGTGTTGAAAAATCCACAAATATACAACCTTTAGTAAATAAGCTTTCATATCGACCAGAAACGACGGAAAGAATGCCATTAATTAAGTAGTAGTTCCGCGCTGGCCAAATAACCACTTTTTGTATCGGGCACCGTTTAATTTCTTCTGTTAGCTCATTGGCTAATTCACATCGGTAGCGACAACTAAAGCAATATATACTTTCTCTCGTAATCCTTCTCATAAGCTTGTTTTGCTGCTCGTTAAGGAAGGTGAGATAAACATAGCATTATTAAACCTTCTAATTCAACGCGTTGGGCGATTGCATGGCGCAATGGACATGGAATAATCCTAAAGTGTTATGTTTCATTTATTTTTAACGCAAAAATGAAATTTATCCCACAACAGTGCCATTTATTGTGAACTTAAAAAGACAGTATACTTTTTATGAATTCAGATAATTTCATCCTCCCCAGGATTTTTCTATTAATATTAAGGATGCGATCAATAAAATTATCGCACTTTAAGATAAAAACGGTCCATTGATTAAATTTTTGTAAAAACAACATATCAATAACAGGTGGCGTTAATGTGTTGTTAATTCCTGTGAGGCTAAAGATGAATTATGATCATAATATTAATGGTGTATTTTAAATATGATAGCAATATGTTGCTTGCTTAATTTTTACGCAATGATGCACGAGATAGTCAACGCGATTTGATCTTTGTGTGTTCACTTACAATTCAATGAAATTTATTTAATCTTTTTGACAATGTTGTCATTTATCGAGATGTCATTTGATCGCTAAATGTAAGAGCTAAACGCCATTTTTTTCAGGTTAACAACAATAAGTTATCAATTTTGATGGAGGTCGAACGAGTGAATAACATAATAAGACGCACTTACCCAGCAGCTTCGTAACTATTGTGATAATTGCTCAGCTAAAATGTTATAGCTGTGCATCTGCCTCTGATAAGGGATGTTCTGATAACCGCTGTCTATCACAATCAACAATGATAACAATTTGCTACCCGGTTCCATCAGGGTAATCATGGAGGTATGACGACATATCGCATTAAAGTGGGTTACCACAACCCTTCAGCACTGACGTTCATGCAACTGGATGAGCAGCTTGCTGATCACGCGTTTTACAGCGCACGCGCCGACGCGGACAGCGGCGGCTTCCGCTATTTTCAGGAGTATGAATACCAGTCCGATTCTGCCGACTATTGTTCGGTGTGCTCCATGGCATACCATCACGCCTGTAAGGTCAGAAAATGCCCGCTGGTGCTGGTTGAAATAAAAGAAGATCACCCCGGCTGACAGCGTCAGCGCGCGGTTTCTGGCAGCGACCTGTGCAATATCCCTGTACTCCCTCGGTACTTAAATCATCCGTGCTGGCCTACACTGACAACGTACATTTTAAGGGGTAAGCCATGTCATCTACTGAACACATTATGTCTGACTGCTGTATTGTCGGCGGCGGCCCGGCCGGTCTGATGCTGGGTTATTTACTGGCGCGTGCCGGTTTGCAGGTTGTGGTGATCGAGAAGCATGCCGACTTTCTCCGCGACTTCCGTGGTGACACTATTCACCCTTCCACCCTTGAGGTGATGCACCATCTGGGTCTGCTGGATGACCTGCTGAAACTGCCTCACCAGCGCGCAGAAAAGCTGCAGGCAGAAATGGGCGGCCAGGAGGTGACGATGGCCGATTTTTCGCGCCTGCCGCTCCAGTGTCGTTTTATCGCGTTCATGCCACAGTGGGATTTCCTGAATTTCATGGCGGAACGCAGCGCACAGTTTCCCGGCTTTACCCTGTTGAAATCCACGACCTTAAAGCAGCTGCTAACAGAAGAGGGTGAGGTAAGCGGTGTTGTCGCGTCACAGGCAGGCCAGCCGGTTGAGATCCGTACCCGTCTGGTGATTGGTGCTGACGGTCGTAACTCTAACGTACGTGCCCAGGCCGGCCTGGTGAGTCAGCATTTTGGCTCGCCGCGTGATGTGGTGTGGTTTCGTCTGGACAAAAAGTCTGACGATCCCCAGTCAGGCATGGGCCATACCGGGCCGCGCAACAACTTTATCGTCATCGACAGGGGCGATTACTGGCAGTGCGGGCTGACCATCGAGAAAGGGCAGTTTGATGCGCTCCAGGCCGAGGGGCTTGAGGCGATGAAACACAAGATTGCCAGCGTGTCTCCCTTTCGTCCTTCGCGCCTGGCGGAAATTGACAACTGGGATCAATTCAAACTGCTGTCTATCCGGATCGACAGGCTCAACCAGTGGGCGAAGCCGGGCGTGCTCTGTATTGGTGATGCGGCTCATGCCATGTCTCCGATTGGTGGCGTTGGCGTTAATCTTGCTATCCAGGATGCCGTTGCCACGGCGAACCTGCTGACCCTGCCGTTGTTAAAGGGAAAGATCACGTTAAGGGATCTGGAAAAAGTGCAGAAGCGTCGCCAGTTTCCCACCGTTGCAACGCAGTTCCTGCAAATCAAAATGAGCAGTAAAAAGAAACCGGGCAGTGAGGGCAAAAGTAAAATGCCTGACATCATCCGTAAGTATCCCTTTCTGCGCTTTATTTTTGGCCGACTCATCGGGATGGGATTCCGTATGGAAAAGCCACGCAGATTTCACAACTGAAGGTGTGTTGATTCTGGGATGCGGCGCTGTCGTGGATGACGGCGCTTTACCGCACCCGGTGCTTCCCTGGAGCCTGACAAGTCCCGCCATCAGCCTGAAGCCAGGCGTGGGCTGGGCTTTATGTGAAATGTTTACGGCCCACAGCCCACAGCCCAAAGCCTACTGCTTACCACTCATCGCCCATCGTTTTAGCGTTTATACTGCTAATCGCACCATACTCACGGATAACCGCTTTGGCCCGCGCGCCGCTTGCGTCCTGATGCAACAAAGCCCGTTGACGGAATCAGCCGTCATGTTTCGCCTCACCCAGAGGGCGTCTTTAACAGCGTATAAGGTCGCCAACGGCAGGAAAGATAGTGCGATGTAGCTCAAAATTTCAGCTAAAGGTATTATAAAGGTTATGTACGTGGTGTTAGATTGGCCTTACCAACACCAGGGAACACACTATAATGAAAACGAAAACGGCCAGCCTGTCATTTATGATGTTTGTGGAATGGTTTATCTGGGGCGCGTGGTTTGTCCCGCTCTGGGCCTTTCTCAGCAAAAATGGTTTCACGCCCGTCGAAATTGCGTGGTGCTATGCCTGTACCTCCCTTGCCGCCATCCTGTCACCGATTCTGGTGGGTTCCCTGGCAGACCGTTTCTTTCAGGCGCAGAAGGTGCTGGGCGTGCTGATGATCGTGGGTGCAGGGCTGATGTATTTCGCGGCGCAGCAAACGCACTTCAGTGGTTTCTTTCCCCTGTTGCTGCTTTATGCGCTGACCTATATGCCCACCATTGCGCTCACTAACAGTATTGCGTTTTCACACGTGGCAGATGTCGAGCGCGATTATCCACGCATCCGCGTGCTGGGTACGCTTGGCTGGATCGCATCCGGTATCGTCTGTGGTTTTCTGCCGTCACTACTGGGCTTTGGCGATATCTCCGCCAGTAATATTCCTTTGCTGATCACCGCCGCCAGCTCACTACTGTTGGGCCTGTTCGCCTTTATGCTGCCCGCCACCCAGCCTAAAAGCACGGGCAAGTTTAGTCTGCGAACGGCGTTGGGACTGGATGCCCTGCATCTGCTGAAAGATCGCAGCTTCCTCGTCTTTTTTGTCTGTTCCTTCCTGTTCAGCATGCCGCTGGCATTTTATTACATCTTTGCGGAAGGATATCTGACCGAGGTCGGCCTGGCCCATGCCACCGGCTGGATGACGCTGGGGCAGATGTCCGAAATTCTGTTTTTACTGGCGCTGCCGTTTTTTATCAAACGCTTTGGGATCGGAAACGTGCTGCTGCTGGGCCTGGTAACGGCCGCGTTGCGCTATCTGTTTTTTGTCTTCGGCAGCGACCAGAACCTGCTCACCTATGGCCTGTTATTTATGGGCATCCTGCTGCACGGTGTCAGCTATGACTTCTACTTTATTACCGCCTACATCTACGTCGATAAAAAATCCCCGGTCAGCATGCGTAATGCAGCGCAGGGATTAATTACCCTGGCCTGTCAGGGGATAGGCAGCCTGCTGGGCTATCGTCTGGGCGGTTACCTGATGCAGGAGATGTTTGCCTATAGTCAGCCGCGCAACGGCCTGACGTTCAACTGGGCTGGGATGTGGCTGTTTGGTTGCGTGATGATCGTCTTGATCACCGTGGCATTTATTCTGCTGTTTCGCGATGCCAAAAAGCGCAGCGATGAGCTCAACGTGGTTGATCCTGCCGCCGTGACGGAAAGCCAAAAATAAGGAAGAAAAAATGATTACCCCACAACAACGGATTACCGGCGCGTTTTATGGTCAGGCACTTGGCGATGCCATGGGCATGCCGTCAGAGCTGTGGCCGCGTAGCCGCGTGAAACAGCACTTTGGCTGGATAGATCGCTTTTTGCCCGGCCCGGCGGAGAACAACGCAGCCTGCTATTTTGGCCGCGCCGAATTCACCGACGATACCTCCATGGCGCTGGCGCTGGCAGATGCCATCATCAGCCACGATGGCGAGATCGTCGCTGAAACGATTGGGATGAATATCCTGCGCTGGGCGGAAGGGTTTGATGCTTTTAATAAAAATGTATTGGGGCCAACCTCAAAAATTGCCCTGCGTGCCTTACAGGCCGGTCAGCCGATTAGCACGCTGGAAAATAACGGCCTGACGAATGGTGCGGCCATGCGTATTTCTCCGCTGGGCTGCCTGTTGCCCGCGCGTGATTTAGAGGGTTTTATTGATGCGGTCGCGCTGGCATCCAGCCCAACGCACAAGGCCGATGTGGCGATTGCCGGGGCGACCGTGATTGCCTGGGCTGTTTCACGTGCCGTGGAGGGCGCAGGCTGGGGGCAAATACGTGACGCACTGCCCGCCGTTGCCCGGGCGGCGCAGGAACGACAGATAACCACCTTTAGTGCGTCGATGGCCGCGCGTCTGGAACTGGCGTTTTCGGTGGTTGAGCAGGGACGCGGTATTGAATCCACTATGGATCAAATCTATGCGCTGGTGGGAACGGGCACCAGCACCATCGAGTCGGTGCCCGCCGCCATTGCCATGGTTGAGCTGGCAAAGACCGATCCCAATCGCTGTGCCATTCTTTGCGCGAACCTTGGCGGAGATACGGACACCATTGGTGCAATGGCCGTTGCTATCTGTGGCGCGCTTAACGGTATCGACGCTATCGATCCCGCGTTGAGGCAGCAGCTGGACAGCGTCAATCAACTGGACTTCGAAGCGTACAGCCGTGCGTTTACTGCTTTTCGCCAGAAGCGGGAGGCAGCATATGCTTGATCCGCGCAGCGTAGCGACATTACATAATAAGGCCGCAATCTGTGTACTGGGCGCGGCCGTCGTGGATGTCATCGCGCACACCGAACAGCTTCCCCAGCGCGGCGGTGACAGCGAGCTTCAGCAGCAAAGCCTGAGCGTAGGTGGCTGCGCGCTGAACGTGGCGCTGGCCCTGCACCGGCTGGGGCTGGATGCCGTAAACGCGTTACCGCTGGGCCAGGGCATCTGGGCCGATCAGGTGCGGAAAAAACTGGCGTCCTGTGGCCTGACCAGCGTCACGGAAACCCGTAAGGGCGACAACGGTTGGTGCCTGGCGCTGGTCGAACCCGACGGTGAGCGGACGTTTCTGTCGATGGCCGGGGTGGAAAACCAGTGGGATGAGGCGATGCTGGCGTCTGTCCCCCTTCAAGAGGACGGTTGGCTGTATGTGTCGGGTTATCAACTCAGCGGTAAAAATGCAGAAATCCTGGTGCCGTGGCTGGAGGAAGTGGCGAACAGGCAACGGCTGCTGATCGATTTTGGCCCGCGTCTGCCGCATATCAGCCAGCATCACTGGCAGCGGCTGATGGCGCTGCAGCCCGTGATTACTCTTAACCGACAGGAAGCGGAACACGTCTGGCACCAGCGTTTAGCGATACCTGAGCGTTTTAGTGCGCAGGCGTTGATCGCCCGGTGGTCTGACTATTTTTCCAGCCCGCTGGTGGTGCGGCTGGACAGTGAAGGTGCCGGGTTCAGCCATCACGGACAGCATGGCTGGCGAGCGGCATTCAAAACAACCGTGGTCGATTCCATCGGTGCCGGCGACAGCCATACTGCGGGCTTACTGGCCGCGCTGGCATCTGACTGGCCACTTGAAAACGCCGTGGCGCTGGGCAACGCGGTCGCATCCTTTGTGGTGTCGCAGCGTGGCGGCGACACCGCCCCCGATCGGGCAGCCCTGATCCACCACTGGCAGCAGTGCCTTACTCGGCAATAAACACGTACATATCACTGCGGCAGTAGCTGATGCTGTATTCCAGTGGGCGCTCATGTGCATCCAGCGCCAGCTGCTTAATCACCAGTACCGGGATCAGCTCGGGCAGGGCGATCAGGCGCTGTAATTCAGCATCCGGCATCTGCGCGCTGACGCGGCTTTGCGTTTTTACCGGCTGAATCTGGTGGCGGCGAAAGTAGTCGTACAGCGAAATGCCGATGTCGCTGGCATCGTTAATTAATTCGCACGGCACCCAGGAGGTTTCCACCGACACGGCCTGCTGATCGACATAACGCAGCCGCTTCAGCAAATACACCTCGCTGCCCGGCGGCAACTGCAACTTTTGTGCGATCGCATGTTCACAGCGGATGCGATGCTTTTGCAGCCATTCCGTGTCGGGCTTTTTACCGCGCAAGACCACCTGTTGTGAAAACCCTTGTGGCTCTTTCAGCGAGTATTCCAGTGCGCTACAAATCTGCGTGCCATAGCCACGCGAGCGGTGAACGATCCCTTCCTGAGCAAGCGCATCCATCGCCTTACGCACCGTGATGCGTGAAATACCCAGTTGTTGAGAAAAGTCGCGTTCGCTGGGCAGCACCTCTTCATTACGCAGCAATCCGTCGCGCACGGCATCTTTAATGACCTGCGTAAAACGTTTATAGAGCGGAGTATTGCTCTCGGCGCTGAGCACGCGGCTCAGGTGGCTGAAAAGGGCGTGATGTTGTGATGTCATTATTCTCGTCTGGGATACATAACCTTATCTGCTGGAATTCTATACTATCTCTCTTATCACCGTACTGGTTTTGCAGACGGCAACGTGAGGAGAGTCAAATGGAAACCGCTTCACCCCAGGTAAAGCAACACCGACGCGCACTGGTTGCGGGTTCAGTGGGCAACTTTATTGAATGGTATGAGTTCGCCATTTATGGCTTTCTCGCCACGCTGATTGCCCAGAACTTTTTTCAGTTACAGGGCGAGTCGGCGCTGAGCGGTCTGATTCTGACCTGGGCCTCATTTGCAGTCGCGTTTTTCTTTCGGCCACTGGGCGCGCTGGTGTTTGGTCGAATTGGCGATCGTATCGGTCGTAAACCCACGCTGATTATGGTGCTGGTACTGATGACGCTGGCGACCACGGCCATCGGCCTCGTGCCCACCTATGCCTCGGTGGGCATTGCGGCACCGCTGATGCTGACCGGGATGCGCATCCTGCAGGGGCTTTTTGCCGGGGGCGAATACGGCGGCGCGGTGTCTCTGATGACCGAGTTTGCGCCGCGCGGCAAGCGCGGCCTGTATGGCGCATGGCAGTCGCTGACCGTCGCACTCGGCCTGCTGGCAGGGATCGGGCTGGTGGCGCTGCTGTCGTATACGCTCAGTCCGCCAGCCATGCTGGCCTGGGGCTGGCGGATTCCCTTTATCCTGGCGTTGCCGCTGGGAATGGTCGCGCTCTGGTTGCGGCTGGCCATGGACGAAACGCCGGGCTTTGTGCGCCAGCAACAGCAGCAGGTCGTTCACGCGGATCGGGGACAAACATTAAAAAGCATTCTGCTGGCGATTGCGCGCGTGATGCTGTGGTCAGCGGCGGGTTATACCTGCCTGGTAATTATGCCAACCTATCTGCAGTCTGCGCTGCACACCGGGCAGCATCAGGCGTTGCTGATTGCCGTGATCTCTAATCTGGGATTCGCGGTCACCATTATTCCGGCGGGCATGTTGAGTGACAGAGTGGGGCGACGTCGGGTGATGGTGGTGGCCAGTGTGCTGTTACTGATATCAGCGATGCCGTTGCTGAAGGTGCTGCAGGCGGAAACGGCCACGCTATACAGCAAAGCGCTGGTGGTATTTATGGCTGTCGTATTCACTCTCGAATGCCGTTTTTTCAGGCTGTGCCGGGCTGATTATTACCGGGTTGATTAAGCAGACGGGAAATCTGGATATTCCGGCGTGGTATATGATGGCGACCGCGCTGATCTCTATACCGGCACTAATGACGTTGAATAAAGACGATCATCTGCGGGATCTGGCGTGAGGGTAAAACGGGAGCAAGCGCTCCCGTTTTTGATACTTATTTGCGGCTCAGCAGGAAGCCAAGCACCACGCCAACACCGGCGGCCACGGCCAGACCCGCAAACGGGTTAGACTGTACCTGATCTTTGATGCAATCAGCGGCATCACGAGCGGCGTAGGATGCCTGGTTGGTGTAGCGGCGAGCTGCACCACGGGCACGATGACGCGGGGAGTCGGTAAACTCACCCCATTGTTGCTCTGCGGCACCGGCGACTTCTTTTACTGCATCTTCAATTTTTCCTGACATGCTTCATCTCCTTGGTTATCACAGTCACTTAAAGCGTAGCAAACCTTTGCCGTCGTGCTGCTCCAGGGCGCATTAATCTTCTGCTGAGTGCGCGATGACCAGATGAAAACACCGGTCGCAAGGGGCCTTTTTTACCCCACAAGGCGCTCAGGCAGGGGCATGAAGCGGGAAAGCGCGATGACCAACGCCGCGCGAATCGGGGAGGAGAAAAATCATTACCAGCTGTTTCATTCCACGAGACGATGGGGGGACGCGATGTGTTTGGGATACCAGCTCACCAGAAAGTGACGGAGATGGTCAAAGCACCATTCCGCATCATCAGACTGCGGGCAGTAATACTGAATGGTGATTTTTTCGTAGCGGCGCTGGCGTTGCTGCAGCGGTGACCAGCCCCAGTCAAGCACGGATCGGGCATAGTTAACCAGAGCATCCTCTGCCAGCGCATGCTGTTGCGCCTGTTCTTTCAGGTAGGCATAAAACGCGGCTTCCAGCTGCAGCGCCTCATCATGGGGATGGCCAGGCAATTCGGGACGAAAGGCAACATCGATAAAACCGCACACGGCGTTTTCCTGCTGCTGCCAGTCGCAGGCCAGCGTCATAAATAACCCGTCCTGAAGATTCACCTCTTCGACCAGGCGCTGCAGGTTAGCAGAATGGCGAAGCACAAGAATTTCTTCCAGGCGTTCCGTCTCCAGCGTTAAATCGATGCCGCACGGGTTCAGGGTGCCGTCTTCATTGCGGGTCGCAGGGAAGGGGAAATCGATATAGCCGTTGTTATCCAGACGCTTTTCCATGTGAAGGATGACCTGTCGCTTGACGTTTCCTGACACTATATCATCCCGTGACAGGAATCACCCCTTTACGGGCAGGTCCAGGTGATCAGGGTGTCCTGATAAGGATTGATCAACCGGAACTGTTTATCCGACAGACGTTGCGCGTAGTAACCTTCGCGCGTCACGGCGGAAGGAATGTACTGAAAGCGATCCTGCGACTGCAGCGGGCCGCTCTGCACGCTGGCGCCGTCACGACTGACGCGAAAGGATGTCACCAGATCGAAAATAGTGCCCTGGGTCTGGCCCAGCGACTGCCCGTAAAGGGTGCTGACTTCGCCCGGACAGTCCACGCCTTTCGGCGACGATGAGCAGCCCGTGAGCAGTGCCATAAAAATGAAAACCAGCGATCGCAACATATCCTGTTCCTGCCCGAGTCCATGAAAGCGGTGAACGATTCTATCGTGTAACGCCACAAATAACATGATCATAGCAGTTCTGCTACACAGGCTGATTTGCGCTTTGTTCAATCGTTAAGCAACAGAAATGCAAAAGATGACTTTGAGGTCGAATAAACGTTATTCTTGCCATCTTTGCGTATCGCTTAAGCAAATTCAGGGATAAATGATGAAAGAAGAAGAAGCCAGCCTGATGATTATTCGCCACGCCATCGAAGCACTGGATGCAGAAAAAAGGCAGCAGGTGATTGCCTGTGCATCTGACATTCGCGACGTCATGAGCAGCTTCGACAGCGAAGAGGCCGGTCTGGCGTTGATGCTGGTCGCGGCTGAAGTTGCGGCAGAATAGGGCATTGGTGGCCTGACAGCTACCCTGCCGCCGGTTCCGTTTTTCGTTGTTCAAAGCGCATCTGAACGCATAGCCCTCCGCTATGCCCGACCCACAGCGGTAATCTTTCCGCTCTTTCTTCGCCTGGCTTTGTCTGTGGTAAACTCCTCTGACAGTGTGGAATCACCTATTCAGCGGAGGAATCAGATGAAAGCAGCCCGTCTTGCCCTGTGCCTGTTGGCCTGTTACAGCGCGTCAGCGTGGAGCGAAAGCGAATTCCAGCTTCATTGTCCCGGACGACCCACCATGACCATTTCACGGGCGGAATATGGCCTGAGTACCCTTTCCTGGCCTCAACAGCATTTCCAGATTGCGGCGGGACAGCTGCACACCCGTATTAATGGGGGCGATAATGTTGCCATTACGCGCTTTCGCAATGGCGACCAGCTTATCGTCAACAAAAGCAACCTCGACACCTTCTTCGTTTACCATGACAGCGACAAGCTGGTGCCATGCAGCCGCAGCGCGATGCGTGATGTGGACGCCCTGAGCCTGGAACGTTATGACGACAGGCAGCGTAACGACTCTTGATCCGCCGCGATAAGGAAGGCGAATGCAGATTACCGTTACTGACAAAGTGACCAGTAAAGATCTGGATGAACTCCGGCTGGGCCTGAATGCCCATAACAGCAAGTTTTATGATGCGGCGTTAATTCAACCGCTGGGGCTGTTTATCTACGATCCGCAGGGAAAGAAGCTGGCAGGACTGACCGGTACCACGACCGGTAACTGGCTACGTATCGATTTACTCTGGGTCAGTCATACGCTTCGTGGGCAGGGCACCGGCAGCCGTCTGGTGTTGGCGGCCGAGCAGGAAGCGCGCCAGCGAGGATGCCGTTTTGCCCAGGTGGATACCGGCAGTTTTCAGGCGCGGCCGTTTTATGAAAAGTTGGGTTACGGCGTCCGTTTAACGCTCGACCAGTATATCCGTCATCATCAGCGTCACTATCTGACCAAAGTCCTGTAATTACAGCAGCACCTGCTGGCGTAGATCCAGCGGTTGCAACTCTGCTTCATCGATAGCAGCCAGCCAGCCGGGCAGGGTCACTTTCTGCCAGGACAGGTGACCGCGTGTGGTGCTCATCAGCACCACATCCGGTCGCAGGGTGCGGTAAAGCTCCAGCGAAGCGGCTAATTCGGCAGGATTACTCTCGGGCACCAGCACAGTGACCCAGCGGTCATGATGACGCGTCAGCGTATCGCCAACAAATAAGTAGGTCAGACCAACAGGTGAATGGTAAAGGTAGCTGCAACTGCCCGGCGTATGACCAGGCGTCGGCAACAGATGAAAATCACCGAAATGGGTTTCCTGCTGAGTAAAGGTGTCGTCCGGCTCCACAAAACGGCTAATCTGCCCCAGTGAGCGGCTGTGACAATAGAGCGCGCTGTTAAAGCGCTGCTGAATGCGCGCCGCGCCGGGCGCGGATTCGTGCCAGTGGGTCAGATAATGCCGGATCACACCGTTATCATCGGCCAGTACCTCATGATCCAGCGGGTTTTCAACCCGGCCAATCAGTAAATTGCCGCGCGGATGACGCAGTAAAAAACCATGCATCATTATGTCTTCGGTATCTTCTTCCGGGAATTCCGGCGTTGAGATCCACAAATCGTCATACAGCGGCTTCAATGTCGATCTCCTGCAACTTCAGCTATGTGTGCAATACGGGATGTCCGCTTGCCTGTAATGCCACCTGACCCTGATTCACCTGCAACGTTGCCGTGGCACCCAAAGGTAACGTGACGGTATCCGGACCGTGACCGAAGTCCAGATCGCTGATGACCGGCAGACCGCTAATGTCACGAATGCGCTGCCAGACCGTGGAAAAATCAAATCCGTTGTCGTACTCAGACAGGGCGGTGCTGGTGAAACTGCCGGTAATAATCGCCTGCTGCCGGGCCAGAATGCCGCACTGATGTAACTGAAGCAGCATGCGTTCAATGCGGAACGGATGCTCGTTAACATCTTCAATTACCAGAATGCCGTTCTCAATCTGCGGCATCCACGGTGTGCCAATCAACGAGCTGATCATCGCCAGATTCCCGCCCCACAGCGTCCCCTGCCAGCGACCCTGATCGGGCGTCGTGCTCTGCCAGGCCACCTTGACTGTAGGTGATGTCAGCGCATGCCAAAAGTGCTGCAGCGTAAATTCGGATAAAACCTCAGCGCCAAAATTGCCCGCCAGCATCGGTCCACTGAAGCTGATGACGCCAGCATGTTGCAGCAGGGCTAACTGGAGTACGGTGAAATCGCTGTGCCCACAGAGCGCCAGCGGCTGCTGCGCAAAACGGCGCTTCAGGCCCGCATAGTCCACCGACGGCAGCAGGCGAGTCGCGCCATAGCCGCCGCGCACCGCCAGCACAATATCGGGTAAGGTCGCTAAATCAGCCAGTTCATTAATATCGCCCAGTCGCTCATCGTCGGTGCCGGCAAAGCGCTGAAAACGACGCGCGATAACGGCGTCATTGTCGACGCGATGTCCTTCCGCACGCAGGCGTTCCACCCCGAGCAGGGCAGCGGGCTGATTATGACAATAGCCTGAAGGGGCAATAAGACGAATAGAACGTGACGTCATAGTAAATTCCTGAAATTAGTCAGTGACAGACATCACGATAATGGCGAAAAACCGCAAATATGTCATCAGACTGCTGTAATTAGGATAAACGGTAATTTTGCAATTCTGCCGGCTCGGTATGATAGCTTCCGCCACTTCTGCGACGAGATAAAAAATTGCTTAAAATTCGCTACTTTGTCATTTCAGCCTTGCTGCTGACGGGCTGTGCCAGTGAACCGCCGCATACCTACGTTAAAGAGAAGAATACGCCGTTAACTCAGGCCGCGCCTTCACGCATCAGCGGAACCTGGTCACTCTTTACCGAAACGGCCGCCAACCAGTATGGTGTGGACGAAAAACTGATCAGCGCCATTATTAATGTGGAGTCCGGTGGAAACCCGGGCGTGGTCAGTCGTTCCAATGCGGTGGGATTAATGCAGATCAAAGCGTCGACCGCAGGCCGGGAAGTGTACCGCACCCAGGGCCGTCACGGTCAGCCAAGCAACGCAGAGCTGCGCGATCCGGCCAGAAATATTGATATTGGTACTGCCTACATCAAAATTCTGCAGCAGTCTGCGCTTTCAGGGATTCGCGATCCTCTCACGCTGCGTTACGCCACCATCGTTTCCTATGCTAATGGCGCCGGTGCCTTACTGCGCACTTTCTCCAGCAATCGTGACCGGGCAATCGCCATGATTAATTCTATGACGCCGGACGAGTTTTATCAGCACGTGCAAAATAAACATCCTGCCGCCCAGGCACCCCGTTACTTGTGGAAAGTCACCACGGCTTACCGCGCAAACAGCTGATCCCGTGTTTTCTCCTCACCTTCCTTTCCGGCAGGTGAGGAGAGAACCGTTAAGCTGTCAGAAGCCTTGCGGTAGGGTAATCCACGATAAGCACATTCACATAGCCGCCACGCAGCGCCCCGCGAATCGCCTGCGCCTTCTCTTGACCGCCCGCCAGCGCCACAACCTGCGCACACTGTCGGACCTGTTCCAGTTCCATACCAATTACCGGATCTTCATCGGCATCCAGTACAGGCTGACCTTGCTCATCGAAGTAGTGGAGACAAATATCGCCGACTGCCCCGCGCCCGGCCAGGGTACGTAACATGGTCGCATCGTAATAGTTACCCGAATTACGCAGCAGCGCAGAGGGTTCAAGATCACCAATCCCGACAATGGCTAAATCCACCTCATTAAATTTATTCAGCACCTCGGCGACGTCCGCATTGGCGGCCAGCCGCTGGCGGTCTGTCACTGAGTGCTCAATCGACTGAGAGGGCAGCAGCCAGGCCGGGCAATTCAGCAGTGCAGCAAGGTTTTGCGTCAGTATCGTGGCCTGCACGTTTCCGTTGGCGCCCACGCCGCCCAGCAACTGAATCACGCCTTTACATGAGGTATTAAGGGGATGCAAGGCGTCCACCATACAGCGAATGGTGCCGCTCCATGAGGAGATGCCAATGAGTTCATCCGCGCGCACCCGGGTTTCCAGATAGTGGGCCGCCGCCGAACCAATCGCCTGTTTGATCTCTCCGGCGGAGGCGTGTTCAGGCACGTCCACCACGATGGCCTGCGGCAGTTGATAACGTTGCTCCAGGGCTTTTTCCAGTTCCGGAAAGACATTGGCAGGGGGAACGACGCTGATTTTAACCACGCCTTCTTTCACGCTGCGGTTCAGGATGCGCGACACAAACGATTGAGACAGCTTCAGTAACTGTGCAATGTCGGACTGCTTCTTGCCTTCGACATAGTAAAGCGTGGCAATTTTTACCATGAGCCGCTGTTCATCCTGTTTCGCCATCAGTGTTTCCTCTCGTGTCCTGGCCGTCATTGTTAACCACTCGCGTGAAAATCACAATCCACGGCAATTTGTGATCCTTTTCGCTTTTTATCACTTCATCCGTAGACGTGACTGACCGCAAAGCGCATAGTGGCAATGAATATAAAATCATTATTGAATATATATTCATAAAGGGAAAGGATATTCACCTGACAGCTCCGATCGCGCTGATCGGTGCATGTGTTCGCTGTCAGCGATGGGCGTTTTGCGCCCAGTCTGAATATATATTCTGTGTCGACTTAAAATTCAAAAGGTGAGATATGAATCCTTTTACGCTTTCAGTAGATGAGCTTGAAAAACGGGCGCGGTCGGTGCGCCGTCGCATTATTCAGCTTAATGCCGGCAGCCCGGCAGGCGGCCATACCGGGGCCGACCTGTCGCAGGTGGAGATCCTGACCGCGCTCTACTTCCGCATCCTTAACTGCGCACCAGACCGTATGAAAGATGACGAGCGTGATATCTACATTCAGTCAAAAGGGCACGCGGTAGGCGGGTATTACTGCGTGCTGGCGGAGGCCGGTTATTTTCCACTGGACTGGCTGGCAACCTATCAACAGGCGAATTCGGCGCTACCGGGACACCCGGTGCGGCAAAAAACGCCCGGCGTGGAGCTCAACACCGGTGCGCTGGGACATGGATTGCCCGTGGCAGTGGGCATTGCGCTGGCGGCGAAGAAGAGCAACAGTCGGCGGCGTATTTTTGTCGTCACCGGCGATGGCGAGCTGGCAGAAGGCAGTAACTGGGAAGCCGCGCTGGTCGCTGCCCATTACGGGCTGGATAACCTGATTGTAATTAACGACAAAAACAAGCTACAGCTGGCGGGATCGACACGTGACATTATGAATACCGACCCGCTGGCAGAGAAATGGCGCGCCTTTGGCCTGGCGGTCAGTGAATGCAACGGCAATGACATGGCGTCGGTGGTCAGCGCCCTGGAACAGCCAGCGGTAAAGGGCAAGCCGCAGGTGATTATCGCGCACACGGAAAAAGGTTTTGGCATCTCCTTTATTCAGGGCAAAGCTGAATGGCACCACCGGGTGCCCAAGGGGGAAGAAATCGACCGGGCACTGGAGGAGTTAAACGATGAGTAATGCACAACATCTGGCTGAGGTGATGGTAGAGGCACTGATGGCGGCCGTTGAACGCGGTATCGATGTGGTTCCTGTGGTAGCTGACTCCACTTCAACGGCCAAAATTGCGCCGTTCATCAAGGCCTTTCCCGGCCGGTTAGTCAACGTAGGTATCGCCGAGCAGGCGCTGGTGGGCACGGCTGCCGGTCTGGCGCTGGGCGGAAAAGTGGCCGTGACCTGCAACGCCGCGCCGTTTCTGATCTCGCGCGCCAACGAACAGGTGAAAATCGACGTCTGTTATAACAATACCAACGTCAAGCTGTTTGGGCTGAATGCGGGGACCAGCTATGGCCCACTTGCCAGCACGCACCACAGCATTGACGATATCGCCATCCTGCGCGGGTTTGGCAATATTGAAATTTACGCGCCTTCCTGTCCGGTGGAGTGCCGCCAAATCATCGACTATGCCCTTGATCACGTTGGGCCGGTTTACATCCGGCTGGATGGAAAAGCATTGCCGCAGTTGCACGATGAGGATTACCGCTTTGAACCCGGCAAAATCGATGTGCTGCGCGAAGGCCATGACATCGCCCTTGTTGCCATGGGCTCGACGGTACATGAAGCCGTTACCGCAGCAGAGCAACTGAAAACGCAGGGCGTTTCTGCCGCGGTGATCGCCGTGCCTTCCATTCGTCCCTGTGATACTCAGCAGTTACATGATCTGCTGAGCCACTATCGTGCGGTGATTACGGTTGAAGAGCATAACGTGAATGGCGGCGTGGGCAGCCTGGTTGCAGAGGTACTGGCTGAAAATGGTTTAGCGGTCAGGCTGCTGCGCCTGGGCATTGCCGATGGGGAGTACGCCATTGCCGGCGATCGCGCCTCAACCCGAGCCTGTCATGGCATTGACGCCAGCAGCGTAGCGGCCCAGGCGTTGCGCCTCTGCACAGGAGGCTGACGATGCATGAGCCGGTGATTCTTGCTATCGATGAAGGTACCACCAACGCTAAAGCGGTGGCGGTGGATCGGCAGGGAAAGGTGGTGGCGCGGGGCAGTCAGGGCCTGACGCTGCTGCACCCGCAGCCCGGCCTGGCCGAGCAGGACCCAATGGCTATCTGGCAGGCGGTCAGGCAGGCGATAACCGACTGCCTGGCCCAGTGCGCCGGATCGCCGGTAGCGGCGATCGCCCTCAGTAATCAGCGCGAATCCGTTTTGATCTGGCAGCGCCGCGACGGCGTGCCGTTAACCCCACTGGTAAGCTGGCAGGACCGACGCTCGGAAGCGTTTTGCCGCGATCTTCATCTGTCAGGTTGCGCCGCGACGATTACCGCCTTGACCGGGCTGGCGGTCGATCCCATGTTTCCTGCCGCCAAGCTGACCGGCATGCTGGCGTCCTTGCCTGATGGCTTCGCCAGAGCAGCGGCGGGCGAATTATGCATTGGCACAGTGGACAGCTGGCTGACCTGGCAACTGACGGCAGGAGAATGCTTCGTCACCGACCATGCGAATGCGGCACGCACGCAGCTTTACAGCCTGCATAGCAACGACTGGGATGATGAACTGTTGTCCCTGTTCAGCCTGCCGCGCGCCGCGCTGCCACAGATTAGCGCGTCAGCCGGTCATGCAGGCGTCGTCGCCTTAACCGATATTGCCGGTCTGACGCCAGGCACCCCAATTCTGGCACGTATTGGCGACTCTCACGCGGCGCTCTATGCCCAGCGGCGTGGCGAGGCCGAAGTGGTCAAGGCAACCTATGGCACCGGCTCCTCGCTCATGATGTCAATGGCAACGCCGATTCTGACCGACAATGGCCTCAGCACTACCGTGGCGTGGCACGACGGGCAACCGCGCTTTGCGTTTGAAGGCAATATTACCCACACCGGCTCAGGCGCGGCCTGGCTGGGAAAAATGCTGGGTGTGACGGACCCACAGCAGTTAACGGCGTTGGCAGAAAGCTGTGATGATAATCAGGGCTGCTATTTTGTCCCGGCACTGTCCGGACTGGGCGCGCCCTGGTGGGATTTAAAAGCCCGCGGTATGCTCTGTGGTCTCACCGATGCGGCGACCCCGGCAGTGCTGGCGCGGGTGGCGCTGGAGTCGATTACCTGGCAAATTGCCGATGTCTTTTTCGCCATGGAAAAGGCGAGCGGTGAGCCGCTGCCTGCGCTGTGCGTCGACGGCAGTGCGACACAAAACCGCTGGCTGATGCAGTTTCAGGCTGACGTTCTGCAGCGTCCGCTGCATTGCGCGCCCACCGCTGAAGCGTCGGCGCTGGGGGCGGCACTGCTGGCAGGTAAACAGTTGGGATGGTGGCAGCAGGGCGGTGATATGCAGGCATTACAGGGCGGTAACGTCGTGATGCCGCGCACGCAGCTGGCGCAGAAAATGCAGGACAGCTATCAGGGCTGGCTTCAGGCCGTCGCCCGCTGTCGTTATCAGCCTGGGTAAGGGCGGAAGATCGGGCAGCGTGCCGCGATCCTCCGTTCGTCCCGGCGCTTAACGATTCGCGCGGCGTAGCTGGGCCGCATCGTCATCGGGAACCGGCTTGAGATCGACCGGCGGCAAACTGCCCCCGCTGAATTCGACCTGACGGATAGGGAAGGCAAAGCGTACATTGCGTTCTTCGAGTGCCGCCATCAGCTGCAGGTTGATTTCCTGCTGAATATCCATGTACTGGTTGTAGTCGGCACTCAACACAAAATAGACCACTTCGAACGTCAGCTTTGAATCATCAAACGCCAGAAAATGCGCGCGGTCGAAGCGCGTCATCTCGATGCCCTGAATGATGGTTTTCACCAGCTCGCTGATCTCGCGCACCTGCTCA
The DNA here is from genome assembly GCF_024520835.1 of Pantoea sp. Fr+CA_20. NCBI lineage: Bacteria > Pseudomonadati > Pseudomonadota > Gammaproteobacteria > Enterobacterales > Erwiniaceae > Pantoea > Pantoea sp. Fr+CA_20. The sequence goes on from NZ_JALNPN010000003.1 coordinate 383,791, forward strand.
GAAGAGGTGGCATAGCTGATACCAAACTTAAACACGATGCGGCGTTGCTGCATGCGCTTGTAGTTATGGATCGTTTGCTGCAGAAGAATGGTATTTGAACAGACAATCTGTTCGCCGCTCAGGCTGCGTAGTCGCGTGGTTTTCAGGCCAATGTGTTCGATCGTCCCGGCGATGTCGCCAAACACAATAAAATCACCGTGTTCAAAAGGCTTATCGAAACCAATCGCCAGCGAGGCAAATACGTCACTCAGTACCGTCTGAATCGCCAGGGCAATAGCAATACCGCCCACGCCCAGACTGGCAACCAGCGCCGTAATGTCGATGCCCATGTTCGACAAAATGGCCAACAGCATCATCACCCACACCAGCATGCGCAGCAAAATCCCCAGAATCACGGTGGTGACAGGGTTGCGCACATGCAGCGGATCGCGCAGCAGGCTTTTTAACCACAGACGAATACCGCCGTCGATCCACAGGGTGATCTGCACAATCAAGGCCAGAAACCAGCTGTGAGAGATCGTGGCGCGCCAGGCATCGGGTAAATCGATAAAGCGCAGGGCAATGAGCAGGGAAAAAATCAGCAGCAGCAACTGGCTGGTGCTGCGTAAGATCTCGACCAGAATGCCGGTAAAACGGACGTGGCGTGCTTCGCTGTAGTGGGCAATACGGTTAGAGGTAAAACGAATCAGGCTGCGCAGCAACCAGTAAATGACCAGGGTGGCAACGATGACGACAGCGCTGTTGATCCAGAGCGTTTGATTGAAAAAAATTGACTGAAAATGACGCGAATTGAGCCAGTTTTCCATTGGGGATGTTCTCCTTGCTGGTTCCGGTTAAACGAGAAAGCAAGGGAAAGCATAGCCTGGATGCGCCGCCGGTGTGCGGCGCAGGGTGAATCGCGGGTTACTGGAAGCGTTGTGCTTTGTCGCGCGCCTGGCGCTCTAAGGCAAAAATAATTTGCTGTAACTGCCGTTCCTGATGGGGTTCAAGCGCGGTAAAACGGAAACTCAGGCGAGGGGTTACTTTCGTCTCATTTTTATTGGTAATAATGCTGCGCTCGCCAATGTGCATCAGCTTAGCGCTGACGTTGAACTGACCGAATTCACCCAGTTCGACCTGCAGGCTGCTAAAATCATCCCCGCTTTTTAGCCCTTCCGGCATCGCCTCTTCGACCAGCACGCCAATCCCGCCCAGGGACAGATCTTGCAAGCGCAGGCGAGCCGGCGAGCCGTCAGGCCACTGGCAATGACACCAAAACTCCGGGTCCATCGGGGCGCTGATACGGAAAAATTCCCGACGCTGGATTTGCCAAAGGACGTCCGGCAGGGCGGCCTGAAAAGCAGGCAGTCCCTCAAAGTCGGTTTTTTCCAGTGTTCCAAGGGCGAATTCAATTTTGGCACCGTGGGTTTCGGCAAAAATCGTGATTTCATTGCAGTGCAGCGCGTAGTCGTTATCCAGGTTATTGCTCCCCAGATCAAAAACGATACGTGTTTCATCGGCAGCGAGCATACGGCTAATAAACTGCCCGCGTGAAAAATTCACCAGCAAAGGTGTTTGTAACTGAAGCAGGTCCTTCATCACGCCAAGCACGGCCAGCGTGCCACGTTTCAGGTACTGTTCTTTATCGGTTTCTTTCACTTGCTGGCTCCAGATGAGCAACGCTTTTTCATGTAATTATCCTGTTACTACCCGTACGTTATCGGCGGAGAATAATAAAGCTTTAACACAATAACCACTATCATTAGCTGCTTGCGCTACATTTTTAAAAAACATGTCTATACTATGCGCAGTGAACCGCTTGATTAATCAGGCGATCGCCATTGACTAACAAAAGGAAGGAGTAACGGATGGGTATTATTTCATGGATCATCTTTGGTTTAATCGCCGGTATCCTGGCGAAGTGGATCATGCCAGGTAAAGATGGTGGTGGCTTCATCATTACCGTGATTCTGGGTATTATCGGTGCCGTAGTCGGTGGTTGGATCAGTACCTTCTTCGGCTTTGGCCGTGTGGACGGGTTCAACTTCGGTAGCTTCGTTGTCGCGGTAATTGGCGCCATCGTTGTGCTGTTTATCTACCGCAAAGTGCGCAGTTAACGCAGAACTTGACGTAAAAAAGGGCCCGCAGGTGACTGCGGGCCCTTTTTTTATCGTGGCGAAGGCCAGCTATCGGTTACTTCGCGTTGCTTTGCGCCTCGGGAATATCGTGTGCGCTGTTACAGGTTTTATCTTTCGGGCAATATTTATCCAGCAGTTTCAGGGTGACGCCGTTGGTCCAGCCAAAGCCATCCTGTAACGGATATTCACCGCCGCCGCCACCACCCAGGTTCGCACCCTCCACCACATATTTTTCGACCAGCTTATGTTCCTTGTCATAGGTCAGCTGTACGTTACGCAGGAAACGTAAGCCCACCTGCTGTGCAAGCTGGGGCTTTTTATAGTGCTCCAGGCCTTCTACCGCAACCCACTGCAGCGGAGCCCAGCCATTAGGCGCATCCCACTGTTGACCGTTGTTCACCGTGGTGGTCACCAGACCGCCCGGTTTCAGCAGCTGTTTTTCCACTGCGCTGGCGGTGCTGTCAGCCTGTTTATCACTGGCGATCTGCATATAGAGCGGAAACAGCGTGGCAGCGGTAAGCTGTGGATGGATCTGGCGTTTCTTCCAGTCATAGTCGGCGTACCAGCCTTGCTTGCTATCCCACAGGTAACGGTTGATCGCCGCCTGACGTTTTTCTGCCCGGTCAGCAAAAAACCTCGCCCGATCGTCCTGCTTGTTCAGGCGGTAAGCGGTGGACAGGGTTTTTTCCAGATGGAACATCAGGCTGTTGAGATCCACCGGTGCCAGCTGTGTCGTGCGGATAGTGGAAAGATTGTGCGCGTCGGTAAACCAGCGTGAACTGAAGTCCCAGCCCGAGGCGGCACCGGCACGCAGTTCGCGGTACATCTCTGCCTTATTACGCTGCGGGGCTTTATTCGCCGTCGTAATATCATCCATCCAGGATTCCGTGCGCGGAACGTCGCGCGCATCCCAGTAGCGATTTAACAGCGTGCCGTCGGCCAGCTTGATCACCCGTTTGCTGGCATTGCCTGCCGCAACGCTGTCGCTGTCTGCCATCCAGTAGTCGTACTCTTTTTGCAACTGGGGCAAATAGCGTGTGTAGGCTTTGTCGCCCTCATGCGTTGCCAGCAGGTCAACCATCAGGCTAAAGAACGGCGGTTGTGATCGGCTCAGGTAGTAAGTCCGGTTGCCATTAGGAATGTGGCCATAGCGATCCAGCAGGGAAGCAAAGTTATCGACCATATCCTGCACTTTGTCCCAGTGGCCGCTTTCTGCCAGGCCCAGCATGGTGAAATAGCTGTCCCAGTAATAGACCTCACGGAAGCGCCCGCCCGGCACCACATAAGGTTTAGGCAGCGACAGCAGCGAGTCATATTTTCCCACGCTGTTGGTGGTACGCGTTAACACCGGCCACAGGCCATTAATATGGTCGCGCAGGTTCTGGCCTGCTGGTGGCACGTATTTATCGCCATCGGTGGGCAGGGTGAAATTTGCTGCGACAAAACGTTTTAAATCAAAGCCGCGCTGGCTTTTCTGCATCTGCCAGTCGGCGAGAATTGACGAGGGATCGTACTTAGGTACCGCGTCGGCAAAGGTTTTTTGATCGGGGTAGAATTTTGCCTGTTGCACGGCATTAAACAGCGGTCCTAAACGGACATCCGGCGGCTGCGGTTGCGTGTTCAGTAATCGGGAATCCTCTGCTGCCCAGGTGCTGAATACGCTGGCGCTCAGTAGCACGCTAAGCAGAATGGGTGCATGGCGTTGAGGCCGTTTATTCGTTTTTACCTCAGTGTTCATCATCGGTGTTTCTCCTTGTCCGAAATGCGGCTCTGTGTAACGCATTGACCACCCAACAACTTTAGACCTTAACCGCAATTTTCACCCTTCAGTGCGACGGAAATGTGAAGCGGCAGGAATTATTTATTTGCGGTATGTTAGAAAAAAGATGCTTTTACAGGGCACCGCTTGCCCTTGTGCACATTTATCCGAAGCTGAAATAAAAGGAGAGCAGTATGGAGATCGTCTGGTTTCATCCGTCGCAGAGCGCACCGGACTGGATACATGGCCTGCAGCAACGTTTGCCCCAGGCCCGCGTGCGCCTGTGGGCTCCGGGTGATAACGCCCCGGCAGACTATGCGCTGGTGCGTTCGCCGCCGCCAGAGATGCTGCGCGGCCGCCATGATCTGAAGGGCGTTTTTGCCCTTGGCGCGGGTGTGGATGAGATCTTGCGTCAACTGCAACAGTACCCGGATATGCTGACGGACAACGTTCCGCTCTATCGGCTGGAAGACACCGGCATGGCGCGGCAAATGCAGGAGTACGCGCTGTGTCGCGTATTAGGCTGGTTCCGACGCTTTGACGACTATCAACAGCAGCAGCAGTCGGCGCAGTGGCAGCCTTTACCGTCATATCCGCGTGAAACCTTTCACATCGGCATTTTAGGCGCAGGCGTGCTTGGGCAGCAGGTCGCCGAAAGTCTCAGCGCCCTTGGATTTCCGCTGCGCGTCTGGAGCCGCTCTGCGAAGCAGATCCCCGGCGTGACCAGCTTTGCCGGACCGGCAGCGCGGGATGATTTTTTGCGTGAAACCCGGGTGCTGATCAACCTGCTGCCCAGCACGGCGGAAACGCGCAATTTGATTGATCATAAGCTGTTACAGCAGTTGCCGCAGGGGGCGTTTTTCCTTAACCTCGCCCGTGGGGATCAGGTGGTGGAAGCGGATTTACTCGCCGCCCTTGATAGCGGACAGCTGAAGGGCGCCGCACTGGATGTGTTTCAGACCGAGCCGCTGCCTGCCGATCATCCCTTATGGTTCCATCCGCGCGTAACAATTACGCCTCATAATGCGGCGGTCACGCTGAAAGAAGAAGCGATGGATTTTATTGCCCGTGCCATCGGTCAGCTCGAAGCGGGTGGACATCCTCAGGGCTACGTCGATCGCCAGCGTGGCTATTAATCACTGATGCCTTAACCGGCTTTTTGCAGGAGCAGATAATGTATCCGGTAGATCTCCATATGCACACGGTTGCCAGTACCCACGCCTACAGCACGCTGCATGACTATGTGGCGCAGGCTAAATTAAATGGCCTGAAGCTGTTTGCCATTACCGATCACGGCCCGGACATGGCCGATGCACCGCACTACTGGCATTTCGTCAATATGCGCATCTGGCCTCGGATCATTGATGGCGTGGCGATTCTGCGCGGTATCGAGGCCAATATTAAGAACCAGCAGGGCGAGATTGACTGCTCCGGACCGATGCTGGAATCGCTGGATTTGATTGTCGCGGGCTTTCACGAACCGGTTTATGCCCCGCGCGATCTGACGCAGAATACCGAGGCGATGATTGCCGCGATGGCGGGTGGACTGGTTCACATCATCAGCCATCCCGGCAACCCAAAATATCCCGTCGACATTCCCGCTATCGCCGAAGCTGCCGCGCACTACGATGTGGCGCTGGAGCTCAACAACTCCTCCTTTACCCATTCTCGTCCTGGCAGTGAACCCAACTGTCGGGCGATTGCGGAAGCAGTCGGCAAAGCGGGCGGACGGCTGGCGTTTGGCTCCGATTCCCACACGGCCTTCACCCTCGGCAACTTCGAGCACTGCCTGCGCATCGCCAGAGAAGTGGATTTTCCGGAGGATCGCGTGTTAAATGTCACGCCGCGCCGTCTGCTGGACTTTCTGGCAATGCGAACCGGCAAACCGATCCCGGAATTGGCGGACTTTTAACTTCGCTTCCTCAAGGAATGTTGATGCATGAATGCGTTTTTCATTCTGTGCCGTATTGTTGGATGCTCATTCATGAAGGCATATTCTCGGCGTTAAGTTAACTGAGTTACAGGCTGATTGTTTTTTAGCCGTCCGGCATCTGACGACGCTAAGGTTAAAGAGCCAGCCTGTGACAGATAAAGGAGGGGAATAGCTTTTTTAACGAATATGTAAAGCCGTGGAGAGTGGTGTTTTGAACAAACACTGCAAGGTTACTATCGCGTTTTATCGTTCTCGTGACTTGCTTCCCGTTTAGTTGACACGTTGCCCCGACGATATTGCCAAACCACAATTTACACCGGTTTGAAAACGTTCCGATATATCAGATAAGATTAATCATTGCTCAACTGAAGGTTGAAGATATGGACGCTAAAATGATTGCTCATGGTATATGGGACAGTATTAAGGGAATTCCTCAGAGTGCATATTATGGAGCTAAACGCACCTATATCAGTACGGGTGCTTTAGGCTATGAGCGGCAGCTCAGAAACGAACGTGAGAACGAGCGGTTCTATCAGGTCGTGAAATCACTGGCGAGCAATGAACAACCCTTACGCTGCCTTATCACCACTGTTATCACAGAGTTCTACAACAAACTTGATGAACAGGGGAAAGAGAAGGTTCAAAACCAGTTGGCCTACGGCACGGGACGTATCGGTGGGCGAATTGGCGGCCAGGTGGTTGTGTCTCAGTCAATCGCAATGTTAATCATTAAAAATGCTCGCAGTAGCTACGCATACAAAGCATTGTTTCGCTTCAGCACTTCATTCGCTGTCAGTACCGTTCTCTGGCAGGGACTGATAGAAGATGCCGCTTTAGCCAGCCGTAGAATGGCAAATCACTATAATTCGATGTACTGGAAAGTACAGCCACAAGGGCTTGATATGATTTACTTCGTCGTTGAAGAGCAATTGAAACCCTACCTGGACTTTATCAGCAGCCATCCACAGAGATGTAAAAGGATTAACAATGAAATCTGTAAACTTGCTGGCTAAGCTCTCGGCACACCTTCTTGAAGGGACAATTACAGTAGCGATGAGCTTTATTGCTCTTGCATCTTTGTTTGTGTTCGATAGTCTGGCTTTGAAATTGTGCGGTTTCTTTGGGGCAATTGTGATTGGTTATGGTGCTGCTTATTTTCTTGGTAAAGCGCGGGGAGAGCATAGAGAATGAACAAGCTCGTTGTAGCTTTAGCTCTGACATTGATAAGTACTTATGTTAATGCGGCTTGGTACTTTAACCTTGGGGAATAAGGGAAATAAACAATCAGTAAAAATTTAACATCTTCTGTACTTGTAAAGAGTGATAATGAATCAATAAGGTTAAAATTGGCAACAACGCTAAAAAAGAAACTGATAATGGTGGTCGTCCTTATTGTTTCAGTATGTATTGTGATGAAATTTGCCAGTCATTAAAAATTGCCAGAAACCTACATTGGGTATCAAAAATTATAATGAAAAAGAATCGGATTTTATTGGTTTATTATATGATGGAGAAAACCCCCTGGCAAAAATACTTGTAAAGTAGTGCGCTATATATGGAAGAATAAATTAAATTCTATATGTCTAGAAAGTAACTGCAGGGCGGCAAAAAATACAGCACAAGCTCTAGTCCTTAATAGCTGGATAACTTACACACGTATAGCCTGAGTTAAAAATTATCATTGAGTTACCTTTTAATGGTACAAATGGGAATGAAACATAATCAGCATTTCTCATTGATACATTAAAGTGTAAATTTCTATCTTTAAGCGCAAGTTTAACTGCTTGGGTAGGAAATGTACCTTCACCCTTAAAAGTAACTAAAAAAGATATTGGAAAAAAGTGTATAGCACTACATATGCAATTATGGCCATTATTGTGAAATAGTACATGACGTGCAGTGATCTGTGCTCTATTAGGGTAGAACCAGTAATAGATGTCATGAGTATCTTCGAACGAGTTCGTTTCTCCAAGAACAAATCTCCTGAGAGGTGTAAAGAAAGGTGTATCAACCAAAGGTTTTTTACACTCGTCGACAGATGATGAGGCGATCAAATGTCCAAGCATTGCTCTTGAAAACTCGACTGAATTAAATGGTACTTTTATATAGTCAGAGAGAGCATTTGCATGTAGCATATATAGCTTCAATTTATCTGTGAAATTTCCTGTAACATCAGAAATAAATTGGTCTCTAGAGCCTAAAGCATAATTATTGCAATGCTTACATATCGTTTTAAAGACAGTGCCAGAAACCGCGTCAATTGCTCTTACAGGTTCAGTATCCCACCATTCTGTTATGGTCTTTTGAAGCATGGGAGTCAATGTGATGGCACTTTTAGGAGGGACATGATCTTTGCTAAGTTTGCCGAATTTACCGCAAATTAAGCAGTGGCCTTGTTCAATCCTTACATGTTTTATTCTTTCGCTGATTTTTGTCATGTTTTCCTTATTGATTACTATTGAAATTTATCTACAAAATCAATCCTAATCCCATGTTGGTTAACCATAAAACTGCATCATTAAAGATGATATTAGTAGAGAGAACTACCTATAGATTGAGATTCTATAAATCTTCTACTAAATAATACTTAATAATCAAGGAGGATTGTGTGTTTATAAGAAAATAATTTAAAAAGTACGATGTTCACAGTTTCAACTTCTTCTACGTAACCAATAACTGTCGGGCGATTGCGGAAGCAGTCGGCAAAGCGGGCGGACGGCTGGCCTTTGGCTCGGATTCCCACACGGCCTTCACCCTCGGCAACTTCGAGCACTGCCTGCGCATCGCCAGAGAAGTGGATTTTCCCGAGGATCGCGTGTTAAATGTCACGCCGCGCCGCCTGCTGGACTTTCTGGCAATGCGTACCGGCAAACCTATCGCCGAGCTGGCGGACTTTTAATTTCTCTCCCTCAAGGAATGTTGATGCATGAATGAGTTTTCCATTCTGTGCCGTATTATCGGTTCGCTGTTTAACCGCCATCCGCAGGATGCGCTGCTGGCCCCGCTGTTTACGCTGATTCGTGAAGGTAAACTGGCGGCGCAGTGGCCGCTGGAGCAGGATGAGCTGTTGACGCGCTTACAGCAAAACAGCGATCCGCAGGCGCTGGCGGCAGACTACGATGCCCTGTTTGTGGGCAGCGACTGCAAGGTGTCGCCGTTTGCGTCTGACTGGCCGGAAGGAAAGCCGGAGTCCGACATCCGCGCGTTTTTGACCGCGCGCGGCATGCCGCTGGGTGATGCACCGGCCGACCACTTTGGTGGCCTGTTGCTGGCGGCGTCATGGCTGGAAGATCAGTCGGCAGCGGATGAAAACGCGGCTCAGCTGGCGCTGTTTGACGAGTACCTGATGCCATGGTGCGGTGCGTTTCTCGGCAAAGTTGAAGCCCATGCCACCACGGCGTTTTATCGTACCCTGGCGCTACTGAGCCGTGAGGCGATTCAGGCCATGTACGATGAGCTGGTGGAGAGCGCCAGCGAGCAGGGCGACGACGCCTGATTCACCATTGCGCCGGATGCGTACCCGGCGGGCTTCCTGGCGTGGCGCACTGTAATGTGGTGCCGGGCAGCCAGGCGGCGGATCGCAACCTGATACCAATGCCCCACGGCGTCAGCTCTAAACAGGGCTGATTGTCCCTGCGCTGCGGCGTAATGCCGGTCTGCTGCGCGTTCGCGCCGTAGCGGTGCTGCTCAAGTAGCCAGGCGGTGCGCGCCAGCGACAGGCGCATCTGACTGCCGTTGCCGTGCTGGAGTCGCTGACGCAGTCCCGCCAGCACTGCGGCGGCCATCAGGTAGCCGGTGGCATGATCCAGCGCCTGTACCGGAAGCGGTAGCGGCGCATCATGCTGTTTCCATCGCATTCCCTGTTCGGCAATGCCACAACCCATCTGCACCAGACTGTCGAAACCGCGCCGGTTACGCCACGGTCCCTGCCAGCCCCAGGCGTTTAAACTGACGTCGACCAGGCCGGGGCAGAGCGCTTGTCGCGATTCCGCATCTAATCCCAGCTTTTCCAGTGCGTCGGCGCGGTAGCCGTGCACAATCACATCCGCTTGTTTCAGCAACCAGACAAACTGCGCCCGGTCGGCAGGCTGTTTTAAATCCAGCACGGCCCGACGTTTGCCGCAGGCCAGCTCCTCGTCCACTCCGGGCTCTTGCCAGCCGGGCGGATCGATCCGTAAGACGTTTGCGCCCAGGCTGGCAAGAAACCGCGTCGCCACCGGACCGGCAATAATGCGCGTCAGATCCAGGACGTTAATGCCGAGTAACGGGCGCGCCTCGGGTAATGCCCACGCGACGGCGGGACCGTCGGCCAGGGTTTGTCGGGCGAACAGCGATTCATGTATGACGGCCATCCCCTGCGGATGCTGCTGCCATGCGTCGGCGCTGCGCATTTCCGCCGCGCAGCCGCCAGCCTCAATCACCGCCTGTTCCAGTTCGGCGGCCTGCCAGTGAGCCACTTCACGCGCCAGCGCCGTCCGATCCGGGTGACGGCCAAGGACACTTTCCATTGCCAGGCGATGATGGGGAGCATTGGTATGCAGGCGAATCCAGCCGTTTTGACAGGCATAATCGCCCGCAAAAGGGTCCCACAGTGCGGGCGCACTGCGATTAAGCGGCATAAAACTGTGCTGAAACCAGCGGGATGCCAGCCGGACGTTAACCTGTGCGCGGGCAGGGCGGTTAAGCAGATCGGCCACGCCCTGCATGGCTAAGCCCAGGCTGGTCGCCGCCAGTTCACTGACGGCATAAGCGGAAGAAAAAGTGGCGGGATCGGTCAATAACGGCAGCGGCTGCGGCGCATGATTGCCATGCAATCCTTGCCACATCTGCTGCCACAGCGAGCTGGTCAACGTATTCATGCAACAGGCTCCAGAGTTAACACCTTCTCTGAAGCATAGCAGCCTGAACTAACGGCGTCGCAGGCGCGGGAACCGGGCGTGCATTCGCAGATTGCGCAGGTTAATCACCGCAATGGTGGTTCCCAGGATGACCAGCGAGGCACCAATGATTTTGAAGCTGTTCAGGCTGTCACCCAACACCACGATGCCCATTAATACCGCGAGAACCGGCGTTAGCAGCGAGTAAGGCATGATCAGGTTAACGTTGTATTTCTTCAGCAACGCATACCATAAGGTGTACGCCACAACCGAGGAGGCGATAGCACTATAGAGAATGGCAAACCAGCCGCGCCAGCCCGCATGTTGCAGCGCATAGAGCTGATTGGACTCCAGCATAAAGCTGGCGGCACCAACAATCGGCAGGGCAAGGAAGGCGATCCACCCTGTCAGCGTCAGGGGCTTAATTGGCGGCGATTTTTTCACAATCAGGTTGCTGATGGCCCAGCCGGTGGCGCTGCACAGCAGTATACACAGCACCCACCAGGCAGGAATGGTCGGGCTACCGGACAGCACCACCACGCCACTGAGCGAGATCATAATGCCGATCAGCTGAATCAGCCGCAGCTTCTCTTTCAGCACCACCATCGCTAACAGCATGGCAATCGGCGTACCCAACTGCACCACAATGGCACCCGTTCCGGCATCGGTATAACGCATGCCGACAAACAGCAGTGAGAAATGCATAAAACCAAACGTGAAGGCCAGCAGCACTAACCAGGGGAGCTGCTGACGGTTAATACGGCAAAACGGGACGAGCACAATCGCCACCACCGCAAAACGCATCCACGTGAGAAACAATGGCGGTAACTCAACTAATCCCCATTTTACTGCCACGTTATTAAAGGCCCAGATGCAAACCACCATCAGAACCATAAAGAAATGCCGCACTGCCACAATGTCATCCTTTAAAAATAAACCCGATACCTGCTAATCATGGCACGAACCTGCGCCGTTCTGGCAATGATTAACATTTTTTATTTAGTTAAGCAGAAAATAACGCCAAAAAAATTCATAAGACTTTTACAATCGTTACTGTCAGACTGATCTTCCGAAACGCCAACCCTTTTGAGGATTCGATTCGGTATGATTTCCACGCCTGTATTGCCCCTTGCCCTTATCCAGTTAGATGTTCCTCCCGCCAACGTGGTCGAGAAAATCGGTGAACAACCGGTATGGTTTATCGAGGCGCTGAATTTACAACCCGACGATTACCTTATTGTCCGTCCCCATCTGGGCGAAACGCTGCCACAGTTTACTGAAATCTCGGGTGCGGTGTTGAGCGGTTCGTGGGCGATGGTGACCGATCATGCGGACTGGAGTGAACGCACGGCGGCCTGGATTCGGGCGGCAATGGAGGCGCGTTTACCGCTGCTCGGCGTCTGCTACGGACACCAGCTTATGGCTTATGCATTAGGGGGGAAGGTGGACGATAACCCCAATGACTGGGAGCGCGGGCTGATTAGGTTAACCACGACGACGCAGGCCCGCCACGATCCTCTTCTGGCCACCTTGCCAGATACCTTTGAGGCCTGGCTTTCACATCGTCAGTCGGTGATTACGCCGCCAGCTCACGCCAAAGTACTGGCAGTATCGGAAAAGGATGGCTGCCAGATATTGCGCTATTCATCCTGTGCGCTGTCGGTGCAGTTTCATCCGGAGTTTGACCGCCGCATTATGGACGCGTGCCTGCCGGAAGCCTGTGAGCGCGACGGGGAAGAACTGCAGGGGGCGGACTGGGCGCGCAGCGTCTTATACCATTTCTGGTTGCAAACGCGCCCGGCGGTTAACAGCGCTCAGGGCGCATAGTGGCGGGTACAGCGATAAACCCAGGCTGGCGGGACGTTTTTTAATACCCGTCGGCGTTCCCAGGTAAAGTAACGTGACAGATCGGGCTGGGTCAGTGAGGTGTACTGGAACTGCACAAAGACGCCGTTGGGTCCCAGGGCGTGATAAACCGCCTGCAGAATGGCATCGCGCAGTTCCGGCGACAACGACAACAGCGGCAGGCCAGAAAAGATGGCGTCATAACTGCCGTTGAGGTACTCCGCTGAACAGGTCCTCACCGTCATTCGCTCGTCATCCAGCGCGCTCAGCTTTTGCGCCAGCGTGCTGCTGATTTCAAACACATCCAAGGTCGCGTTCGGGTCCATCTGAGCCAGCAGGCGACGCGTTAGCACACCGTCTCCCGCACCCAGCTCGGCAATCCGCAACTGACTGTTCCATTCCACCGATTCAACCATGGTGCGGCACAGCGCATCAGAGGAAGGAGTAATGCTGCCCATTTTGCGCGGATTACGGATGAACTGGTGGACGAAATCTGCTTTAGCGCGCATTAAGGTGAAAGCCGAAGCTAACATGCTTACTTACCTCCAGAGTGAACATATCCCCATATTGACCCCATCGTGCTCAAAAGTTTCCAGTTAACTGGCGAAGCGGCAAAAAGTCGGAATTATCTGTAGTGCGCCCATCGCGGATTTTCCTTCGTCGCGGTCACAGTTTAGGGATAACAAACCTGTCAGGCTGACGCTGATCTAATATGTTAACAATAGGTTTCAAAGTTGTTTCACATCCTACTGCGTAAGGAGATTCAACATGCGTTATGCCGCGCCAGGAGAACCCGGTTCTCTCATCACGTTGCAAAAGCACTATGGCAATTTCATCAACGGTGAGTTCGTTGCGCCGGTCAATGGCAACTACTTCAGCAATACCTCGCCGGTTAATGGCTCTGACGTAGGCGCCTTTCCCCGCTCAGACAAGGCCGATGTCGATAACGCGGTCGCCGCCGCGGCGGCGGCGGCGGACGCATGGGGGAAAACCTCGCCTCAACAGCGCGCGCTGGTGCTGCTCAGGATTGCCGACCGGCTGGAAGAGAAGCTGGAATATATGGCGGTGAATGAAACCTGGGACAACGGTAAACCGGTGCGGGAAACCCTGGCCGCTGATATGCCGCTGGCGGTGGATCACTTCCGCTATTTTGCCGGTTGCGTCAGAGCGCAGGAGGGCAGCGCTGCAGAGATCGACGAATTTACCGCCGCCTATCACTTCCATGAGCCACTGGGCGTGGTAGCGCAAATCATCCCGTGGAACTTTCCGCTGCTGATGGCGGCGTGGAAGCTGGCACCGGCACTGGGGGCAGGCAACTGCGTAGTGCTTAAGCCCGCAGAGCAGACGCCGCTGTCGATCACCCTGTTTGTTGACCTGATCAAAGATCTGCTTCCTCCGGGCGTGCTTAACGTGGTTCACGGTTATGGTAAAGAAGCCGGTGAGGCGCTGGCCTCACATCCGGGCATTGCCAAAGTGGCCTTTACCGGATCGACGGCCACGGGCGGCCATATCCTGGAACTGGCCGCGAAAAGCTTAATTCCGTCTACCGTTGAGCTGGGCGGTAAATCGCCAAACATCTTCTTCGAAGACATTATGCAGGCCGAAGAGAGCTTTATTGAGAAAGCGGCGGAAGGCGTTGTGCTCGGCTTCCTCAATCAGGGCGAAGTCTGTACCTGTCCATCACGGGCGCTGGTGCAGGAGTCGATTTACGAACCCTTTATGGCGGCGGTGCTCAAACGTATCAAAACCATCAAGCGCGGCGATCCCATGGATACGGAGACGATGGTGGGCGCGCAGGCTTCTCAGCAGCAGTTCGATAAAATCCTCTCTTATCTGGAAATCGCCCGTCAGGAAGGTGCCGAGGTGCTGATCGGCGGGGGCGTTGAGAAGCTCGATGACTCGCTTGCCAGCGGTTACTACATCCAGCCCACGCTGCTGAAAGGTAACAACAGCATGCGGGTGTTCCAGGAAGAGATCTTTGGTCCGGTGGTGGGCATTACCACCTTTAAGGACGAAGCGGAGGCCATCGCCATTGCTAACGACTCCATCTATGGCCTGGGCGCGGGAGTCTGGACACGTGATATCAACCGGGCCTATCGCGTCGGACGGGCGATTAAAGCCGGTCGCGTCTGGACCAACTGCTATCACCTTTATCCCGCTCATGCCGCCTTTGGAGGCTATAAAAAATCAGGCATTGGGCGCGAGACACACAAGATGATGCTCGATCACTATCAGCAGACCAAAAACCTGTTGGTGAGCTACAGCATTCAGCCGCTGGGCTTCTTCTGACCGGGTGCGGCGTGCCTGGCGCACGCCGCTGTTTTCGCCTGTTGGCTGTCATATAAGCGTAATCTGCTTGTGACATGGTGCTCAGCAGCTATTATCGATCCCTGGCAATGATCATATCGTGCCTGTGTTTGCTGTATGACCTGCTTCACTATGGATAACGGAACAGAGACGATTTATGCAAAATCCTTATGAATATTTGAGCCTGATGGATGATGTGCTTGATGGACCTGAAGACAGCATCATTATTGTGAATTTGCCAGAGCGCCACCGCGGTTACCCGATTTGTCCGCAGCAGGCTGAAGGTGCAGCATTCTCAGCCCGCGCGCCGCAGTCCGCAGCCTCATCGCCGCGTCAGGATATCCTGTTCTGACAGCCTGTCCCTGTCGTCTGGCTGGCGCAGATACGGCCTGGCCGGACGCACAGCGCCTCTGCGTAGCCCAGCAATCCCGCCGTATGATTCCCGGCTTTCACCTCTTCCCGGTCATGCATTAGCCCGCACCCCGGCGATGTTGACGCCTGCCTGAATATCCCCCAATCATTCCCGTGCGCGGTTGTCAGACTGACCGGGTTAATACTTTCCTGCGGCACTGCGCCATGCCAGCAATCAACCCGCAAGCGCGGCGAAAACGGAGCGGGCCTGTAACGAAGTATGATCGGCGTCGATATTGACATTACGCGCGAAAATTACCCTTTTGTGCCAGTTGCGGGCTGATATCGATAAGAAAAGTTAACCTTTCATCAACCAGCTGAAAAGAGTTAGCACCGGTTGATAATTTCTGCGCCAGATCGGGCGTGCGGATGTCATCAAAATTTACATATACCATTAATAAAATTTAACTTATCCCGCTATAGATTACTTATGGCAGCGCATGTCGGCGATTTTATCAGCAAGGAATGAGGTATTTAATTAATGAGTAAATTAACCCGAAGAAGTTTTATGGCGTTTGCCGCAGGCGGGACGGTGGCGCTGGCGGCTGGACAGGTTCATGCGCATGACAGCATTCAGTCCTTTCCGACCGGTGGTCGCGATCCCGGGCCGCACGATCCCATCCGCGAAGCAGAAAATCCGGACATCGTTAATCCACCTTCGACCGACAGCGGGACGTTACCGAACCTGCGTTTTTCATTCAGTGATGCGCACGTGCGCAAAAGCAGCGGCGGATGGACGCGCCAGGTCACCAAACGTGAATTAGCCATTTCGACCACCATTGCCGGTGTGGACATGCGCCTGAATGCCGGTGGCATCCGCGAATTACACTGGCATAAAGAGGGCGAATGGGCCTACATGACCTACGGCAACGCCCGCGTCACCGCGTTTGATACTGATGGCAGTTGGTTTATCGATGATATTGGCCCGGGAGACTTATGGTATTTCCCGCCGGGCATCCCGCATTCAATTCAGGGCATCGGGCCTGATGGATGCGAGTTTCTGCTGGCCTTCGACGATGGCGGATTTGATGAGGACAGCACGTTTCTGTTATCCGACTGGTTCAAACATATCCCGCCGGACATTCTGGCGAAAAACTTCAACGTCCCGGTATCCACCTTCGACCACCTGCCTTCGCCAGCGGATGAATATATTTTTGCCGCGAAGGTGCCCGGCAGCCTGGAGTCAGTGGCGGTGAAAGGCGCAACCAAAGCCAAACGCACCTTTACCCACCACATGCTGGCACAGGAACCCATAAAGGCACCAGGCGGCACGGTCAGAATCACCGACTCCTCAACCTTTAAGGTGTCCAAAACTATCGCGGCAGCCCTGGTTGAAATCGCCCCCGGCGGATTACGCGAGTTGCACTGGCACCCGAATAACGATGAATGGCAATACTACCTGGAAGGGGAAGGACGCATGGGCGTTTTTGCCTCATCGGGTCAGGCAAGAACATTTGATTATCGGGCAGGGGATGTCGGCTATGTGCCCTTCGCCATGGGGCACTATGTTGAAAACACCGGCAAGGGGCCGCTGCGTTTCCTGGAGTTATTCAAAAGTGACTATTACGCCGATATCTCACTCAATCAGTGGCTGGCCGGTACGCCGCGTGAGCTGGTAAAAGCGCATCTCCAGTTAGATGACGCATTTATGGATGCGCTGTCGCTGCAGAAAAATCCTGTGGTGAAATAACGCGCATGGCCGCCTGTCGGCCATGATTGCCACAGGTTGTGGGTCTGTTTTACGGCTGCGTGGACAGCCCACGCTTTTTTCCCAAACCCCAAACTATGACCCGGCGGCTGCCGTGCTGCCCTGATGAAAAATCATCTGCCAGCCATGCGTTGCGGATAACACCCAGTGGGACGAACGTAATGCGGCACGGCTGCCGTCCGGCTGTGAGGTGCGGTAAAGCAAAATGGTATGCTGGGTTCCGACCTCCATCAGTTGAAAGTCGCTGCTGATAATGGCCTGTGCGTTCTCTTCATTCATGAGCGCCGCGATGATTTGCTCACGGTTCAGCAGCGTGCCTGAAAGGGTGATCTCTTTAAATTCAGGATGCAGTGTCTGTTCAAGCCACGCTAAATCGTGGCGCTTTTCATGATGCAGGCTGCATTCCAGCTGTTTAAGCACATCTAGCATGACGTTCTCCGGTGAAAACAGCGTCGTCAGGTTTCATCCTCAAGCGGCGCTGAGTGATGGATAACCTCAACCTCTGACCCGAGCTGAATCGCCGGATAATGCGCCTGCATTCCTGCTAACAGCACCGCATCGGTCCACTCATCGTCTTTACCCAGATACTGCGCCACGGAGGACAGCGGCAGAGTGACCACGCATTCAACGTTGACGATGACGACGGATTCCGGGTCTTCGCTGCTGATATAGCGCAGCGGTCCTGGGGTGATTTTGGCTTCCTGCCAGCGTATCGTATGGCGTTTTTTCCCCGCCCGCAGTGCTTTCATCAGGCGGGGCACGATGTGCAGCGTTTGCATTGATGACTCCGGGTAAGTTAACGGCTGTCGTAAATCCGGGCAGGCCAATCGCCCAACCGGGCTGATTCTGGCGTCATGGGCAGGGATTAAAGCGCGACAGCCAGCGCTGGCGCAGTTCCCTGGCCTGTCGCGACACTGCCGCCGTGTCACTGGCATGAAAGCCATGAAAGGCACCGGGCCAGACGTGCAGCTCCACGGCGACACCGGCACGGATCAGCCGTTGTGCGTAGTCGAGGTTCTCATCCAGAAACAGGTCCAGCGTTCCTACACCTATCCAGACGGGCGGAAGCCCGGCGAGGTTGCTGGCGCGTGCCGGTGCGGCATAAGGCGAGATCGTTTCGCTGCCGGGTTCCTCGCCCAGCAGTGCGGTCCAGCCAATACGATTATATTCGCGCGTCCAGGCAAACTCGCCGGTCACGGGATTGGGATGCGTTTCCGTCACCGTGCGGTCATCCAGCATCGGGAACATCAGATTCTGGAAGGCCAGTTTTGGGCCATCGCGATCCCTTGCCAGCAGCGCCAGCGAGGCGGCCAGTCCGGCACCGGCGCTGTCGCCCATTAAACCAATGTGTGCCGGATCGATGCCCAGCATGTCAGCCTGACGCACCATCCAGTTCAGCACCACATAGCAGTCCTCCAGCGAACCGGGAAAAACCGTTTCCGGTGACAGGCGATAGTCCACTGAGACCACGACGCAGTTGTGGCGCAGTGCCGTTACGCTGGTCAGTGAAAGGGATTGCTCCGGGCTGCCAAACAGATGACCGCCGCCATGAATATGCAAAATGCCCATTCGCCTTGGGGTCGCGCTGACCGGGGTAATCACACAGACCCTGACGGGCGGATGGTCAGGGGAATCGATGCTGTGTTCTTCAATGTACAGTCCGCCGTCACGGTAGGCCTGAACCTGTTTTACGGCGGCGTCCTGGCGTTCGCGGCGCAGCGCCACAATGGTTTCCGGGGTAAGCTCAAGCGGCGCGCTGTTTGCCAGGGCGGGCAGCAGTTCGGGATCGACCAGATGCAGGGTGTTCAAATCAACCTTCTCCTTGGGGTTCAGATGGCAGTCAGTCTGTCTGCCGTACCAGCATGGCAGAGGCTGAAATAACATGACCTGCCGACAGCGCCTGCCTGCAGGTCATGATCATGGCGACAAACCGGATCAGCAGCCGGTGTCTTCACCGTTAGAGGCAATCAACTTTTTATACCAGTGATAGCTCTTTTTCAATGAACGCGTCTGGGTGCCGTTGCCCATATCATCCTGATCCACGTAAATAAAACCATAGCGTTTGGACATCTGCCCGGTGCCGGCACTGACGACGTCGATCGGCCCCCACCAGGTGTAGCCAAACAGTGCAACACCGTCGGCAATCGCTTCTTTCATCTGCGCCACATGCTGACGCAGGTAGTCGATACGGTAATCATCATCAATGCTGCCATCGGCCTTAACGGTATCCACCGCACCCAGACCGTTTTCGGCGATAAAGAGCGGCTTTTGATAGCGGTCATAAAGCTGATTCAGGGCCAGCCGCAGGCCTTTGGGATCGATTTGCCAACCCCATTCACTGGTCGCCAGATGCGGGTTACGAATCCCGCCGGTAATCAGGTTGCCCTGCGCGCCGGTCAGTTTTTCCGGCTGGGCGCTGACGGTGCTGGACATGTAATAGCTGAAGGAAACAAAGTCCACCGGATGTTGCCGCAGGATCTCATCGTCGCCCACGGCCTTAATGAGCTGTACGCCTTTCTCCGCCAGCATTCTGTCGGCATAAGCCGGATAATAACCGCGCGCCTGCACATCGCTAAAAAATAACGACACGCGCTGCATCTCTTCACAGGCCTGTACGTCATCCGGATGGCAGGTATGCGGATAGAGGATCTGATAGCTGATCATACAACCCACCTGAGAACCGGGGATAATCGCGTGGCACGCTTTGGTGGCCAGCGCGCTGGCGACAAACTGATGGTGCGCGCCCTGATATTTATCTTGCTCCAGGTGAGGATGACCTTCTTCAATCACGCCCACGCTCACATACGGATGGTGCTTCACGCAGTTGATCTCGTTAAAGGTCATCCAGTACTTCACTTTTTTGCGATAGCGGGTGAATACCGTAGTGGCAAAGCGGACGTAAAAGTCCACCAGTTGACGGTTCGGCCAGCCACCATAGTCTGTCACCAGCGCCAGCGGCATCTCGTAATGCGACAGCGAGACAATGGGTTCAATACCCTGTGCGAGCAGGGCATCCAGTACCTCATCATAAAACTGCAGGCCCGCCTCGTTGGGTTCCGCCTCATCGCCGCGCGGAAAGATGCGCGTCCAGGCAATCGACATGCGGAAGCATTTAAATCCCATACCGGCGAACAGCGCGATATCCTCTTTGAAATGGGTGTAAAAGCCGTTGCCTTTGCGCTTGGGATAATACTTTTTACTGTCTGGGTTCTGGGCTTCTGCGACCTGAGCATGCGTCATGCTGAGCCACTGATCCAGCCATTGTGATTGCGGGGTAGCCGTGTCAAAAGTATACACATCGGAAACCGATAATCCTTTGCCACCGACATCCCAGGCACCTTCAAGCTGATTCGCGGCGGTTGCTCCGCCCCACAAAAATCCCTCAGGAAAGGCTGTTGGATACGTCATATTTTGCTCCTTAAACCGCTGCGGCGGTGAGTGTCAGAAAGGCATCGCGACAGGCGATGTTCCCGGTGGCTTTGACCGGGTGGATAGCGCCATAGCGCTCGCTGTTAGTCACAATCACAATTACGCTCGGGTCGATGCCTTCGGCCTGAAGCGCGGCCAGATCGAACGTAACTAACAGATCGCCCGTGCCGATAAACTGCCCGGGCTGAATATGGCTGGTGAAGTGGCGGCCGCCGAGTTTGACGGTGTCGATGCCAATGTGGATCAGGATTTCCGCACCGGTGTCGCTCTTCAGCCCCAGCGCATGGTGGGTTTCAAACAGCGACTCGACTCTGCCGTCCACCGGAGAACGCAGTTCGCCAACCGTCGGGTAGATAGCCAGTCCTTTACCAAAAATCTCGTCGGCAAAAACCGGATCGGCCAGCGCACTCAGCGGCGTAATCTCACCACTCACGGGCGCAAAGAGCTTTTCGGGATCGTGACGATGAAGACCGGGTGCGGACGCCACATCGGCGGCGGACTGCTGGGTCGACTCATCAAAACCCAGCAGCACGGTGAGCAGGGCGGCGCTGCCAAAGGCGATTGCCAGACTGAGCAGGGCATAGATAAAGGTCGGGCCGACCAGCGCGGGAATGCCGGGCAGTCCACTGAGCGCAAACGCATAGGTTTTTACACCCATTGCCATCGCAAACGCGCCGCCGCAGGCCCCACCGAGCAGGGCAGCAGCAAACGGCCGTTTGTAACGAATATTGATACCGTACATCGCGGGTTCGGTAATGCCCATTGCGGCGCTGAAGCTGGTGGTGAGCGCCAGTGACTTGAGCTTTTTATCTCTGGCCCGCAGGAATACGCCGAATGCCGCACCTGCCTGACCGAGATTGGCAACATAAAACAGGATTTTAAACGGGTCGAAACCCAGTTGGCTGATGTTGTGGATCATCACGGGCACCAGCACATAGTGCATACCGGTAATAATAATCAGCGATAATGTCCCGCCTACTACAATGCCGGCGACAATCCCCATGTTTTCGACCAGCCAGATAATGCCGCCGGTCAGCGCGTTACCGGCAAAGATCCCCAACGGGCCGATGGCGATAAGCGTAATGGGTGTGACAATCAGCAGGCTCAGGAGCGGAACAAACATGGTTTTCAGCGCCGCGGGCATCAGGCTGTCGATCAGGCGTTCCACGTAGCTCAGCAGCCATATCGACAGCAGCACCGGAATCACCGTCGAGGCATAATTCACCGCGGGCACGGGGAATCCCAGAAAGTGGATCGGCTCACCGGCGTTGAACAGGGTTTGCAGGGCAGGGTGAAAGAGCGAGGCCGCCAGCGCCACGGCGACGTAAGGATTGGCACCAAACCGCCTGGCCGCACTGAACGCCAGCGCCAGCGGCAGGAAATAAAATACGCCGTCGCTGATGGCTAACAGCACCTGATAGCTCTGGTTATGCGCTTCAAGCCAGTGAAACGCCACCAACAGTGCCAGTATCCCCTTGAGGATACCGGCACCGGCAATGGCGGGAATAATGGGCGAAAAGATGCTGGATAATCCCTCCAGCAGCGCCGAAACGGGATGGCTGCGCGACGTGGCGCGCTGCGGGGTGTCCTGTAACGGCAACTGGCTCAGCAGCGCCTTGCACAAGGGGTCAACCTCATTGCCAATGATTAGCTGAAACTGATCGCCAGAAAGGTTAACGCCCATCACGCCATCCAGCGCTTCAAGCGCCTGACGGTCGGCCAGGCTGTTATCTTTAAGTAAAAAACGCAGGCGAGTAATGCAGTGAAATAAAGACAGTACGTTATCTTTCCCGCCAATCAGTGTAATGATTTGCTGTGCGGTGTCCTGATAATTCATAAATCCCTCCAGACTGAAGTCAATATGACGTCATCCACAATGACCGGGGTTAACCGGGTGGGTAGGCTTCTGGGGTTTGCCTGATTGAACAGTCACAAGCCGAAATGGGTTTTTCATTACGTTTTAGGGGGTAAAACCTCGGGCGCGCTGCGCTGCACAATATTTTCGATGTGCACTGTCAAATAGAGTTTTTCAGAGTTGCTCATGCTGTGGTGATAATGTTTTTTAACAAACTCATTAATGGCGTCAACGCATTTAAGGGTGCGCGCGTAACGCTGCTGCGCCAGCGCAAAAAACTCGTCATCGTTATTATTTAACACCTCGCCATCGATGACCCGCTGGGCAAAAAACTTCAGATGCGTAATAAAACGCTGGTAATTCAGGCTGTGTTCATCTGTATGAAGGGTAAAAAAGTATTTTACGATTTGTTGCAGCTGATAAAGGAGCTGGGTAATTTTTGCGGTTTTTCCCAGCGTGTCGTTAAGCCCGGCGTTAACGATATGCAGTGCAATGCTACAGGCTTCACTGTCCGGTAACAGCATGCCGGTGCGGGCGACCACCATGCCCAGCGCCTGACGGCCAATTGCATACTCAGCGGTGTAGAAGTGGCGCACTTCCCACTCCAGTGGATTCGCGAGCAGCGCGTTATTTTTATGACGTTCCAGGGCAAAATGAAGATGGTCGGCCAGCGTGACATACAGCCCTTCACTTAATTTATGATTCAGCTGTTCGCGCGCCAGGCTGACAATATCGGCGGTAAGCTGGAGAATATCGATAGGGACTTCACTGACCAGATCTTTAAAGCGTGCAGAGATCGATGAATCTTCCAGACGAAATATTTTTTCTGCCTCGTGGGGATGAATACTGGCACCGTTGTGCGTATTAAATCCCAGACCGCGTCCGGTCAAAATAACTTCAAGGCCGTTATCATCAATCGCACTGACCACATTATTATTCAGTATTTGTCTGACCAGCATCGCTTACTCCTGAAACAAAATCGGGCAAAACATAAATACAGCGGTGAAGGGAATATCCCCCAGCCTGCATTCAGGTTTTGCCCGATAATCGGTAACAAGCGTGATGCCGATTTATCCTGGCACTGTGAAAATGGAGATTCAATATTAAATTGTGCAGTGGGTTATCTGACGCGCCGATTTGTGATCCGCTTTGCGAAAAGCATTACAGCAAGCTGTTACGCAATGGGGGAATCCAAATGAAATCACTTTCTTTTCACGAAGCGGACCGCTTCCGGCAGAGAAACACGCTAAACAAAGGCGAGATCATCGCGCGCAGGTTGCCTGCCATCTGCACATTGTCAGGCTGCCTGTCTCGGCGCGATGCTTAGCCTTCTGCCTGGCGTTTTTGCGCCCCCGTCAGGAGTTGCTCCAGCACGTCGATACGGTGCCGGTGTGGCGTGGTAATGGCGTAGAAGCGCTCCTGCAACTCCGCCGATTGGCCTACGGTGACAAGAATGCCGGTACGCAGTTCATCCTGAACCACGACCTCGGGCAATACGGTGAGCCAGCCGCTGTCGCGAGCGATCAGACGCAGCATAGCCATGTCGTCCACTTCAGCGCGCACTCTGGGCGTTACGCCCGCCGCAGAGCACAGCACATCAAACTGCGCGCGCAAGGCATGACGTGGGCCGGGCAAGGCAATTTCCACGTTATCCAGATCTTCCGGGATGCGTAGACGGCGCGATGCCCATTTGCTCGCCGGGCCGACTAAAGAGATGGACTGACTGCCCAGATACACGAAGTGCAAAGGACGATCGGGGTCCACGGGAACGGTCTCATTGGCCAGCACCACATCGAGCTGATGTTGCATCAACCTGACCAGCAGGCCTTCCAGCAATCCCGACTCCAGTGTCAGCACGACAGTAGGGTCGGTAAGTGCAGGCCGAATCCAGTTTTCCTGATAATTGCGCGACAGGGTTGCCACGCTGCCCACACGTAACCGTGTGACACCGGCTGAACGGCCTTTTAAGCGTCCCAGCATCTCCTGGCTAAGTCCAAAAATATTGTCTGCATAAGCCATGACCAGCTGACCTGTGTCCGTGAGGATCAGGCGGCGGCCTTTGCGGATTAATAAACTTTCGCCAAGCCGTTCCTCAAGCTGTCGGATTTGCACCGAAACGGCCGATTGAGAGGTCGCCAACTCTTCGGCAGCCCGCGTCAGGTGCCCGAGTTTGGCGACGCGCCAAAAATAAAAAAGGTGATGGAAATTTAGCTGGTTAAGATTCATCGTTCGTTTTTAAGTATTGATTTATTCAAATAAATATATTTTACAGAATAGTTTGCGTCAAGGAACATACCCTCAGTCACATTCATAAGGGCTATGCGATGAATATCCTTGAAGCTTTTTACCTGGTTTGTTTTTTAGCACCAACAATTTTAATGTTCGGGTTAACGGCACTGACGCGGTGGGGCGGGGTGCCTACACCGACACTTTGGCGTGTTTTGCAGATTCTGTCGTATGGCTCCATTGTCTTCACCGGGCTGTCTCTTACCGCGGACATCCGTGTCGTGCAATGGCCCGGCATAGTCAAAGCCACGACGTTTGGCCTGGTGTTGGCTTTGCTGGTGCAGCTGCTCGGCAACGTCATCGCGTCGTTTTCTGCGCGTTATCTTGAAGGGGAAGCGAACCAGCAACGCTACATGGGCGCACTGACCGCTGTTCTGGGCAGTGTCCATCTGCTCTTGCTGGCCGATAACTGGCTGCTGCTCATCGCGGCCTGGGCCGCTGTAGGCATAGCGCTGCAACACCTGCTTTGCTTTTACCCGGATCGCCCCTTTGCCCTGTTTGCGGCACACAAAAAATACATTGCCGATCGGATGGCTGACGTGATGTTGCTCGGCGCTTCCGCGCTGGCCTGGTGGGATGTCGGCAGTTTCTCGCTGTCAGCCCTGTGGATGCACATCGCCCAGCAGGGTGCGTCTGTGTCCTTGCAGGCGAGCGCCGTATTACTGGTGATGGCGGTCATTCTCCGCACAGCCTTACTGCCCGTGCATGGCTGGCTGATACAGGTGATGGAAGCCCCAACGCCGGTATCTGCGCTGCTGCATGCCGGCGTCGTCAATCTTGGTGGCTTTGTGCTGATTCGCTTCGCACCGATGGTAGAACAGGCCAGTGCTGCGCGAGTCTTGTTACTGGTTTTTGGGCTGACGACCGCGGTGCTGGCAGGCATGGTCATGTTGACGCGCATCAGCATAAAAGTACGCCTGGCCTGGTCTACCGTCGCGCAAATGGGCTTTATGCTGCTTGAGTGCGCACTTGGCCTGACTACCCTGGCGGCTCTGCATCTCATTGGTCATTCGCTCTACAAAGCACATGCTTTTCTGTCCGCGTCAGAAGGCGTAAGACACACTCGCCAGCAGGCGCTGCACCGGGTTTCCTTGCCCGCCACGGTGAGCGTGTTTCTTGCCCCGGTATTAACGATTTCAGCGGTATTTCTGGTGCTGATGCTGGCAGGTCTTGCCGCCTGGCCCTGGTGGTGGAGTGTTGTGCTGGGCATGGCGTGGGCACCCTTGCTGTGGTTGCCTGACGCGCAAGACGGCTCGACACGTACGCTGCAATCTCTTTTCGGACTCTTCACGGTTATCGGCCTGACGATGGTTGCCCTGGCTTTGCATACGCTGCCGCTCGGTCTGCAGGACGCACCTGATGATCGTCTGGGCCTGATCGCGCTGGCAGGTATGGCAGCACTGTATGTCTGTCAGGTGTTACTGCAAAAGCAGCCACAATGCTTGTCGCGCTGGCGTCGGTGGAGCTACGCAGGTTTTTACCTGGACGAAGCCTATACGCGTCTGACGCTGCTTCTATGGCCCGCGAACGGGGTTTCCGCAACGTCCACGCCCGCTGAGCCTGACGTCCCTGATGCACCTGTTGTCGACAGGCCGCGCTGACTAACACCATTAAACTGGAGAGTTTCCTGATGGATACACTGACCCACAAAGAGAAACCCGTTTCGGCGAGCCTGGCGCAATCCGCACCCAATGCAGATTCACGGCAGGTTGCGATCGAGCAAGCCTGCCAGCAGGCCTGCCATGCGATTGCACCTGCATGGCCACTGGACCGCGCTATCGCTGTCAATCCGCATTGGTCGCGTATCGGCATGCCGGTGCGCAAGGTGGCTGCCCGGATGGCGGTGCTCGGCGGTATTCAGGTCTTCCCACCGCGAGATCGGCAGAGCCTGGCCTGGCGCGAAGGTCGCATTAGCATGGCCGATCTGACCCAGGCGCTGCGTCAGCTACCTGAGGCACAAGCGACCGGCCTGACGCCTGAACAGTGCACCCAGGCGCTGCAAGCAAGCGCCCGGCAGGGACAATTACCGCTACTCATCGATATGCTCGACAACGATCCCCATCGCCACAAAAGATTATCCTGTCGGCAAGCGATCACGCATCAGGTTAGCCAGACCTGCGCCGCTTACTTCGACGAACATCAGGCGAGCTGGCAGCCCGATCGCCAACAGGGGTTGTACACCTTCTGGCGAGATACTCTGAAGCATGACCATGGTATTGGTTTGTTAATGGGCTTACCGAACATCCACAAGGCTATTAAGACGTTACCGGATAACACCATGGATGCCGGGCGCTGGGTCATCGAGCGTTTGGGCCTGCCTGAAGCGGTGTGGGCAGATTATCTGGAGTCGGTGTTGCTTACCGTCAATGGGTGGGCATCCTGGTGTGCTTATCTGGGCTGGCAGGCTGAGTTGGCGGGCGGCAAAGATACGCACCTGCGCGAGTTGCTGGCTATTCGTTTAGCCTGGGGCATGATCCTTTTAGAATGCAAAGATGATGCGGCTACCCGGCAGGCATTTATCTCGCTTCAGCACGCCTGGACACAAGCCCCTCAGGTGCTGGAAGAGGCCGAACAGGCCATGCTGGTTGACGAAGTCTGGCAGCTGGCTCTGGAAACCGGCTATCAGCGTGAGTTGGCGCATCGGCTGACTTCGATAAAGGGCCAGGAGGTGGGCGCGCAGGCTGTCGACGTCCAGGCCGCCTTCTGCATTGATGTGCGTAGTGAACCGTTGCGCCGCGCCCTGGAGGCCGCCAGTCCTGGCGTGCAGACTATCGGCTGTGCAGGATTCTTCGGCCTTCCGGTTGCCTACACGCCGCTGGCTACGCAAGCCCGGCGTCCCCAGTTACCTGGCTTACTTGCGCCTTCCATAGAGGTCAACGACCGTATTATCTGTGCTGATTCGACGCAGTGCGAAGCCGATACCGCACGGCAAAATGCAGCCAGCAGATCGCGTCAGACCCGGTTTGCCATGGCCGATCAGTGGCATGCCATTAGCCACTGGCCGGGGGCCGCTTTCTCTTTTGTGGAAGCGGCCGGGTTGAGCTACTCCGTCAAGCTGATGAACAGACTACTGCCAGGCAAAAAAGCACGTCCCCGCGACGACCTGGATGGCTTGCCCGCGCGCTACCGCGAGATCTGCCGTCCTCAACTGGTTGGGCTGGATACAGCGACCAAAGTTAAGCTGGCGGCAGGCATTCTCCATGCCATGGGCCTGACACAACGTCTGGCACCGATAGTGCTTCTCGTTGGGCATGGCAGTCAGTCAGCCAACAATGCCCACGCAGCGGCACTGGACTGCGGTGCATGCTGTGGTCAGACCGGCGAAGTGAATGCGCGCAGCCTGGCCCAGTTGCTCAACGAGCCAGCGGTTCGCCAGGGGCTGAAATTGCAGGGGGTGAACGTCCCGGATTCCACGGCGTTTGTGGCGGCGCTGCACAATACCACCACCGATGAAATCGAGTGGTTTGATCTCGACCTGTTGCCACAAGGCGCGCGTGCGCGCTGCGCGTGGTTGCAACCCATTTTTAATCAAGCCTGTGACCAGGTTCGCCGCGCCCGCGCGCCCGATCTTCAACTGGACCCGCGAGCACCTAAAGATGAGTTACTGGGGCAGTTACGTCGTCGCGCTAACGACGGTGCACAAACCCGGCCTGAATGGGGGCTTGCTGGCAACGCCGCCTTTCTGATCGCGCCTCGTCAGCGTAGCCGTGGCGTAGTCCTGAGCGGGCGCAGTTTCCTGCATGACTACGATGCCAGTCAGGATGTTGACGGTAGCCTGCTGGAAGGTCTGATGACCGCCCCGATGCTGGTCACACACTGGATCAACTGGCAGTATCACGCGTCCACTTGCGATCCGCAGAGGCTGGGCAGCGGCAACAAGGTGTTGCATAACGTCGTGGGTGGACGCATCGGCGTCTTCGAGGGCAACGGCGGCGATCTGCGCATCGGTCTGTCACGGCAGTCGCTCCATGATGGCAAGCGTTGGATGCACGAGCCGCTGCGTCTGACCGTGGTCATCGATGCACCGCAAACTGCCATTGAAGCGGTAATCGCAAAGCATGAGGTCATCCGGCAACTGCTGGATAACGGCTGGCTTCACCTCTGGCGCTTTGAGGCATCCGGTTTGCTGCGCTATGAGCATGGACGCTGGCTCGCGGTGCATCTGGAGAGTGCCTGACGTCGTATCCCTCCCGATCAGTAGGCGGAACACATGCCGCGGCGGCCTGTTTCAGGGCAGCTTCTGCACGCGTGACTTCTGCGTTGACGTGCGCAAAAGGTTGCGGACGTCAACGCCGCGCCATCGGGGCGAGGCTTGCTTGAGTCTGGTATGGCTGGGCTGGGTGGACACAGTCACCGGCGTCGATGCGCGCATCAGGCGAAGTGCTCGCACAGGAACGTCACGAACGCGCTCACCTTAGGACTCACCAGTCGGCGCGACGCGTGGAGTACCCAACCTTCGATAGCAGGCACCTGCGCCGTGCCCCACTCGACCAACCGGCCCGAGGCTAACGCGTCAGCAACGGCAGAACGAGGTAATACGGCCACGCCAGCGCCAGCAAGTACCGCATCGCGCGCCATAAAAGGCGTCGACAGGCACATGACTGGCTGCGGGAGATAAGTGCGCACGCGGCCCGAAGCATCGATGATGGACCATTCGGGAACCACGGCGCGACCGGCGCGTACAACCGCTGGCAGCTTCAGCGGTTCCTCGTCGTAATGCGGCTGCGGCAGGTGTGGAGGCGCAACAAGTACCAGGCGATCGTTCAAAAACTTGCGACCGACCAGCGTGTCGTCGTGGCGGGGATTGAAGCGCACCACGACATCGTAGCCATCGCTCACCAAATCGACGAGGCGATCTTCCGCGATGACATCAAGCTGTATCTCGGGGTAGGCGGCGTAGAAGGCCGCGCTTAAGCGCCCAACCGAGACATCGGCGAACAACAGCGGCACGCTAACGCGCAATACGCCACGCGGCTGGCCTATGCCCGCTTTTAGTTCTGCCACCGCTTGCGTAATTTCGTCAAAGGGATCAAGGGTACGGGCATGCAGGATCGCGCCTTCCGGCGTCAGACGAAGCGTGCGCCCACCACGTTCGATCAGCCGTACTTTCATCTGCTCTTCCAGTGCGCTGACATGGCGCGACAGGGTCGCTTTCGGCCGTCCGCTCGCGCGGCTGGCACGCCCAAACCCGCCGTGAGTGGCAACGAGATTGAAATCGGCGAGTGCACTAAGATCCATATTTCGTTCCATATTTGAGACAAACTGTTTTATTTTTAAGCACTATACGCCATTTATGGTTCAGTGGAAGATAGGGCCTCTCATCACAGGGTAAGGAGTTATCAAATGAAAGCAGTCCTTTTTTATGAATATGGCGGCCCAGAGGTCCTGAAGGTAGAAGATATCGATCTACCTGAACCCGGGCGTGGTCAGATACGCATCGCAGTCAAAGCGGCTGGCATCAATCCGATCGACTGGAAACTTCGCGCGGGATATATGCGCGAGATGATGCCGCTTGAGCTTCCGGCTGGCGTGGGTTACGACGCGGCGGGCGTTGTCGACGCTGTGGGGAAAGACAGGCTGATGATTGACCGTCGTCGCCGTCAGGATGTCAGGCCAGCAAGACATCGTTTAACGCCAGCATAATACCGCTGAGTTGAGCATGACATGAATTCGGCGCGCGTCTGTTTTTTAAGCAAAGGGTTGTCTTTATTAAAGGAAAAGCCATTATATCTTTTTAAGATAGAAGGATTTTCTATGAGTGATTCTGTCTGCACATCCATCGGGCTGCTCCTGTTTCCGGCGCTTACTCAGCTTGATCTTACTGGCCCGTATGAAGTTTTTGCCAGGGCACCGAACACACAGGTTCATCTCATCTGGAAAAACCTGGATCTTGTCGTTTCCGATCGTGGAATGGCTATACAGCCAACGACCACATTTAAAACCTGTCCACAACTGGATGTAATTTGTGTTCCCGGTGGGCCAGGACAGATAAACCTGATGGACGATGACGACGTCCTTTCATTTATCCGTTCCCAAAGTGAACACGCCAGGCTGGTGACGTCTGTCTGCACTGGGTCGCTGGTTCTGGGCGCAGCAG
The DNA here is from genome assembly GCF_024520835.1 of Pantoea sp. Fr+CA_20. Classification (NCBI taxonomy): domain Bacteria; kingdom Pseudomonadati; phylum Pseudomonadota; class Gammaproteobacteria; order Enterobacterales; family Erwiniaceae; genus Pantoea; species Pantoea sp. Fr+CA_20. Next base: position 414,415 of record NZ_JALNPN010000003.1, read on the forward strand.
GGCTTCTGAATGGATATAAAGCAACGTCGCACTGGGCTTCTCTGGATCAACTCGCGTTGTTAGGTGCGGAGCCGGTCAATGAGCGCGTAGTTCGTGACCGTAATCGTATCACCGGCGCAGGCGTAACATCAGGTATCGATTTTGCGCTCAACGTTGTGTCAGAAATTCACGGAAGCAATATTGCTCAGACTATTCAACTGCATTTGGAATATGACCCCGAACCTCCCTTTACCTGCGGCTCACCCCGTACCGCATCTAAAGAACAGTTAAAAAACGCACAGGAGCAGGCCGCGCCTTTTATTGAAAAGAGGCGACAGGCGACGTTAAAAGCAGCAGCCAGACTGTTTAGATAAGGGCAGAGTGGAAGAGGGGGCTTTTTGACTTTTTATGTTTGCTTCTTGCACGAAGCGGACGGTGGGTAGGTGATATCTGCTATGAGCGAGGAGCGGACATTGCTAACAGCATATGAGTGAATCAACGGGGAGCAGGGCAATCCGTCTACAAGCCAGATTAAAGAGGAAAAATCATGTTTAAAGGTCTAAGCGCATTTCCACTCACTCCGTTTATATCAGGCTCTCCTGATGAGAAAAGCTTTCTGAGAATACTGAGAAGACTGACAGATGCGAAAGTCGATTCTCTTGGCGTACTCGGATCGACGGGCAGTTACGCCTATATGACTCGTGAACAACGTGAGCGAATAGCACGACTGGCTGTAGATAATGCAGACAATATTCCGGTAATGGTGTGTGTTGGAGCAGTCAGCGCAGATGAAGTGCTGCGGCTGGCTGATGATGCACAGAAAGCTGGTGCAAGTTCTCTGCTACTGCCTCCGCTTTCTTACCAGGCACTGCACGAAGACGAAGTATACGAACTCTTTGAAATGGTAGCCCGTCAAATCACCGTCCCCCTCTGTGTCTATGACAATCCCGGAAAAACCCATTTTAGCTTTTCAGATGACCTGCTCTGTAAAATTGCAACGCTGCCAGCTGTACATTCGATTAAAATTCCGCCCGTTCCTTCAGACAGGGAAGCTGCAGTTTCCATGGTCAGAAACCTGCGCAGCAAACTGCCTGCTGAAGTGACAATCGGTATCAGTGGTGACGGCTCTGCTGCCAACGGTCTTATAGCTGGCTGTGAGGTCTGGTATTCTGTATTTGGTGGTCTTTTCCCTGATGTGGCAAAGAAAATAACAGATGCGGCAGCGGCGGGAGACCACGCTGCAATTCGGGAAAATCACAAACGCCTCAGCCCACTCTGGGAGCTTTTTCATCAGCAAGGAGGTGGTTTTAGAATTATCTCAGCTGCGGCCAGTATTCTTGGACTGGCTGACGAAAACTGCCTTCCGCGTCCACTATTACCTATCCGGGGTGACAAAGTTGCTGAGCTGAAACACGTAATATCCAGTCTTGAACTTGCTTAAATGCTTGTTTGTTTAAATGGAAGATGTCCGCTGTGAGCGACAAGCGGACTTAGTCAATGCCAGGGCTGTTTCTTTCGTAATAGAAAAACTGCGACTGCCGTCAAAATACCTATCCTGATTGAGATGGAAAACGGCCAGCTGGACTGCGGCAACCATACCTGCTATCTGGTCTGGCACAGGAATAGTATGAAGAAATCCACACTACGTCTTCTTCAGAAATGGCTGACTGATAGCCCGTAAAAGAGACTATTGCACGACTCTTGTTTAACGGCGGTAATCCACTATGCTGCGCGGATCTAATATTTTCTCAGATTTCTCAATTTTTGAATCGCGTTCTTTTTCCTGCGATATAAATCAGTCAAGATTATGAGCGTCGGTAGTGCAGCCAACGTAATATAACGATCCTGAATTTATGGCTTATGCAGTGTAAGGTTTTTATCGTCTTTTCGCTTTTAAACCATGACACTTCACAGACGGAACTGAATATGAAAAGTTTTTTAACTTATCAAAAGCTACCGAATATAGCTGCAAGAAGCAATAACACCCCCACTAAAACATTCGCTCTGAATAAATTCAAGCTTTGATTTGGCTGATGGATGCTGAATGTTTTTATTTGCCAGGAAAAGTGTAAAGTTATCAGGAAAATTACGATGAAGTAAGCTGTGGACATATGAAGATGCATTCCGCCAAAACTCCACAGCGCTATCGTGGCAGCATAAAAAGAACCGATCCATTGGCGACCTTTATCTGAAAATAATAATGCCGTAGATTTTAGTTTAAGTTTAGCATCGTCTGCAATGTCGGCATAAGCATAAATAGAGTCATAACCAACCTGCCAGCAGACGGCACCGAGCCACATAGCAATTGCTCCAGCAGGCACAATCCCATTTGTGTCTGACCAGGCCATAAGCATCCCCCAGTTAAAGGCCATGCCGGGTGGAGCCTGTGGCCAGTATGTAAATCTTTTACATAGGGGATATATCAAAACCACAGGTACTAATCCAACAGCAAGCCAGCGCGAAAGAGGATTTAAAAATATGAGAAGTGAGGCTGCCAGTATCAACTCAAAAAACAGGAATGCCAGAGCCTGTTTTACTTTCAGTTCTCCACTCGCTAAAGGCCGAAAACGTGTACGCTCAACGTGAGCATCAAAATTTCTGTCGGCGATGTCATTGGCTGTTGAGCCAGCGCTTCGCATAATCAATGCCCCAAGAGAAAATATACCAAGACGAATTATATCGGGCACGCCGTGCGAGGCTTGAACAAGTGCAGCAATGCAGGGAAGTAAAGTCAGCCATGTGCCAACCGGGCGATCAAGTCTGGCGAGGCGTGCATAAGGCCTCCACCCGGCGGGAAGGAGGCGGTCAACCCAACTGTTAAAATGAATATCGCTAAGCTCTTTTTTTTCAGTCATAAAATTTGATTATTCTCTTTCTCCGGGAGTTCATGTAAACATTCAGATTCCTGCAAATACGTTAGTGGCTCAATATTTTGTTAAACTGAATCAATGCAGGAAAAATCGATTCTATAAATTTTTATAAATTTCGTAAATGAAAATTATATTTACTGTGGTATGCGAAAATGGAATATCTGATGAAAATGAAAAACAGGCAGAGTTGGGCGACAGTTAAGCATTTTCGCTTAGCTGTCGCGCTAGTAGAATTCGGTAGCATTCTGCATGCCGCGAGTGCGCTCAACATCTCGCAACCCACAGCAAGCAAATTGCTAAATGAACTTGAACAGGCTATAGGGTCTCCGCTTTTTAACCGCAACCGCAGAGGTGTTACCGCAACGGAATTAGGTCGTGCTTTCGCTGAGCGTGGTAAAATAGTGCTCGCCCAGATTGAAAGCATGTCTGAAACTATTGAGTTACTGGGTAAGGGTAATCACGGACATATTGCTATAGGAGTGATGCAGACCAGCTCAAGCTATCTGGTGCCAGCTGCTGTTGACTATTTATTGTCCCTGAACCCCTCAATTCAGGTTAAAATTGTAGAAGGTGTTAATAGTGAGATATTGTCACGCCTTATTTCAGGTGAGCTTGATTTTATATTGGGCAGGCAGACCGATGTCAGCGTTCACAGCCTGCTTCATAAGGACGTTTTATTTAATGAAAAGGCGTTGATTGTGGCGCGTCCTAACCATTCTTTGGTCTCAAAGAGAAATATTAGCCTTGAGGATTTCAGGTTGCAGTCATGGATACTTCCCCCGCCTGAAACGTCTCTACGTAAACAGTTTGATGATCTATTTTATCGAAAAAACCTCAGGGCTCCGTTACCTGCTGTTGAGACTGCATCTTTCTTTAATACGCTAGGGTTATTAAAAAGAAGAGATATTCTCGGTATATTACCAGGTTCATTTATCTTTAATGAAGAACATCATTCTCAGCTTATCTGCCTGCCCACTTTTCAACCTCTTTCTCTGGAAAGTATTTGCATTTTGCGCCTCAAAAATGCCAGCCTGTCACCCGCTTCTGTCGCGTTTGTGGACTCGCTGCGAGAAGTGCTTAAAAGACTTTCCACCGACGTTTTTCATGGTGTCCGGGCCAGCATTTGACACTCTTTGGTGCCTGAAGCCAAACATCCTCTGGATGGTCAGACACAATAAAATTAAGGACATGTTAAAGGAGCCCGAAAATCGGTGAGATTCTGCGAGATGGTAACGACTATCCAACATGGACACTGACGTCCGCTTCTGGCACAAAGCGGACTAACGGCAGGCCAGGGTCCGCTATGAGCGAGAAGTATAAGTCGCTGCAGCGTGAGTTTGAATAGAGCTTTGGTGCGGCGCCGGGTGAGAAGAACAGTCCTCATCCAAAAATTTTTCTCATGTTTCCGCCTTCGTTGTCGATAACCTGATTGCTGTCTGAGTGATGATTTCACTCAGCATTTATGTTTTCATTTCAAGCAATAAGGATATTTATGAACAAGCTTTGTGTTGCGGCGTTGTTGGCTTTGAGTTTAACCGGCTGTGCGCAGCAGACTTTCGTAATGAAACAGAATCAAGTTGGCGCGGCGACGAAAACCACAAGCCAGCCGTTCTTTATTTCAGGTATCGGTCAGCATAAGAGCATTGATGCGGCGCAGGTGTGCGGCGGCCAGGAAAAGGTTAGTCGGGTTGAAGTGCAGCAGACGTTTGTTAATAGCTTACTGAGCGTGGTGACGTTTGGTATTTACACGCCACGTGAAGCGCGCGTTTATTGCGCCATCTGATAATGCCTCAGGCCGGTTCGCCGGCCTAATCCTGCGCCTGTTATTAAAATATTGTAACTATTAAATTCTGCTGTCGTACCGCTGCGCGGCTTGCCTGCTGACGACGTTACTCGAAACGAGTTAAGGCAACGTCGTCCAGCCTGGTAAAAGCAGGGGTAAGCTGTTGAGGCATGTCAGTCCGCTATGAGCGAAAAGCGGAAGTTAGCCGTTATCCTACAGTAGATGAATAATTTGTTAATTAAGAAGCCTATTCGGTTATGAGTAGCAGATTATTATCTGCTATTTTTTATTTATTCTGCTTAATAGTAGACCGCCGTAGTGTGCTTCACGATGACAGTTCGGACAGAGCGCAATAGCATTTTCAACAGAATCTTCACCACCCTTAGAAAGCCATTCAACATGATGTATTTCAAGAAAAGGTGTTCCATCTTCCCGTTTAAATGGTGCGTCATGTAGACAGTTCTGACACTTACCATTTGCCAGCGACAGAACTTCAGCAACTACTAGTGGATTACGCTTAAAAGCGTAACTGCTGACTATTACTCTTTCAGGTGTAGTGCTTGCTGTAGCAAGGGTTTCCCTGCGTTTAAATGAGGTCTGCTTCAATGCTATCTCTACTGCTTTTTCAAATTCTGTTTTAACTGAACGTGTCAGCCATTTGCCGTCTGCATTTTTATAGATTTCAAACACACCGTGAAGTTTTGGATCATAGATCTCGAACAGATTCCCACGCTTGAAAAGACGATCATACTCGTGATGACGATGAGTAACGTCATCTGTACGTCTGGCAGTCCTGTTAAAACTCCAGTGACCACGATTACAGTTAACTGAATTCACAACCAGATTTAGATAAGTGTTATCTTTGTAATGAGGGTAAAGCTTTTTCAAAACAACATCAACTTGAGTAGCAGTAGCTTTGCCGCCAAACTCTCTACCAACAATTTCAACGGTTGTTATACGGATTGGTTTATCACCATATTTGTAATTACGTTTCATATTCTATCCACCTCATAAAATCTGACCTGTTCCCCTTTGAATTATAGACCTCTACCGCTTCTGGCACGGAGCGGACTGCGTACATCCCAGATTTCAGCTATAAGCGAGGAGCGGACGTAAAACAACTGTAAAAAACTATTTAACTCAGGTAGACAAGTCAAGGTTCAGTGAAAATATCTAATCACTGGCTCGTTAGGAATGCCCATTTATTGAAAAGGCCGCTGCAAAAAAGTCTCCCGCAGCTGCCTCTTTAATATAACGTCATTGTGTGCATCATCTTAAATTATGGGTTTAACTCAAATCTCTCCCCGTTTATTGATTTTCGCAATAAGTCAAGTGCCTCAGATGAGTATTTTCCGACGCCACTTTTCCCAGATTTAATGAAAACATGATAATTGTTGTCTGATGCTTTAATGTTGAAGTCGGTTAGTTTTCTTAATTTTTCGAATTCTTGATTAACATAGTGCCACGATCCCATGTCGAGAATTCTTGCCAGATCAGACATTGTATAAGGGAAACTAGCATTTAGTGCCTGACCATTATTGAGTTCAGCGATACCATACATTTTTGCTAATGCATCATCATGCTCTGCAATATTGCGGAACATCTCAAAATCGTATGGAAGCTCTTGTTTAACAAGGGACTCAGATGCGAATGTGTACGTTCTGGCTAGAAATGCACGCACAAGTTTTGGATTAACGCTAATTTCCGGTGTATTAGATGATAACGCATCAAAAATCCAACCAAAATCATTTGCGTATATCACCTTGATTCGAATGCTTTTATTCTCACCAACACCGATTAGCAATTCCTTCTGATGAGAACCAGTAGCCTCGCAATCCTTACTGAAGGAGACAAGATAAATATTTGGGATCAATGCATTATTGGGAGCGATGATTTCATCTATATCAGAGAGAATTGCTTTTATGTTTTCATCATTGATACTGTACCCAAAGAAAAACAAGGGATGTTCAGAAAAATATGTTAGCAACTTAGCGCTGATATATTTCTTACGTTTATAGAAATCAACATAATCTTCATTTGTAATAACAATACTTTCAACTTCATGACTGCTACCATGAATTTTCATGATTTCGCCATAAGATGAATAATTCACTTTAACAACGTTATGACCAACTATTGCCTGATAATTGTCAAATATTTTTTCTAATGTATCATCATAATTTGTTGTGATTATTGCATGAGGTTTTACTTTCCTTAATTTCTGAACTTATTCTGTATATTCCATGTTCGAGAAATCAACGGAGTTTGATAATTCATTCAGAATGGATGCAATTTCATGCTTGATATAAATATCTTTTGAAGTCGATCCTTCAAAGTATGTCTTTGGATAGCGATCCTTGCCATCATCCCAAGCCCATTCAGCATAGAACTCACAAAAGTCGCTAGCAATCAATGGCTTGTTATCACCCTTTGTTTGGCTGTAGTAACCATAAGGGCGTTTGATCAAGGGACATATTTCCGCAAGTTGCTTTAATAGACCTTCCCAGTCAGGCGCTTTTATATATCGTTGTGAAATACCTGCACCCATGAATAAAATGGGTTGGACTTGTAAGTTTTCAAGGCAAGATTTAACATCTTCGATTATTTCTTCTTGATATTCCGTAAAGTCCATATAGTTACCTCAGGGATAGGTGATTGCTATGTGATGCACCGCAAAACGGTTCAGGGCTTAATGACATCCAAACTTTACCCCGGTTTCTCAGCGTTTCCTTTGTATATAATATCATTGAAGTTAATTGCGTTTCTCAGAAATCTTCTTAGGATGTGATTGCAATAACGGCAACACAGCGCACACATCGAGGCTGATCAGTGAGTATAAAGTGGTTTACTGATTTGGCAGCCTGAATAGAGAGACAAAATGTCCGCTTCTGGCTGTGAGTTCAATGGGTCGATGCAACGCTATCCTTAATCAAGGGGGACGTTGCCATGAAACGAAGAACTCGGATTAACTACACGCCAGAGCAGAAGGCGATTATCTGGGACAGATATAAGCAAGGTGATTCCCTGCATGATATCGCCAGAATGTTCGACAGATTTCATTCTTCTATCATGCCCACAATCCACCAGACAGGTGGCTATCGTCCTCCCGTGCGAAAGCGGCACCGATTAGCGCTTTCGCTTGATGAAAGAGAGGAGATATCCAGAGGACTGGCAGCAAAACGCAGTATCAGGGACATCGCAGCCAAATTATCAAGAGCGCCCTCAACGATTAGCCGCGAGGTCAGGAGGCACGGAGGTGCCAAACAATACCGTGCAGCAAAAGCCGACACTGCTGCGTGGGAAAATGCTCTGAGACCAAAACCTTGCAAGCTAATTGAAAGCCCCGCATTGTGTAAAATTATTGCAGAGAAGATGCATCAGGACTGGTCGCCGGAACAGATCGCCGGTTGGCTGAAGCGCTGTTATCCGGATAATCAGGAAATGTATGTGTCACACGAAACGATTTATAAAACGCTTTTT